>JAKJDW010000010.1 GCA_022705745.1 Patescibacteria group bacterium
TTCACCTAATTGTATATCCAATTTGTTGATGAGTAATTATTGGATTGATTTCTTTAACATCCCATCAGTCATCAGCTAGTTGTAATGCACATTGAAGATGATAAATTCAAGTAGACTCTAATACAAAAGGAACGGTTTTCAAAAGCCCATTTTTAGTCAAATCTGTTGAAAATTGATAAATAGCTTGAGAATTGTTGGCTATTCTGTAAAATAATGACTGCTGGGATGAAAATAAGCAAATGTCTATTTTCTCCTTGGCAACATCAAGTCCAATAGCTTCAATGCTATTGAGATTTAACCCTGTTAAGGATGATAATCTTTTCATGCTTAATGGAGGTAATAAAATAAAACGAAGGTCAATATCTATTTATGGAATAACCTACTTAGTTATCAAAGCTTGTATTTATACAGCCTAACCAATTAATTAATCCTGTAAATAGATAGAGTGGAATAGGAATGGACTTCCTTTAAATCTTTATAGATTTAGGGGGATCATAAATTCTCTATTCCACTTGATCTTCCTAATAAATTATAACCAATAAATATATATTTTTCAATATATTTCTCATAGTAGGGGGGATTTAAGAAAAATGAAGGTGTTTATTTAATTCCCCTTATTTACGGGAAACTGTAAGTAAGCGAGCCAAAAAAACTAAACCCCACTATTAGTCTAAAATCCCCCTTAATCCCCCTTGTTAAGGGGGATGGTTGTCAACTTTATAAACTTTCAACTTGTAATTTTACAAACTTAACGCATAATACTCCGCAAAACTTAAATCCTTTTCAAACAATTCTGTAGCCAAGTATTTTCAAACATATCTTCGATGCCAAACTTCTGCCATTTTCCCATCTATTTTAGCTCATTTACGATATGTGTTGATAAATCAATATTTATGTGCATTTTGATTTAATCGCTCCAAATATTCTCCTCATAAAATATTGTATCAGTTTTTGGTCGCCAAATGGATATCTACCGCCAATCAAAGCTGATGCTCACTAGCTCACAATCTAGCGCATCTATTCAAAGAACAACCTCATTCAAACAAAGTAGCTTGATCATTGTAGGATCTATAAGCACTCATCAAATAAAGTTGCTGATTATTTGTTGAATAAAAATCCTTTGCCATAGCTTCAAAAGCAGTTTGAGCAGACAATCTCAGATAAGGTCTACCCGCTCTATTTACAATATATTCGGAATCTATTTGCGATAAATCAGCTGGGACATATTGTATATTTTCTAAAACCAAATCATCTGAAATATATTTTTGCAAAGAACAATCTGAATTAAGATCAAAGTTTTGTTTGTAGTCATTTTGTGAAAAGGCCAAGGCTTCACCAAAAATAGAAACCACTTTATTATCTACAAATTCTGACACACTATCTACTCTTTCAAAACCACCTTTTCTAATAATGTCTGCTTTTGCTGAATTTTGCCGAACAATAAAAAGAAAAACAAAAATACAAACAAAAATAAATATATTTCAAAACGAAGTGATCTTATTTTTTATAAAACTCATTTTTTAGATCTAAATTTTATATAAATATATCCCTAGCTTTTGCTCATTCTTGTGGTCAAATAACACCTCTTTCTTCAAGTTCATCCATAATTCTAGCCGCTCTAGCAAAACCTATATTAAGCTTTCTTTGCAATAAGGTAGCAGAAGCTTTTCTAGTTTCTAGAATAACTTGGATAGCTTGTTCTACAAGCTCTTCATCAGATCATCACACTCATCCAGAAAACGATCATCAAGCAATCTCCAATTTACTTTCCAAAGCTTTGATAATATCTGGATTGTATATATCATCCTCTGATAATCATCTCATATATTTGTCTTTTAAAGTATTTACTACCAATTCTATCTCCGATGTTTCTACAAATGGAGCTTGTATTCTAATAGGTCGTTTTGTACTTGGATCCATATAAAGCATATCTCATCTTCATACCAAATCCTCAGCTCATTTTCTACCCAAAATAGTCCTAGAATCAATTTCTGAAACAACTCCAAATGCTATTCTAGTAGGCATATTTGCTTTGATAAGTCAGGTGATCACATTTACAGATGGTCTTTGTGTCGCCAAAATTAAATGAATTCCAATAGCACGAGCCTTTTGAGCTATACGAGTAATGTAGGTCTCTACTTCTTTTTTGTTTTTGTGCATCATCATATCTGCCAACTCATCTATCACAAATACTATACGATACATTTTATCTCACATTACTTTTTGATTGTATTCTCCTATATTTTTTACTCTTCTATCTTTGAGCATACCATATCTCTTTTCCATCTCATCTACAGCTCGTTTTAATAATTTTAATGCCTGTTCTGGCTCACTAACTATTGGAGCTAACATGTAAGGCAGTCAAGAATATAGTTCAAGCTCAACTTGTTTTGGATCTACCATCAAAAACTTTAATTCTGATGGAGAATTTTGATACATCAAAGATATAATAAAGTCATTTACTCATACAGATTTACCAGATCAAGTAGCTCAAGCAATAAGTAAATGAGGCATATCTTCCAAAGTTTTTGTAATAATTGATCCATCTATTTGTCTCCCCAAGGTTAAGTTTGTATTGGATTTTGCCATTTGAGACTGGAATTCTTTTGAACTCAACATGTCTCATACCCTAACTATTGTCGGTTTTTGATTTGGAATTTGAATTCAGACAGAATCTGTTCACGGGATAGGTGCAATAATTCTCAAAGATTTTGATTTTAATGACAGTTTAATATCGTTTACCAATGATTCAATTTTTGATATAGCTATCCCAGCTTCCGGTTTAATTCTGATTTGAACGATAGTTGGCCCTATATCAAATCATTCAATACTCACAGCAACATTGAATTCCATCAACTTATCTTGCAATGATTTTGCCTTCTCCATCAAAAATTTTTCATCAATCGTAGTTACTTCTCATGTATTAGATTTTAAAATAGATGTATTAAATGTCGGCTTATCTCAAGAAAAATTTATGACTGGTCTAGGTCTTTTTTCTTCGATTTTTTCTTCTACTTTTTGTTTTATAATAGTTTTGATAAAAGAATCAGAAATTGGTCTATTTATTCCGCTTCTGGTCTCATTTATTTTTTTAGCAATATCATCCGTTGTTTGTCTTTCTATTTTTAACTCTCTAGTAGCTCAAGCTGTTTTTGGTTTAGCATATTTTTCCAATTTAAAATTAATTTTTGGTAAAGAAAAATTGAATGTATATAAAATCCACACAAGAGTAGCTATAAGCAAAACTACTATAAAAGATTTTACTGCCGTAGCTTGAGAACCAAACATTAAGTTTAAAAGCTCAATAAGAGGCCAAGATAAGTATCCACCAAAAGATTGATATTTAGAAATTTCTCAATCTATTATTGGAAAGTTTAATACTCCAGAAACTAACATCATCATAATCAAAAATTGTTTGATGAGTAAGTTCATCAGATAACCTTTGTACAAGATCAAAATTCATACTAAAATACACAATCCAAAAAACACATTTAATCATATTTCTCAAAAAGCCACACTAGCATAATTGGTCAAAAGTTCAAATATTGGTGATCATTCAGCTAAATACAAAGAAAAAAAATACAAACCCCCAAGAATAATCATACCAGCTCATAGCTTATATTTACTCAAAATTACTGTTTTTTTGCGTCTTTTATATTTTCTTCTAGCCAAAATATTTTTTTTCAAACAATAAAAATATATATATTTTCAATAATTAATTGATAGAGATTTCATTCCCTTTTTCAACTAAAAACTTATTGAAGATTAATCATCACAAAAATTATAAATATTTTAATTGCCTAACCTTAACGAAATTATCATAGAACTCATTACATACAAAACATAAACAGCATTAGTACAGACTATATTTTCAAGGAGAATTTTGGTATATATGATTATTTATTTCTAACAAAGTAATATGTTGCATAACAGTATCTGTATCCAAACCTGTAGCTTGCATAATAGCTCACAAAGACATTTCGCCATTGTCAGACAAAAGTCAAATAATATCACTTTGAGGAGCTGGTAAATCCAATATTTTTGTACTAACGGTATGTTTTACCCCAAATTTTTTGAAATTTTGATCAAAGAAATCCTTGAAATCAATTAAGACATTCGCTTTTTGTTGAGAAATTAGCTGATGCACTCCAAAACTAGTAAGAGAAAAAATATCGTTTGGAACAACATATACCGGTCTACTTGAATGGTTGGCAAAATCAACTGTAATTAAACTTCAAGAATTTTCTCAAGCTTCCGGCAAAACAACTATATCAGACAAACCTGCTATAATACGATTTCTTTGCGGAAAACTATATTTTGTAGGTACGAAATTTATCTTGTATTCGGACAATACCAGTCATCCATTGTCCACTATAGATTGGACAATATGACGCTCTGCTCATTTCAAAAAATAATTTAGTCATCATCACAAAACAGCAATGGTGGGTATTTTGTGCTTGATAGAAAGCGCATGAGCCAGCTGATCTACTCAAGCTGCCATGCCGGAAATAGTTACCAAATCATAGTTTTCAGCATGTTCAAAAAGCTTCTTTAAAACTTTATGAGAATAAACACTCGGCTTTCTAGGCCCAACTATCGCCAAAATATTTTTGTCCAATAAAGATAAATCTCATATGTAATGGACAATATATGGTTTGGATGGTATTGAATGAAACTTGTAATGATAATCATCTTGTCACATCATAAAAGCTCCGATATTGTGCTCTTGAAAAATACTTTGTATATTTTTTAGTTCAGATGCTGGAATATCATACTTATCAAAATCTCAAGATTTCAAATCTCAAAAAGTAATATCAGGATGAGCAGAATACTTAATAATTTCAGGATGAATAGACATGAGAAAATGTTAAAGTGATAAAATGATAAAGTGTTAAAATGATAAAGAGATGAATTGATGTAGGGGCAGTTATCAACCGCCCGTTATTAGAGTAAAAAACATTCGTGATAAAATGTTGAAGTGATGAGGGGAAAATTCCTCCCTAGGGGGAGGTTGAATGTCCCGAATTTATGAGGGACTAGGTGGGGGTTTTACCCCCAACTACAACCTCCAACTCTCCCAATTCCCATTAATAAGGAACAAAATTATTAATTGTTAATCACTCCTCGTTCATTTCAAAATTTCTTATAACAAATTTTTTCATAAATTCAATACTTTATTGTAATTTTAACTGGTGTCAAAAAATATTTGACAACAAAGCACAATAGTGAACTGGAAATTTTTCATAAACAAAAATTTCAAAAATCCAATTGAAAACAAATAATATAATCTTATATTATAAAAAATGAATGAATTTTATATTGTCAAAAAATATTATGTCTTTAGCCAACAAATATCGTCCGAATACATTTGATAAAATTATATGACAAGATCATATTACACACATACTCAAAGCTCAAATGAAAAATGAGCAAAGGAACAACCACAACTATTTGCTTTTTGGACCTAGAGGTACTGGAAAAACTACAGCAGCTAGAATTTTGTCCAAAGCCATAAACTGTTTGGATCTACAAGATGGAAATCCTTGTAATCAATGTGCAAATTGTAGCACAATAAACAAATGACAAACTTTTGATTATGTAGAAATAGATGCAGCCAGCTACACAGGAGTAGACAATATTAGAGAAGAGATTTTAGACAAAGTACCATATCCTCCTACTCAACTAAAAAAGAAAATATATGTAATAGATGAGGTACATATGCTCTCCAAGTCTGCATTCAATGCTCTTTTAAAAACCATAGAAGAGCCAAATAGTGCTGTTTGATTTATTTTTGCCACTACAGAAATACACAAAGTCCCAGAAACAATAGTTTCTCGTTGCCAAGTGTTTAATTTCAAAAAAATTTTAAAAGAAACAATGACTCCTCATTTACAAAACATTTGTAATTTAGAGTGACTATCTTTTGAAGATGAGGCATTAAATTTAATTTCAGACATATCTGAATGATGTGTAAGAGATGCCGTAAAGTATGTAGACCAAATAAGCGTGTTTGGAAGCATTAGTATGGAAAATGTTAGC
Source organism: Patescibacteria group bacterium (assembly GCA_022705745.1). GTDB lineage: Bacteria > Patescibacteriota > Gracilibacteria > Absconditabacterales > Absconditicoccaceae > JALOAF01. Next base: position 6,040 of record JAKJDW010000010.1, read on the forward strand.
AATTTTTTGGGAATAGCTGGTGAAGCCATGATCAAAGATTTTTTGGAATTAATAAAGTCAAAAGATAGAGAAGCTATTTTCAAAAAAATAGACGAAATTCACGACCAATGAATAGACTTATTGCAATTTGCAAAACAAAACATTATGTACATAGACAAAAATATAATGTCAGATATCGACTTTTTTATCTCTGTATCAGAAATTTTTTCAGAAATAATAGCAACAGCAAAATATTATCCATACCCTACTATCTTGTACAAAATTGCGATAAATAAATTTTTATGACAAAACAATCAGGTCGTCAACTATCAGGAACCAGTAAAACAAGAAAACAAAATCAAAGAAAACAAAACAGAAGAAAGCGTCGTCACAGAAACTCCAATTTCAGAAGAAAAAAATCAAAACGAAGCACCAGGCGTAGAAAGCAAAGAGAAAGAAATTTTGAATCAGCTAATTGAAAAAGTAGAAAGCAAAACCTTAAAAGATAGTTTGAGAGACCACATATTTATAAAAAACATTTCAGACTGAAAAGCTTACTTTGTAGTAATAAATAAAATAGCAGAAATTGCTTTGAATAGAGATGATACAAAAAGTAATTTAGAAGAAATGATTTCCGAAATAGTATGAGAAAACATCACCATAGACATCCAATTTCAATCCAAAGAAGATTACTTTTCAAGTATACTATAAAATGATGAATGCCTGTCCCCGCCACAAACGAAGTGAACTTTGTGCACAATAAAATGTTGAAATGTTAAAATGATGAAACAAAAACAATGTAGCCCCGCAATTCTGCAGAGCTGCAAGCAATGGAGGGAAAAGAGACTCCCTTTAACAAGGGAGGAGAACTCTATAAGCTTGATCTTGAAAAAAATCAAACAATATTTACTAATAAATCCACTATTTAACTATTCAAAAAATTATGAGCAAGTACAATCCAAAAGAATCAGAAAAAAAACGACAAGATTTTCGAGAGGAAAATAAAATTTACACTTTCGATCTAAATTCAGACAAGGAAGTTTTTAGTATAGATACTCCTCCACCTACAGTCAGCGGGAAACTACATATCTGACATATTTCATCATACACTCAAGCAGAAATTATTGCTAGATACAAAAGGATGAAATGATACAATGTTTATTACCCTATGGGTTTTGACAACAATGGGATTCCTACCGAATTATTAGTAGAAAAAGACCTAAAAATAAACATCAAAGAAATGGAAAGAAAAGATTTCATTCAAAAGTGTTTGGAAGTAAATCAAAAATATGTTAAAATATATGAAAGTTTACGGAAAACAATGGGATTATCTATCGATTGGACAAAAATTTATAGTACCATAGACCCAAAAACACAACAAATAGTACAAAAAGAATTTGTAAAATTATACAAACAATGACATATAGTTGCCAAAGAGTTCCCTGCTTTACGATGTACAAAACTACAAGCTACAATAGCTCAAGCAGAGACAGAAGATCAAGAATTTGAAGAATACTTCAATGATATAGAGTTTACTCTAGAAGATGGGACAAAATTGACTATTGCTACTACTAGGCCAGAATTACTACCAGCATGTAAGGCTGTTTTTGCACATCCAGATGATACCAGATATCAAAAATATTTTAATAAAAAAATTACTACTCCATTGTGAGATACTGTACCTTTACTACCAGACGATAAGGCAAAAATCGACAAAGGAACATGACTTGTAATGTGTTGTAGTTACGGAGACGAAACAGATGTATATTGGTTTCAAAAACACTGATTAGAGGCAAAAATCTGCATAGATAGATATGGTAAAATGCAAAATACTGGACTCACAGAAATAAATGGACTAAAAGTAAATGAAGCTAGAGACAAAATAATGGATATTTTGGAACAAAAGTGAGTAGTAAAAAACAGGACAAAAATAGTTCAATCCAAATCAATTTCAGAAAGATGAAAAGTACCAGTAGAAATAATTCCAGTTCATCAGCGATTTGTAAACATTCTAGACAAAAAAGATATATTATTGGAACAAAACGATAAAATGAGATGGTTTCCAGAATTTATGAAAAAAAGATCCAACGATTGGATAGAAAACCTACATCGAGATCGGAACATTTCTAGAAACAGAAAATTTGGTATTCCTATTCCTGTATGGTATGATATAAATAGTTGAGATGTAATATTACCATCGATGGAACAGCTTGAAAAGTGACCAGTAGATCCGTCTGTAGATTTACCAGATGGATATACAAAAGAACAAGTTAGATGAGAAACTCTAGTATTAGATACTTGGTTTACATCAGGACTTTCTCCTTTGATAAACAAAAACCTTTTAGACAAAAATTGATTTGATACAAAAGATTTTTTTCCAATGAGCATGAGACCACAGTCTCACGATATTATCAGAACTTGGCTTTTGTATACCACACTACACTCCTATCTAAGAGACTGAAAAATACCATTTCAAAATATTATGATTTCTGGATTTGTTATGGCAGAAAAATGACAAAAATTTAGTAAATCCAAATGAAATGCTTTTGATCCAGAAGATTTAATCAATCAACGATGAGCTGATGCAATTAGATACTGGACAGCGTGAAGTCAACTATGAAAAGATATATTATTTGAAGAAAGCGAGATCAAAAACGGACAAAAGCTCATCACAAAGCTTTGGAATGCTTCAAATTTTGTACAAATGCTTACTCAATGATTTGATCCAAAACAAGAGTTTGACACCAATAAGTTACTAGCTACAGATCAACGAATTATAGCTAGAACAAACGAAACTATAGAAAAAATGACAAAACATTTAGATAAATTTGAATATGGTCTAGCAAAGATAGCTTTTGAAGAATTTTTCTGGGCAGATTTTTGCGATAACTACTTGGAATTAGTAAAACTTAGGCTGTACAAACCAGAGTTATTTGAAAACGGTGAAGAAAAAAAGTTAGCATGACAATGGACCTTATATCACATTCTATTTGATACTTTGAAACTAATAGCTCCATATTTACCACATATCACAGAAGAAATATACCAAAACTATTTCAAACAGTATGAAAACATTATATCAATCCATAAAACCGAATTCCCTACACAAATTTTGGAAATAAATAATCAGGCAGAACAAATAAAAGAGTTTGAGAAAATCAAAGAAATAATAGAGTCTGTAAGAAAATTCAAAACAGAAAATCAAATTTCAATGTGAGCAGAATTGAAAAGTTTAGATATACATTGATCAAAAGAATTTTTGGAAATAGCAAGAAAATACTTAGACGATATTATTTGAGTAACAAAAGCTCAAAAAGTAGATTTAATAGAAAGTAATGAAGAAAATTTTATATGCAGTAAGTTATAAGTTGAAAGTTACAAGTTGAAAGCTACATTCCTACCATCCGGGTGCGATTGGTTAGCTCCGCGAACAGCACCCGGGTGGTAGGAGAATACAACTTTCTAACTTGACGAACTTTCAACTCATTAAACTCACTTCAACACAATTTCTCAGATTTTAATCTCATCTAAAACCTTTTGGATTAAATCTTGTATTTCAAGGATAGCCATACTATAGATATTATTAAAATTATTATCACTAATCAATAAACAATTTAATTTACTAGATGTATTCTGTAGTCAAGAAATTAGATTTTCTAAATCTAAGGTATCAGAAAGCAATTTTTGGTTGTTTAAGCCATCTTTCAATTCTCCAAGATGAGTTTTTATAGAAATAATATTTTTTACAACCAAATCAATAAATTCTGAATTAACATTCATCCTATCCACAATAGTCATATTGTAGCTAGAAACTTTTTCAGAATTAATTTCCAAAGCAGAAATCAAAGCATCACAAGTAGCATTAATTTTATCAATCAAAACATTAATTCTATTAACTGATTGAGGAGAAAGGGAGTTTAATGTGTTCATTTTGTTAAAATATAATATAAATGTTTTTTTAATATACACTCAAACTATTTTACTAATATAATTATAGTCCAAATTTTCATTTTTACCAAAAAAATGAATAAACATTTCAAATATTTTACCTACAAATATCAATTATAGTAAAAAAATATTTACATATTAAAAAATTTACCATTTTTTGAAAACACTTAGTTATCAGCTCAACAATTTTTCAAAAAAAATCTCTATTGATTTTAGTAACAAAAGGAATATTGTTCAACAACAAAACATTTTTTACATTATACGATCTCAAATGACTGTCGTTATCATTGTCCTTGTTATCGTACTTGCTGTAGCTTGAACTTTTTCATTCTTTATGTTTAGATCTCTGCTAAAACCATCAAAAATAGCACCATATGTTTCATCATTCAACAGACACTTAGAGCTGATGAAAAAAATAGAAATCAAAAAATGAGCAAAAATCTTGGATTTAGGATGTGGGGATGGGAAAGCACTCAGATTTTTTTCACAACAGTTTGATGTAAAAAGTTGTCATGGTTATGATTTAAACTTGTATGCTATAATATATTGAAAAATATTAAATTCAATTTATTGACATAAAAATATCCACATAAAACAATGAAATTTCTTGAAAGCTGATCTAAAATGATATGATTATATATATGTTTATCTATGGACAAGTCAGCTTGCTGAAATAGAAGATCGACTGCGAGAAAACAAAGATAAAGACACTATTATTATATCAAATTCATTTGAATTCACTAAACATAAAGAATTTGATAGTATCAACAATTCAAAAGGCAAAAAAAGTATATTTTTATATAAATAAATTTTATATAACAAAAAAAGAGAAAACACTAAGACAAATAATTTATAATTTTCTCTTTTTTGTTATCTATTTTTAAGCTTTTCTTCTAACAATCTTGTACACAAGATATAATAGTATAGTTCAAATAATTACAGCTAAAATATTTTCTTTTGGTCACACAACTACAGGCTTGATAGGCTTTGGTATGGTAGGCTCATCAGCTTTCTTTTCTGCTAAATAATTAAATGTATAATTAACTTCTGTTCATCAATTATTTGGAATAAATTTTACAATATATTCTCAATCTCTTGTCAAAGTAAAAGTATACGATTCAGCCGACATATTAATAGTGGTAAGTTTATTAAATGTCTCCTCTTTATCATCTCGCAAAAACAAATCTACAGTATTGCTACCATTTACTGCAATCCAGCTTAAAGTAACTTTATTACCATCTATAGTATGCGATATATTTGCTAAACGCATATCTGCTCATGCAGCGTGCACACTTCCACATTCATCTCATGTTCAATAAAGTCTATCCTTCAACCTAAAACACAATTCATTTGATACTTCTCATAAAGTATTAGCTGAATCTTTTGGTATAGATACCAAATAATAAATAATATTAGGATCTAAATTATCCGTTACAGTCAACTCCATTGTAAAATGACTACTCGTTAAATTGAGATTTGTAAAATTTTTTTCTCTTGTAAGAGAAATTAATGCAGGATCTTCTATTAGTTGATTGAGAGTCTTTGGTCAATATAACAAGGTATAATCAGTAATTTTATCACCAAACTCATCTTTCAAAACTGGTGAATTTATCGTTATTGAATTAGATGTAATAGTTTTTACCGATATTTCATCAATATTCGGCCTATAACCAAATAATATATCATCTCAAATAGTATTTAAATAATCCAAAATACTATCAGAAAAAGAAATGCCAAACAAAGTAAGAGCAAAAGTGCATCACAAAACAAAGCTAACTAATTTTTTCATAGCAAAATTTATTTGTAAATAAATAATCAACAATATTGTAACAAAATATATGTATATTTTAATAGTATTTTCAACATTAAATCAACAAAAACCTTGAAAAAATGTCAAAAAATTTGACAAACCCCGTTTTTTTGATATACAATGGTTATCACATTTTAATAAAAAAATGAAATAGTATGGATTTTTTTTAATTATTTATTATATTATAAAATAACAGTTTATATTTAAATTAACACAAATGAAATCATATTTAAACATTGTAAAAAACATACTAAACAATTGAATCTTAAAAGAAAATAGGACTTGAATAGACACTCTTTCTATACCTTGAGTCTTTTTTGAACACGATATGGCTGATGGATATCCTCTTCTGACTACAAAACAAGTCCCATTCAGATTAATTGCTTCTGAATTAGAATTTTTTATAAAATGAATTACGGACAAAAACTGGCTAATTGAAAGAAACAACCACATCCGAGACGAATGGTGTTCTCCAGATAAGGTAAAATACTGACACGATGAACAAACTAAGCAAAAAATGATGGAAGAAAGAGAACTTTGACCAATATATTGATATCAACGAAGAAATTTTTGATGAGAGTACATTAGCCGAGACCAAGAATCTCAAACCAAATGAGTAGATCAATTAAAAAAAATGATAGAAACATTAAAAACAGACCCAAACGATAGAAGAATGATTGTTATGGCTCGAAATCCTCAATTTTTACATAGAATGGCATTACCTCCTTGTCATTATGGATTTCAAGTTTTAGTATCAGATGGTAAATTACACCTATTACGAAATCAAAGGTCTGTAGATACAATGCTTTGATTGCCGTTCAATATAGCTAGCTACGCATTACTACTACATCTACTAGCCAAAGAATCTTGATTAAAAGAAGGAAAACTAATTGGATTTTTAGCTGATACCCACATATACACAAACCACATTGAATGAGCTAAAGAACAAATCAACAGAACTCCATTAAAGTTACCAACAATAAAAACTGAAAAGTTCACTTCAATATTTGACCGAGAATACACAGATACAGTAGTAGAAAACTATGAACATCAATGAAAAATTAAATTTGATATAGCCGTATAAGCGATATATAATTTTATAAAGTTGCAAATTTCTATACCACCTGTCCCGTAGTACTACGGGGCGGAGCTACATTTTATAGAGATTAAAACCATAAACTGTCATTTCGACTAAGTGAACAAAGTGAACGCACGGAGAAATCCTTTTATTAAAAAATTTCATTATATAAATCCCTCCATTTAGGATTTAATAAGTTAATCAAAAACTCCTTTTTTTTCCTACTCCATTTTTTCAATTGCTTTTCTCTCATTATAATATGACTAACATCGTTACCTATTTCATAATATACCAATTTCTTACATCAGTATTTTTTAGTAAATCAATCTAATAATCATTCTTTATGCTCGTATATTCTTCTTTTTAAATTATTTGTCATACCAATATATAAAGTGCCAGAATCACTCGCCAGCATATAAACATAATATTCTTTCATTCTTATGGTGGGAATATAAAGGATTTCTCGACTTCGCTCGAAATGACCGGAATGGCCCTACCTCTCTACGAACATACTCTTACTCCTATATTGCATCGCTTCTGCTAAATGCTTAATTTCTAAGCTTTCTACTCACTCCATATCAGCAATAGTCCTAGCAAGTTTGATGATCCTATGAACAACTCTAGGAGATAAAACTAATCTTTCTGAAGCTGTAGTCAAAAATTCCTTAATCTCATCAGACAATGGGATATATTTTTCAATATCATTACTACTCATATCAGAATTGGAAACTATATTTGTGCCAGCAAATCTTTTTTTCTGTATTTGCCGAGCCTTTATAATTTTTTCTCTAATAGACTGACTACTTTCTGATTTTACATTATCCAGTAATTTATCTATATTTTCTCTAGGAATTTCTAAAATCATATCTATCCTATCCATCAAAGGACCAGAAATTTTGTTTTGATAAATTTTGACTTCATTGATACTACAAGTACAAGCCCTTTCTGGATCTTTGTAATACCCACATTTACAAGGGTTCATACTTGCTACAAACATAAAATTTGCAGGATAATTGACACTACCAGATACTCTAGAAATACTAATATTTTTATCCTCAATTGGCTGTCTAAGCACTTCCAATGTCTCTCTAGGAAACTCTGTAATTTCATCAAAAAACAAAACTCATTTATGTGCTAAGCTCACTTCTCATGGAGTTAAATTGGATCATCCTCAAACTATAGAAATTTTGGATGCCGTATGATGAACTTGTCTAAAAGGTCTTTGGACTATCAAAGGGTGATCTTTGTTTAATTTTCATACTACAGAATAAATCTGTGATACTTCCAAAATTTCTTGAAATCAAAGGGGCGGTAAAACACTTTTTAGAGCTTTACTCAACATAGTTTTCCCACTTCATGGAGCTCAAATCATAAAAACATTGTGTAATCCAGCAGCAGCGATAGATAATGCTCTTTTGGCTAAAATATGTCATTTGATATGTTCAAAATCTATCTCAAAATCATATTGAACATTGTACAAACTTTCTACATCTTTTGATTGAGAAACACACTGTAAATCTTTTCAATCTACGAAATATCAAACTAATTGTAAAAAGTTATCCAAAGGATAAATAGTAATTCACGAAATATACTCTAACTCATATAAATTTTCACTTGGAACAAAAAAATCTTTGTATCATTTTTTGATAGCAGAAATTACGGATGGAAGTAGTCAATTTACTCTTTTGATAGTACCGTCCAATCCCAACTCTCCAAAAAACAAATATTTTTCAAGATCTTTTTGGTGATGAACTCTTCATTCTTGTAAAAGAACCAATATAGCTACTGCCATAGAAAGATCAAAGGAAGTACCAACTTTTCTAATATCCGAAGGAGATAAATTTAAAACAAATCTTTTATTTGGTAAAATTATACCCACATTGCGAAAAGTGGCTCTGAGTCTTTCTTTGGACTCTTTGATAGCCGCATCTGGAAGTCAAATAATCTCTATCCCTGGTAAAGACTTGTTTGCATCTGCTTCTACTAAAATCTCGTAACCTTCTAGTCCAAGGTTTGTGAATGTTTTTGTCATTCGTACCATTTTCTTGTTCAAATAATAATTAAATATCAACTTTGAATTTCCCTTAGATTGAAATAATGTATATTTTTTATAATACAAAAATCAAGAGATTTTTTGACAAACAAGAAATGGGCCATCAAAAGCAAATATTGTAAAAATAAAAAACGGGGAGTAGTTACTCTTCCCGCTTTTTTGTTTGTCTAGAGAGAATAAAATCTCTCTAATTCAAACAAATTTTTTTGATATTGTTTCTTTTGTTCATCCTCAAAAGAAACAATATTTCTATTAAATTCTCTCCAAACCTCACACCTATTGCGTGGAAGTTTGTGTACAATTCTATTATATTGACCCTCTTCATTATTTGTTGAGAGCCAAGCAAAGAATCGCAACACCCCAAGCATGTGAGGTGGAGAAGAAATATATGCTTTAGCATCATTGTTGAAAAGAACTTTCAAACTCTTTACAAAGAGCAATATTGGTTCTTTTCTTTTTAAATAGCGTCTTTTCCACCTTCGTATGTGGAAAAGATGAAACATGAAACAAATAAACATCACTATTAGAGGGAACTGTATAAGACTCATTCCCAAATAGTGAAGTCTCATAATAATCAATATTATTACCATAGTAAATAATATTGAAATTATGGGAGCAGAATTCTTAATCGATAGATCTCGATTTTTTATCGAGACAATATCATCCACGATTTGCTCCAAAAGCGTGGATTTGGGTTTGAAGTAACATTTTGTATTCATAATTTTTTTATTTTTATTATTTTTTTACACTTATGAATATATATTTTTTCCAAAAGAAGTCAAACTTAGTTTTTTCACAAAATCATTAATCTAAATCTTTCTTTACAATTGCAAAATTTTTTAATCAAAAAATAGCAGACACAACAATTAATATCCGCTATTTTTCTATAAATAAGATAAATCTCTATATTAGATCACTCATAATTTCTTTCAAATCTTTTCAAAAGCTGATATAGCTTTATCCAAATGATGAATCTCATGTGCTGCAGAAAGTTGAATTCTAATTCTAGCTTGCTCTTTAGGAACAACTGGATAATAAAATCCTATCACATAAATTCATTCATCCAAAAGCTCTCTAGCAAAATCTTGAGAAAGTTTTGCATCATAAAGCATCAAAGCACATATAGCTGAAGCTGTAGATTTGATATCAAAACCGAGTCATTTCATTTTTTCTACAAAATACTCAGTATTTTGATGCAATTTATCTTGTAATTCTGCTGTACTAGCCATCATATCAAACACTTTTATTCCTGCTGCTGCTACTACTGGTGGTATAGAGTTTGAGAATAAATATGGTCTAGAGCGCTGTCTGAGTAATTCTATGATTTCTTTTTTTCAGGTAGTAAATCCTCAAATGGCACCACCAAACGCTTTTCATAAAGTTCAAGTAATAATTTCTACTTGTCATCTTATATTGAAATACTCAGTAACTCCCCTACCTGTAGCTCAAACAACTCAAGCAGAATGACACTCATCTACCATCACCATAGCATCATATTTGTTTGCAAGTTCTACTATTTTATCCATTGGAGCAATATTTCAATCCATTGAGAAAACTCCATCTGTTACTATAAGTTTGAATCTAGCATCCTTTGCTTCTATAAGTTTAGCTTCCAAATCTTCCATATTTGCGTTTTCATATCTGTATCTTTGTGCTTTACATAATCTAACTCCATCTATAATAGAAGCATGATTTAATGAATCAGAAATAATAGCATCTTCAGCTGAAAGCAAAGGCTCAAAAACTCAACCATTAGCATCAAAACAAGCCGCATAAAGTATCGTATCTTCTGTACCAAAAAATTCAGATATTTTTTGTTCAAGTTTTTTGTGTAGGTCTGTTGTTCCACAAATAAAACGAACAGATGACATTCCATATCAGTGAGATTTGAGAGCTTCTTCAGCTGCTTTTTTTAATTCTGGATGGTTGGATAATCATAAATAATTGTTTGCACAAAAATTTAATACTGTTTGACCATTTTCAAGTTTGATTTCTGCTTCTTGTGGTGAAACAATAATGCGTTCGTTTTTGTAAAGTCACGCTTCTTTGATAGAGTCCAACTCTTTTTGTAAATAATGCTTAATGTTTGAGTACATTTTTAGCCAACCTAAAAAATAAAAATATTATTTAACATAAAAATAAATAATTTTTTACATTTCATTTTTTATTCGTAAAATTAATTTAATTTTTTTTGTTCACAAAATATCAGGTAACAAATAGATATCCAATAGCAATTAAAATTAATCCACCAACAATTGTACGCAAAACATATATTCAAATAATCAAAAGGATGATTCATAAAATCATATAAATTCTTTCTTCCCATGTAGATTTAATCCACCAATCTCCAATTTTAGAAAAAAAGTTTTTTGAATGAACTTCAACTTTTTTAGCAGTTTCTTTTGCTACACCTTTTACCTCATCTACCTTTTTTTCTAAATCAATCTTTTTTTTAGTCGTTTTTTTAACAGCCATTTTTATTTTAATATAATAATAAAGAGAATATTTAAAAACAATTAGTTAACATCAACAAATAAGCTTTAATGTCTCTCTACTTCCAATTGAATTTTTTCTGGAACAATAGATTTTGGTATTATTATTTGCAAAACATTATCAGATGAAAGCTTACTATGTATTTTATCAAAATATGCCTGTGGGGGCAGATCCAAAACCTGTTCAATTTTTCCCCAATAACAGTCCTCTCTCAATGGGATTAAGTCATCCTTTAATAAAACCTTTTTTCTAAGTCATTTTACGATCAGTCTATAATCTTTAATACTAATATCAAGAGTTTCCTTTTCTACTCATCACAAAGGCATAACCACCACCATTTCATTTGGAGATTCATATATATCATAAGGAATTTTTATTATTTCTTTCATTATTTTGTATAGTTATTCATTAAATATTTTGGATAAAAACTCATTAATCTGTTTACTATAAGCTTCTGGATTATAAAGATTGCGAAAGTTGATTTCTCAAGCTCTTAGTTTTTCATCTTGTTCTGCTTCTCATCACTCTGAAACAACTAATAGTGATCAATTATTAAATATACTATTCCAAAAGCCTCTTTTTCTAACAGATATTGACCTAATTTTTTTTAGATCTATAGTTTTGGAAACCCTTTGAAACAAACCATCTTGATCGTATCTTATAAATGATCTGGGATTCACCACTATAAAGTCCATTTCATAGTCCAAAAAATATTGTAATGTCTTTATGTTTGGGGCAATCCACAAAAAACATGATAATACGATAAGTGACCATAACAACCAAGAAGTGGAAATGTGTTTGATAAGTAGTACCAGCACCACAACCAAAATTGTTGTCCAAAACAAAAATGGAATCAATACTTTTGTCCACAAAAAAAACTTACTTTTCCTAATTACAATCACATTTTCTTTTCAATATCTTTCTATTGATTCATTTGCTATTCTTTTTTGAAATCCAAACTCAAAAGTAGACAATATCCCCATTTTATATGCCAGTTATTACATAAAACTACTCATTAAAACTAGTAGCGAAATTGGGAAATACCCTAAACAAAACCCTACCTATTATATCTTGATTCCCAACCTCATAGTTTGCTCCATCATAACACCCCAAACCAAAGCAACACAAAGAGTCTGTACTAAATCACCTATTATCTCACAAAACAAAATATCCATTTTCTATTTGAAATTCTGTTTTCCCACATCTAGTTTTAGTTTGTAAATCTTCTGGTAAGTACTGTTCCATTAATTGTTCACAGTTATTTCATGAAATATCACAAATAAAGATAAGTCAATCTTGTATTTTAACCATCTCCCCTGGCAATCAAATTATTCTTTTGATATACGGTGTTGTTTTTCATTCTGGAACAAAAACTATTACATCTCACCTACTTAATATATCAAATCTTTTGGATATTTTATCTACTATAATAAAATCATTTTCATGAAAAGTGGGAGCCATACTTGCTCAAATCACAGTATACGGATTTGCTATAAAAAACCTCACAAATAAAACAGCACCCAATACAAATACAAAAAATGAAAACATATCAAAAATATCCAACAAGATATTCTTAAACTTTACTCTAACATTATCCGAAAATCACATCGTCCAGTAAATTTATTTAATTAAAGTCTAAATTCATCAACAAAAACAAGATACAACAAAAACCATCACAGTTTTTATATACATAAACAAAAAATCCGTACATAAAAACAAATAACCTTCACTTTTATTTTTATTTCATTCAAATTAGAATGGCACTTCTTCATCAACGATATCTGCTGAAGGTTCTTCTATTTCACCAGCAGTTTCAGGAGCCTTAGAATCCAAAAAGATAAAGTTGTCCACAATAATCTCTGTCATGTACCTGTCTTTTCCTTCTGTGTCTTGCCATCTTCTAGTTCTCAACCTTCACTCAACATAAATTCTCTTTCATTTTGTAACATACTGTCCAAGAATCTCCGCTCATTTCCCATAAGCAACACATCTGTGATACTCGGCTTCTTCAACCATGTTTTCGTCCCTGTTTTTGAACTTTCTGTTTGTAACAATGGTAAAGTTTACAACAGCAGTACCAGAACTTTCGATGGTCTTTACTTCTAAATCACTAGTAGATCTTCCAATTAACTGTACTTTATTCAAATCCATTTTCTAATTTTACATTCTAAAAATTTTTGGTGAATAGTTCACCTCAACATAACTAATAATTAAAAATTATTAAAAATCAATTGATTTTTAACTCTATATTTTTAAAAGTTCTTTCGCTACATCAAAGTGGTTTATAAAGCTAGCCTACGGCGAGTTTATCAAGCCACAAGAAGTTATCAAGTTACAAGTTTATAAAGTTAAAAATTATAAAGTTAAAAGTTGCAAATAAAACATTCTTCCCTTGCGAAGCGAATCTTGTCGGGAGCGGGAAGTTGTTCTAGTGCTGCGTCCCGCAGTAGTGCGGGGTTGTTGGGGGTAAAACCCCCACCTAGTCCCTCATAAATTCGGGACATTCAACCTCCCCCTAGGGAGGAACTTTATCATGAAATTCTTCCCTCGGGGGAAGTTGCTCCCCCGCAGTATTGCGGGGTAGTTGGGGGTTGTTGGGAGTTGTTGAGAACAAAAACCCCACCTCCCCAATGAAAGGAACTTTATCATAGAATTCTTCCCGCAGAAGAATATTGTAGTTGGGGCAATCATCCTACTCCAAAGAAAGAATCCTAATAGGGAACTTTATAAACTTTACGAACCCACCTACCCCGCCCGTAGGACTACGGGGCTGGAGCAGGCTTGATAAACTTTTAACTTAATTATGCCCAGATGATGCTCCAAGATTGTGTTGATTTTACGAGCGAAGCGAGTAAAAATCAAGGACAAGATTGAAAGTCCCGCTGAATAGCGGGAGAATTGTTCCAAGATTGTTGATAAACCACGCGTAGCGCGGTAAACCACGAGTAGCGTGGTAAAACTCAAAATCTGATAGATACAATTAAAAAAACATTATGCCCAGATGATGGAATTGGTAGATTTACCCAGCTGTGCTGGGCATGCTATCCACGCGTAGCGCGGTAAACCACGCGTAGCGTGGTAAAACTCAAAATCTGATAGATACAATTAAAAAAACATTATGCCCAGATGATGGAATTGGTAGACATGCTAGACTCAAAATCTGGTGGCTTCACGGCCATGTGGGTTCAACTCCCACTCTGGGCAAATTATTTAAAATCAATCTGTACTTAAATGTTCAGATTTTTTTTATTTTTTTTAATCAAAAAATTTCAAGTTTAATCAATCCAATTTTCAAAAAAACTTGTTTTTTACTGAATATTGAATATACAAATATCAATATGTTTTTACTTTTAAATCCTACTAAACTGAAATTAGTATTAATATGAGCATGATGAACAGGAATGTCAGGAGTAGCAGGGATGTTACATGATTTATGATATTCCAACATCATCTGCATCGATGCTAATCAAAGCGAACTTACAAACAAGCTAAAAGCCAAAGGTCTAGAAGTTGTCATCGGCCATGGTAAATACAAAATCCAACCAAACGATGTTGTAATTTATTCTGAAGCAACGGCTAGTTCTGTAGAAGTTTTAGAAGCAAAAGAAATCACAAAAGCAAATAGAAAAAATATGATTATTTTAAATTATTTTGATTTCTTATGAGAAATTTCAAAATATTTTACCACCATTGGAATCACCGGTACAAATGGGAAAAGCAGTACTACAGCTCTCTTATTAAGCACAGCAAAAAAACATTTAGATAATTTATGACTTGGGATATTGTGAGCTCTTGTTCCTGAATTAAACAATGATAACTATCACATAAATCCGGATAAAATAGCAGAAATCAAAAACATTTTTGATTATATTTTTACATGAAAATGACTAGACTACTCTTTGATCAAAAAAAATATTTTTATACTAGAAGCTTGTGAATACAAAAGACATTTTTTGAAGATTGACTTAGAACGATGAGCAATTACAAATATAGAGCTAGACCATACTGATTATTACAAAGATCTAGCGGATTACAATTCAGCTTTTCAAAGTTTTGCAAATAAAACAAAAAACAAAGTTTTCACAACAAGCAATCTTGATATAAAAAATGTAGAAAAGATAAAAACAAATAATTTTGATTTCAAGTATTTACTTGGTAAACACAATCAAGAAAACTGAACTTTAGTTTTTGAACTGATTAAACAGCTAAATCCAAAAATTAACACAGAAAAACTAAAAGGAACTATTGAAAATTTTAAGTGATTATGGAGAAGATTAGAGTTGTTGGAAACCACAAAAAACGGTTCATTATTGTTTTCAGATTACGCACATATGGCTAGTTCAATCAATTTATGATACCATGCTATCAAAGAAAAATATCCAAACAAAAAAATTACAGCAATTTTTCAGCCACACCAAATAAATAGAGTTTTGAGAGAACGAAATGAGTTT
This sequence comes from Patescibacteria group bacterium, assembly GCA_022705745.1. Lineage (GTDB taxonomy): Bacteria > Patescibacteriota > Gracilibacteria > Absconditabacterales > Absconditicoccaceae > JALOAF01. The sequence goes on from JAKJDW010000010.1 coordinate 21,852, forward strand.
TGAAAAGCATTGAAATTGTTTGATAATGTTTTTATTTACAATATTTATGCTGCTAGAGAAAATTTAGCAGAGCAATTGGAAAATTTCAAACATTTGAACATACAAAATGCAAACACCATAAGCGAATTTTGAGATTTATTTGCTAAAAACTGTGGTTGAAAATACATAGAAAATATTGAAGAAATAAAAAAAACAATAAATAATGGTAATGAAAACGATATTTTTATAGTTCTTTCCGCATGAGATATCGATTTTTTATTAAGAAAAAAGAATATATAAAAAAACACTTATTAAGGAAAATAAGTTTGATTTTTTCTCCAAAAGTCTTATGGTAAGAAACAAGATTATTTATTAAATAATTTTTATAATATGAAAAGAAAGCTTGCACTTATGTTTTGAATTTTAATCATAAGTATACTTATACCCGCCTGTACCACAAGCAAAGAAAAACACAACAATGTCTGATTAGCCAATCCTGCATCTGTATACTGTGAGGAAAATGGATGAACTTTGGAATTAGTTTCCAAACCCGAGTGAATAGTTTGAATTTGTAATTTTCCAGACTGAAGTTATTGTGAAGAACGAGCTTATTATCACGGAGAATGCACAGTAAAAACTAATAAAGATTAGATTGAAAACAATGATACTATAAATGTCAGATACAAACCAAAGTCAATACAACTAACAAAACAGGCGCTGATTGCTCAAACGATATCTCAGCCACTATTTACTTAACAATAATAAAAAAATAAAAATGAAAACCTTTTTTGAAATACTGAAATGATTCTTTTTTTTTCTAACTATCATGGTTTGACTATTTTTTCTTAGAGGACAGGCAATATTATCTCCCAATCTTCATGAAATTATAAAATTTTTCATCATGCCAGCATATTTAATATTTTGCGGGATAATGGTAGGATATCTTGTTGCTCATATTTGGTCTCAAAACGAAAATCCAATTAAAATTTATACAAAATCTTTTATTATTTGAATTATTGTGGGAATTGTTTTATCAATCACTTATATGTTTATTTAAAAAATGAAAAAAAAACTATTTATTGCCATCATATTTATCTGAGTCTTAATAAGCTGATGTTCCGACAAAGGTAATTTCCAATTTGAGTTTGATAACTTTTATTGATATTTTTTTACCGAAAAGACTTTCGCATCCGATACAAAATTAAGTTGATTATGATATAATCTACTAAAAAATGAAATTTTGAAAATATACAAAAGCGACTCATCTTCATGATATACTGATAGTATAATTATTACAAAAAAACAATCTAACAACAGTCTAGATGATTTTGTAAAAGAAGTAATTAAACAAACAAAAATTAAATGATATAAAATAGAATCAACAAGACAAATAAAAATAAACTGTTTGTGAGAAAATATAGACTGAAAAACAATAAACTCAAAATTTATATGAAATCTCAATACAACTTACTTTTCTCATTCTTTTCTGAAACACAATAACAACATATACATCATATCATATTCCACACAAGATAACAAGGAAAGAAAAACATTTTCATCCGATGTGAAAAACATAAAATGTAAAAAATAATATTTTATAAAAAATAATACTCCATGAGCAAATTAAATCTCAAGTTTTATTATTGGGCATCAATAGCAAAAATAGTGCTAGGACTATTTATTGCTTTTATCACTTACACATCAATAAATATTTATGAAGATCCAGCAATCGCTGTTAGCTTGGGATTTATATGAATATTTATTTGAATACGATGAGTGAGTTTTTATTTATTTTTGTGGGGACAAAAGATTTTTCGTAAAGTAGAAAACTCTCGCATACTAAAAGATAGCTACAAACTCTCATTATTATTTGGGATATATATTATTATCAACATTCTCTTATTAATACTCTGATGATGGACCAAACTTCGATGAGTTTTATTGCTCGTAGGATTTATTTTAATACAAACTTTATTACTAGAAAGTAATCACGAAATAAACAATGAAAAATAAAATTATAGATTGTCTAAAAACTGTTTATGACCCAGAATTTCCGATGATAGACTTATATACCTTAGGTCTAATTTATGACATCAAAATAAATAAAAAAGATAAAATCATTGATTTGCTGATGACCTATACTACTCCATCTTGTCCAATGTGAGAACTACTACAACAATTATGTAAAAATGCTATCAATGAAAAATTCCCTGATTTTGTGGTAGAAATAGAAATCACTTTTGATCCTATGCGGAAGGTGTCTTTTATAAGAGATAAAGATTTACAAAAACTATTCCAAATATAGAAATTTTATTATATAACAACCATATTTATGAAACACAAAAGCAATATCCGAGTCACTATCCTAATGTTAATTTTTATTTGAATAATTGTCTTCTTTGTTTGTCCTTTCAATGTAAACGCTCCAGTCAATTCTCCAGCAGATGATGCTGTAATAACCTACAACGAAGAAAGCCGAAAAACCATGATTCCATCAGATTGTATATTCTTTTTTGATGGTTGCAATAGTTGTGCTAGACAGGAAAATTGAGAAATTGTTTGTCATGAACTATACTGTGAAACCTATAAAAAACCAAGATGTACTGATAATGAAATAGTACAGTATAATGCAGACTCTCGAAAAGAGATAATTGCTGAAGACTGTCAGTCTTTCTTTGATGGATGTAATAATTGCAATAAGACTAAAAACTGAGAAATTATCTGTACTTTAATGTATTGTGAAACTTATGCAGAGCCAGTTTGTACAGATACAGAAGGTATCGATAACGAACAAGTACAACCTAACTGAATATGAAGAATTTGGATTGAACAACCCGATATCAGAGATCAAGAACCAAAAGAAATTTCACGAGAAGAAGCAAAAAATCTAATCTTAGCATGAAAAGTAAAGTCTATTTTTCAAACACACAGTCTAATAGTAGGATTAACTACCGATGAAGGATGGTTTACAACAATTGAGCCAATAATTGATGAAGTTTTTGAAATTGTTGAACAATGCTGAGATGTATGTAAAAATATTCGTCTCGCAACGGAGTAAAATTGTATAATAATCACAAACTGTATTTAGCCCCTAAAATCTTTTATGCTTTTTTTGAACATATCTAGCGATCAAGTAAACATAGAAATCCAAAATGAAAAACTCAAATTAGATCGTGATAAAATAGAAAATAAAATTTGACCAACTCTAGTAAAATTATACAGAACATATAGTTTTGATAAAATTTTTTTATTAAACGGACCTGGCTGATTTACTAATCTAAGAGTGTGAACACTGGCCATCAATTTATTGAATACTCTAGAAGGATGAAATATTGATATTTACTCAATAAGTAAAATAGATTTTTTTAAGTATTTCATAAATCAAAACATTCTTCCAAACAAATGAATAATATATATCTGACAAAGAAAAAATGTTCGGTTGTATGATTTTGAGAAACAGAAATATGAAACAATCAAAGTAGATAATATAAATAAAAAAGAAGATATATTCTTTGATTTAGTTTATGAAAAAAATTATTTCGATACAGAAACTATCGATATTTTTTCTAAAAACAATAATATAATCTTGAAATATAAATGAAAAGAATTTGAAATTAGCTTAGAAAACTTAGATATCAAAGCTCAAAAAATGGTAGAAGCAAACTATTTTATTCAACCAATTATGTGAAAACAATGACAGTAAAAACTCAAAATGTTTTGGGAATAGATCGATGAAGTAAGTATATTTGATTAGCCTATGGCATAATATGACAAAGTGTTTTTTTCCCAATTTGATATTTATTGAATGATCAAATGATTTACTTCAATATTTCTGAAATAATTCAAAGGCAATATATCAAAAAAATTGTAATTTGACGACCTAGTAAACAAAAAGATATACAAGAGAAAATAGAAAACTTTATCAAAAGTTTGGGGTATATCATCGACAAAAGAAACATTACAATAGAAAAAGTAGAAGAAGATTATACAAGTGTCCAATCCGGCGAGATAGTCTCCAATTTCAAAAAAAATGTGGCTGAAGATACAGTTAGCGCTATGCTTATACTAGAAAGACGACACAAACAAAATCAAAAATAATTTTATTTTGTCGTTTTCACATATACCACCACTATTATTTCATCTATTAACTTTACGAACTTTATTAAAAAAATTCTTCCTTTGGGGAAGCTGGGCCCCCACAGTATTGCGGGGTAGTTGGGGGTTAGATCCCCCTTAATCCCCCTTATTAAGGGGAACTTTACTCCCACCATTAAAAACCTTATAAACTTTATGAACTTTACGAACCCCGCCCCGCCCCGCAGCCCCGCAATACTGCGGGGCGGGCTATGTGGCGGGGCAGGCTTTCTAACTTGATATGAACTACTCACTAATTCACCTCTCCAGTAACAGTATTTACAATCACAGTCTCTCACTCATTTTTATGTAAAGGGACTTGTATTTCCAATCCTGTCTCAATAATTGCTGGTTTTGTACCAGACTGAGCTCTATTTCATTTTACCCCAGGAACAGTAGATACAATAGTATAAGTAATAGCATTAGGTAAAATTACACCGATAACCTCTCACTCAAATATCATAAGATAAACATCTAAATTTTCTTTTAAATAATCTATTACATCATCAATTTTATCCTTTGGCAAATCATACATTTCTCATGTATCATTTTCCATAAAAGTATAAAAATCTCATGCAGAGTACAAAAATATTGCCATATTTGTCTGGACTTCTGCTTGTTCCAAAGTAGTTCCTGCATTGTAAGTAAAAACATTTGTCTTTCAACTCACAATATCTTTTACTTTAAATGTATCAGTAGCTCCTCCTCTACCCATATGAGTATGAGAAGTATCTATTACTTTAAAAAGTTTGCCATCTATTTGCAAAATCATTCATTTTTTCACCTTTGATGTTTCTATTTTTACCATCACAAAAAATAAAGAAATAAAACAGTCATCGACTCCGACTTTTCGGAATAAAAAACTTAAAAAAATTTCACATTATGATAAATAACATATCCACTTACTAATGATTCTACCAAAAATAGCAAGCAGAACAGAATTTTTTAAAAAAACAATCAAAACAAGTGGTTCCAACAAATTTATTTAAGTTTATATCAAGTTATTTTAATCAGAAACCCAAGCTTTTACATCTCAGATTATATTTTTTTTAACTCACATCACCTTTAAATTTAATTTCGAAAACTGATCTTGTTCCTCATCTCAATATTTTTGTATCACAAAACTTATCATATCTCACCTTTTCGGGAATCTTTCTAAATAACTCATAATAAAGTATCAGATAGTTTCCCCAGAAAAAACAGATTCTTCCATTTCTATATCATCAAACTCCAAATCAAATCTTCCCAAAACTTCCTCCACTCTTACCTCAGAATGAAACAAATATGAACCATTTTCATAAGCTCTTATAGAATCGACTTCATCGTCAGTTTCATCCCAAATTTCACCAAACACCTCTTCTACAACATCTTCCAAAGAGACTAGTCAAGCTACTCAACCATACTCATCTATAACTATAGCTATATGCTTGCGAGTTCTTTTGAAAATATCTAATAACAAATGTATTGGTTTTGTCAGAGGAACTTTTATCAAAGTACTCAGATTTAGTTCAGATAGCTTTTTTTCTCACATTCCTTTTCTTTGCACTTTAAACAATTCTTTGAGAGTAACTACCCATTCAGAATTATCAACATCTCAACTGTGAACTAATATACGAGTATGTGAAAATTGTAACAATTTTTCTATTGCTTCATCTACAGACAAATCACAAGATATAGCATCTATTTTGACTCTAGGAGTCATAACTTCTTCACAAGTAATCTCATAAAAATTTAACATATTTTTTATCCTTTCATGTTCTCATTTTTCCAAAACTCACATATCTTTTCACATATCTATAAATGCCTCCAATTCTTCATCAGTCATGGAGCGTTCTTTTTTTGTTTTTTGAAGTTTTTTCATCAAAAGCTCTATTGAAATAATGATAGGATAGAGAATTATTTGTAAAACAACACAAACTTTTGAAACAGATAATGCTATTTTGTCCGCGTAACGATTGGCTAATGTTTTTGGGAATATTTCTCAAAACAAAAGCAACAATAATGTAACAACTCAAGTAGTAACTCATACCGCAGTACTTTGGGCAACTCATAAAGAATTTGCAATATTTATTGCAATACTAGTAGCCAAAGATGCGGTAAAGATATTTACCAAATTATTTCAAAGTAATAATGTAATAAGCAGTCTATCCTTGTTAGATTTGAGTTTTTTCAATTCAACAGCTCAAAATTTTTTTTGTCTTATAAAAGCATCTACTCTATACTCAGGAATAGATGTAAAAGCGGTTTCACTACCAGAAAAAAATGCTGACAAAAAGAATAAAACTAAGAAAACTAATATTAAGACGGGGTCCATTATGGGTAATTCCAAATGACGAATTAAAATTTTGTATTGAAAGTATTATAATGTTCTATATAAGTTTTTCAAGATGATTTACGATTTTAATGCTCCCATCACCCCTACACCTATTTTGATATTTAATACTTCATTACGAACATTTTTTACTGTAATAACGGGCGGTTGATAACCGCCCCTACATCATTTTATAATTCACCCCGCTAAGCGGGGTTTCAACACTTTATCACTTTATCATTTTATCACTTTATCATTTTATCACTTTATCACTTTATCATTTTATCATTTTATCACTTTATCGTGAGCGAAGCGAACTTTTTAACTTTATAATCTCTCAGTACACATGCTTATCGCAGTAGACAAACCACAGTGACTAAGTAGCTTTGATATAATCCGTGCCCTAAAAAGAGAACTTGGAGAAAAGAAAATTTGACACAGTGGGACATTGGATCCCATGGCTACTGGACTACTTTTGATATGAACAGACAAAGATACCAAGAAATTACATGAACTAACTGGGCTTGACAAAGAATATATTACCACAATAGACTTCTCAAAAGAATCAGACACATGGGACTTGGATTATCGAGAATATTTTGAAAAATATAAAATAAAAGATAATTGAATTATCATACAAAATAATTTTATTTCAGGTCCCAAAATTGAAGACATAAAACTTAAATTAGACTCAATTATTCCTCATTGAGATCTACCACTTACCCCATTTAGCGCAAAGAAAAAAAATGGTAAAAAATTATATGAATTAGCCAGAGAATGAATTCAAGAAATAGAATACAAAACCATGAAAATAAATTGATATGAAATATTGGAGTATAATTTCCCCGAATTGATTCTAAAACTAGATGTATGATCCGGAACCTACATTAGATCAATATGATACCGACTTTGAAAAGAGTTTTGAACTGGATGAATTCTTACAAAGCTTAGAAGAATAAGTATGTGAAAATATAATTTAGATGAAATTGAACTGGATAAAAAATGAACTTTCTTTATAAAAGACTGATGAGAAATAGATTTCAAATACAAAGTAGTTTAAAAGTTTGTAAGGTTGCAAGTCGATGGCCATCCCCCTTAGTAAGGGGATTAAGGGGGATCAAATAAAAACCATCATTTATCACGAAATCCCCCCTCCCCCCCCCTTAAAAAAGGGGGGCTATAACTTTATAACTTATAAACTTTATAACTTATAACTTTATAACTAACTTTTAACTTTTAAACTAACAGCTTATGCTCATTTCACTAATAGCCTGAATGGCAAAAAATAGAACAATTGGTAAGGACAATAAACTTCCCTGGCATTATCCAGAAGATTTACAATACTTCAAAAAAACAACTAGCTGATTCCCAATAATTATGGGATTAAACACCTATTATTCTATTGGAAGACCACTACCAAATAGAAGAAACATAGTACTAAGCTCTCAAGAAATCCAAATAGAATGAGTAGAAATTTTTCATTCAATACCAGAACTTTTGGAAACAGTAAAAGATGAAAAAGAAATTTTTGTAATATGATGAGCTAGTATTTACAAACAATTCTTACCGTTAGCAGACAAAGTATATCTCACAGAAATAAAAAAAGAATATGATTGAGATACATTTTTCCCAGAATTTGAAAAAGATTTTTCAGAAATTTCTAGAGAAAAACACGATGATCTAGATTTTGTAGTCTATCAACGCAATAAATAATGAATGCTCACGGTGTTCGCGATAAAATGTTGAAATGATAAAATGATAAAGTGATAAAATGTTAAAATGATGAAATAAGTATTTATCACTTTATCATGAGCAAAGCGAATATTTGCCATTTTATCATAAGCGAAGCTAACTTTATAACTTGTAACTTTATTAACCCCGCCCCGCCCCGCCCCGCAGCCCCGCAATACTGCGGGGCGGGGCGGGCTACGTGGCGGGGCAGGCTTTCAACTTTACAAACTTTCTAACTTAACAAACTTTATGCTCTTTCAATTCAAATCCAAACCAGAAGATTTTATAGTAAAAGAAGAATTATGATTCACACCAAGTTGAAAAGGTGATGTTTTTTTTGTAAACTTTCAAAAAACTGAGAAAAACACAATGGATATAATTGAACATTTATGCTATGAGCTAAAATTGAAAAGAAACGACTTAGGAATAGCAGGGTTGAAAGACAAAAACGGAATCACAGAACAACGAATAAGCATATATAAAAAAATATTAAATCAAATTGGATGAGAGGAAAAGTTTTTGGAAGTATTATGACAAAAAACAATTATATTAGATACAACATGGCACCATGAGCCACTAGCAATAGGTAAAAATGCATGAAATTACTTCAAAATAAAGCTACAAGCAAAATCAGTAATTAGTCCTGAAATCAAAGAAAAAATAGAAAACAACATCAAAAAAATACAACAAAATTGATTCCCAAACTGCTTTGGGAAACAAAGATTTGGTAAATGATATAGAAATTTTTTTCGTGCAAAAGAAGTTTTTGAAAGCAATTCTACAAATAACCCAACAAAACTAAACAAAAAAAATCCACAAAGTGAGTTTGAGATTCGTTTCAAACTACAAGCATACGCCAGCATGTACTTTAACGAATATACAATGAATAGGCGAAAAAGATGACAAATATTTTTATGATGAGATATTATGGTGGACAATAATAGCGCTTTTTGAACAAGAGTAGGAATTTATGGTGAATGAAAAGTGATGTTATTCAACTATGCGAAATGTAAAAAAGAATTTGAATGACAAAATTTAATACAACCATATTATATCAGCGGAGAAACTATAGACTTGAAAAACAACAAAGAACGAATTCCTACATGACCAATGCTTGGCTTTAATATGCTAACTCCTCCATTAGAGTCAAAATCATATATCAAAGATTCTGAACTTTTGAAAAATACTGACTACGAAAATCTGGGAATGAATGTGGCAAAGAAATACAAAATTTATGGTTTTAGAAGACCTTTGCGAACAATACCCAAAAACCTAAAATATTCGCGAGAAGAAAACAAAAAAGACAAATTCAAAAAAGATCTAATCTTATCATTTTCATTACCTACAGGAAGCTATGCTACAGTATTTCTATGAACAATTTTTGATTGAATAGATGAAAAAACAATCATAGAAAACTGATTAGAAATACCTTTGATAAACTAAATAACACTTAAAATCAAATTAAAATTACTAATTCCTATATTTTTATTACAAAAAATAGAAATATTACTACACTAAATATGACAAATTTACATTAAACTGTAAAACAATGACAACAATTAAATTTCAGAATTCTCGTAAAACTCAAAAAAAAATCAAAATTATGGAAAAAATTTTTGATAAATGAATTTTAGAATATCTAAAATCTCCCAAAGCAAAAGAAACAACCACACAAATCAATAAGCATTTGGAACAAATAATAGATGAAGAAGACAAATACTTAGTATAATCTCTCTATTTCTCTACCTACAACAAACAAATCATCTTCTTCCCATTTATTTGCCATTAAATGAAGTCCTACTGGCATTTGTTCCATAACAAAATTAAGTCCTGATTTATCAGCAAGCTCATCTTCTACAGTACCAACAGGAATAGAAATCGCTGGTAATCAAGCTAAATTAGCTGGAACTGTATATATATCTGCTAAATACATTTTCAAAGGATCGTTAATTTTTTCTCAAATTTTCCAAGCAACTTCTGGTGTTGTAGGAGTCAAAATTAAATCATATTTTTGAAAAATATTATCAATATCCTGAGTTAATTTTTGTCTAGCTTTTTGGGCTTTCAAATAGTATCACTCATAATTTGAGCTACTAAGAACATAAGAACCAAGCAAAATCCTCCTTTTTACTTCCTCTCCAAATCACTCTGATCTAATAGCAGAATAATAATCTTGAATGTTATCATAATCCATTGTATTTTTCTGTAAACCAAACCTAATCCCATCAAATCTAGATAAATTAGTACTAACCTCTGCTGGCATCAAAGTATAATAAATAGGAAGAGCATACTCTAAAACTGGCAAATCTATTTCATCTATTTGTACTCATTTAGAACGAAGTTTCTCTACTACTTCTAGAATTCTAGCTTTAATTTTGGGGTCTAATCATTCTCAAAAAGCCTGTTTTGGTAAAGCTATCTTGTATTCATTTATTTTTTTAGTAGATTTTAGCAGTTCATCAGCTCTTTTATCTGATTGAGAATCCCTTGGATCAAATCACATAATAGCTTTTAATAAAGTTTCTGCATCATCTATGGTTTTGGTGAAAATTCAAACCTGATCCAAGCTACTTGCCATAGGTTGAACCCCATACCTACTGATTCTACCATAAGTTGGCTTGAGTCAAACAAGTCCACAAAATGCTGCTGGTTGACGAACACTTCCTCCTGTATCAGTTCATAATGCTACCATACAAAGATCTTTTGCCACAGCTACAGCTGATCATCAACTAGAGCCTCCTGCCACTCTATTTGTTCAAAATGGATTTATCGGCGTTCCAAAAAAAGAGGTTTCATTGGTAGATCACATAGCAAATTCATCCATGTTTGTCTTTCATATCACAATTCATCAATTTTTTTGTAAATTTTCTATACAAGTCGCTGTATATGGAGCTACATAATTTGCCAATATCTTTGATCCACAACTAGAAATATTTCATTTTGTCATAATATTATCTTTAATTCCAACTATCATTCATCATAAAATTCAGTCAGGATTTTTGCACTCAATATTATTCTCCAATCTCAAAAAAATATTTTCTTTGTTTTTGATACTGTTTTCTATTTTATTTTTATATTCTTCCACAAGATTTTGTTTAGACATAAAAAGATTTTGTTTTGAAATAAAAATTTTTTACTAACATCAACTTAATAAATTAACCCCTCAAGGGAATAAGAGCTTCTATATTTGATCCACAACCAAATACATCAATTTTTAATTCTAAATCACCACTATCCCCTCTTCTTCAAATATAAATCACCCCCTTAATCCTCCTCTTTTCCCGACTTATCTCGAACAAAGTGAGATCCCGATCCATCGGGAGAGGACTCCTTTCAGTCAAAAAAAGAGGGGGATTTGGGTAAGTAAGCCCCTCTTTTTCAAAGAGGGGTTTGGGGTGATTTAAGCCACAAAGGGGGTGAGGGATGATTTAGAATCAATTTAATAACCAACACTACTACAAGACATGCTTTATAAACTACACTTTCTACTTAAACAAATTCCCAAACACATTTACAATCTGTTGATAATCAAAATCACTCAAACTTCTTGGTTTTTTTGTGGTAGTTTTAGATGGTATAATTTCTTTTTTTTCATCCACATTTAACACTTTTCAAGCATTTTCTTGTCCTCAACTAGTTTCATCTTCTGAAATAATATCCACTCAAGTATAGGCAATGGGTTCCAAATTTTCATCTACATCCACTACAACCAAATCTCCTGTTTTTGTATCTATATCAATCAAAACATCTTCATCCACATGAAGCTCAGACTTATCTTTTTTTCACAGAATCTCTTCAATCTCCTTATTTAGTGATTCCAACCGTCCAAAATCATATTCTTCGTTTTCATCAACCAGCTCTTTTTGAACATCACCAGTAATGGAAGTTGTTTCTCATTTCAGCTTTATTTTATTCTTTGAAACAATCCCAATACTAGTCGGAATAGACTTAATTTTATCTATTAATCTATTCGCCCCATCTGGATTAATAAAGCGATAAACAACAAAAACAACCAAAAGCAGAATCAATACAATAAACACTCTTCTAAGAAATTTTAGCATTTTAAAAGTTTAAAAAATAAACATCGTAAATGTTATAAATATTAGCACAATTATATCAATAATATTTTATATAAAAAATTTCAACAAAAACAATATTCTATTTTTTTTTGATCCAGAAACAGTATAATGATTACATATTTTATTTATGAACAAGTTTTGATGGGAACACATCTTTGACAAAATTTTTTGATAGATACCAAAGTCCAAAGCTACATAGCAGATAAGATCAGCAAAATCTACAAAAAAAACAATCTAGAAGCAATTATTGAAATCGGCCCCGGAAAATGAGCTATCACAAAAAAAATTTATCAAATTTCTAATAATTTTTGTGTAATAGAAAAAGATCCCACTATGAAAGAACATCTGGATAAAATTCTATCCAAAGAACAAATAAATTTTGCTGATGTTTTAGAAGAAAATATTGAAAACAAATTAAAAAACATAAATCCAAAAAAAACTTTAATTGTAGGGAACTTACCATATTACATCACTTCTCCAATTTTCAGGAAATTTTTTGGAAATGGGAAACAAGAGTTTTTTGGGGGATTTTTTATGATTCAAGACGAAGTAGGAGAAAAAATAAAGACTGATAGCAAAAAAAAATCATTCCTTTGGTGGTTGGTAAACTACGCTTACGATATTATATATTGGAAAACTGTTTGAGCAAAATCCTTCAATCCAGCACCAAAAGTAAAATCTTGTTTAGTAGAATTTAGAATAAAAACAGAAAAAATAGGTTTAGATTTTGATAAATTGTTAGAATTTTTGGACTTATATGCTCCTTTTAGTAGAAAAACATTATGAGCAATAGAAAAAATCTTAATCAAACAGAATAAAAAAACATTTTCCATACCGGAAGACTTAAAAAAACATAGATTAGAAGAATTGAATTGGAATAATCTGAAAAATATTATAAACAAATCGCATAATTAACATTTAAAAAAGGCCGATAAAAATATCGACCTTATGTTTTAACACATAACTTCATATTCTAAATTTTTACAAATTCCCAATTTGGGAACTTGCACATCAAAACTAAAGAGAAAAGAGGGTCTTTCAGGGTAATTATCATATTTTACATCATTTAGTGTGTATATGAACCCATCTTTTTTCACTACAATTCTCCTAGTAAAAGTGATACGAAAACCAGCCCAAAGAAATGCCTGATACCAATTAGAATGGTATTCAAGCTTACAACTCTTTATAAAATCATCATCACTCATCTGTATCTCAAAATTATCACGAGCTATATTCACCATATCAGTTAAAAATGTTTTTTTAGCAAATAATCGTGATGGTTCATCTAATTCTGATTCTATAAAACACCACCTTATGAGTGCTTCAAGTATCAGTCCTATAAAGAGACCAACGCTCCCACAACAAACATAAAGAAGAATTTTTTCACAGACACGAGGAACATTATCAGAAAAAAATAGAGCACTTCCCAAAACACACAATAAAGGGAAAATAAGTAGGAATATAGTACGATTCAAGCGAAGACGAAATGATACCTTGCCAACTAAAGCCTTATTTTCCTCTTCAAACATTTTTGCATAATTTTTCATAACTATAATTTTTTTGTTTCTGCTTACTTATAGGCATCAGCTTTCCTATTTTTATTTTTATTTTATAATCATAATACCCATAACACACAATAAGTCAATTCGCTTTAACAAAAACATATTTAGAAAGAAAACCCACTTTATTTAAGCAATCTTAAACAAATAAAAAATGTTATATTTAATTAACAAAACTTGACTTTATAAAATATTTTAATATGCTAACACCATATTTATTTAATAAAGAACATATTTATGAATAAATCATATGATCGAAAATTAATAGAAATATTGGAGAATTTAGGACTGCATAAATCCGAGGCAAAAGTTTTTATAACATGATTACAAATAGGCGCAGCTAGTATTCAAGACCTCTCCAAATTCGCCAATATCAATCGTATTACCACACATGTAATAGTAAACAAACTAATAGAAAAAAAACTTTTCTTAGAAACAAGATCTGGAAAAAAAAGATTAGTTTATCCAAATAAAATAGACATTTTAAATACATTATTACAAGAAAAAAAAATTGAACTCAACAAGGTTGAACATGACATTCAGTCCATAAAATCAATAATGAATCTAATTCAAATCAAAAAGGACACCTATCCCAAAATCAGATTTTTTGAATGACGAGAGTGAATCATCCAAATGTTAAAAGAAGTTATTAGGGACAAACAAGATATGTTTGGAATATCCAACAATTCTTTTGGATGATTTTTCAACATTGAAATCACAAAAAAATCCTATGAAAAAAGAATTCCTATGGGAATAAAAACAAAACTAATCTTAGAGCCATGATTTAATGATATCCGATATAATGACAAAAAGAAAAGCAAATATCTAATAGAAATACGTCTTTTAAAGCAAAATGGAATGTTTGATTGATGAATAAATGTATGGGGAAATAAAGTTGCTCTACATTCTTATAAAGTAAACTCTGTAATTACTACAATAATTGAAAATCCAGAAATAGCAAAAATGATAAAATTTTTGTTTAACACTTTACGAGCAGAATCTACAGAATATGTGAAAAAATAAAAAACAATTAAAACATTTTCCATACCGGAAGACTTAAAAAAACATAGATTAGAAGAATTGAATCAAACTGATATCATACAAATTATAAATACCTAAAACATAAAACCAAATTTTCTATCTATAATAATCTTTCAAAAACACTTGACAAACATGTATTAATTGCTGCAATTAAGTTCGTTTTTTAAGAAATGAGTATAATTAGATTAGTTTTTATATACTAATCAATACTCAGATGATATGATTTGATAGTGAAGATATCAGAGAAAAACTGATACAAGATGTAGCAGAAAAGAGAAGAAAGACAAAGGAAGTATCACATCTCCTGTGAATAGGAATAAGAGCTGTACAGAAACAGGTATGGAGGTACAAACATTATGGGAGAGAGGGGATAATGCGCAAGAAACCATGACCTAAAGCATGAAGTTCATATAATAGAACACCAAAAGAGATAGAAGAGATAGTGTGTCTATATGGGTTGAAATATAAGAGAGAATGACCACAAAGACTAAAAC
>JAKJDW010000011.1 GCA_022705745.1 Patescibacteria group bacterium
CTTAAGGGGGGGTTGGGGGATGATTTAAGATAAGCAAGGGGGTTGGGGGATTTGTCCACAAGTGGGAAAAGTTGTTGGAAATAAATAGAAATCCTTCCCCAACGGGGAAGTTGTTCTATCGTAGTTGGGGGTAAAACCCCCACCTAGTCCCTCATAAATTCGGGACATTCATCCTCCCCAAGGGGAGGAATTTTATCCCCGTCATTTCCCAAATCCACCTATACAGCCCCCTTAGCAAGGGGGGTAGGGGGGATTTGTGATAAATGAAGATTATTTAATCCCCCTTAATCCCCCTTACTAAGGGGGATTGGCCATCAACTTGTAACTTTCCACTTTGCAACTGGGTGGTAAGGAAAATAAGAAAAAAAGTCGATTGAAAAAGCAATCAACTCTCTACAAAATCCCAACCTCTATGTTGGGTAGCCCATATCCTGGGCAATATGCTTGTCCCAAAACAAAGGAATAGTGCGTCAGACCAACTTACAATTATAAAGATTTTTATTTAGACGCTCACTACTCCCTAGTTTGTTACGAGCAAATGAATTATATACATTTCATAAAAAAGGTCAAGTTAATTTTTAGTACTTTTTTAGATTGTTGTTCAAGAAGTTCTTAAGGAATTTATAAACTTAGCCTCTTTAGAAGCTTGCATTTACACAGCAAATCCCTATGATGAAAAACGTAAAATTTATAAGTATTGATTATATAGATGAAGATTTATATTTTTAATTTTTTATTCCACAGCTATGCAAGATATAAAAATTCGAGAAGAAAAAATGAGAGAAGTTATAAAAAACAGATCACGAAAGGATTTTCTGAAATATTTAACTTCATGGAAATCTTTTGTTTTTTATAAAAGGGATGATTTTATTACATTATACCCAGATGTATGAAGGACAGGTCCTCTAGTTTCTGGTAATGATTATGAAAAAGAAAGAGTTGATTTTGAAAAATATTGAAAAGAATATGATTTTAGTAAAAATTTCTTCTTAAATTATCAGGATATTTTTACAAAAATTCCCACCCTTAGATTAAGAAAATTTTTACCGTATGAAAATTCAGAATATATAGATTCTTGATGATACGGGACTAAGAATTGTTATTTAAGTATAGGGGCTTTCAGCGACTGCGAAAATGTACTTTATAGCTTTGAAGTTAAGGAAAAATGTACTAATGTATATAATTCAGTTATGGTATGGAATTGATGTAATAATGTTTTTACTTCTATATGAATAATTAATTCATATAATATCTTTTATTCAAAGTTTATTACTGATTCACATAATTTACGGTTTTGCACTAATATGCTTGGTTGTTATGAATGCATTAATTGCAATTGATTACAAAATCAAAGCTATCATATCAATAATATAGGATATAGCAAACAAGAGTATTTACAAAAAAAAGAAGAAATATTAAGAGATAAAAAAAAGTTTTATACTAAATTTATACAATTATCTTCTGATTGAAATAATATTGAATCAAAAAATATTAAATGATCTTTTAATGTAAAGTGTGAAAATATAGAAAATTGATATTTCAATTATAATATTCATGAATGACGTAATCTGATTTTAACATGATCAGCAAATTGAAATAAAGAAGTATATAATACTTTTGTCAGTTGAGCACCCAACATGGATTATGCTTATCATTGTATAGATGCCTGATGAGGTGACTATATATACAATTCTGACCGGATTATTACCTCATCTCATCTATATTATTGTTCTAATATCGAAAATTGTAGTTATTGTTTATGATGTATTTGACTTAAAAACAAGTCTTTCTGTATTCTTAATAAACAATATACCAAAGAAGAATGGTTTGAATTAGCAAATAAAATATTCCAACAAATGGAGTCTGATAATATCTTGGGAGATTATTTCCCATGATGGCTAAATCCATTTTACTTCAACGATACCGCAGCATATCTTATTGATGATACTTTTACTAAAGAAGAAGTAAGTAAAGAATGATATCTTTGGAGAGATGATGTAATTAAAGTTGATATTCCTGAGTGATCTCAAATTGTTAAGTCTAAAGATCTCGATCAATTTCAATGATATAATTCAGAGTGAAAATGGGAAATTAATAAAGATATCCTTAAAAAAGTAATTCAAGATGAAAAGTGAAATGTCTATAGAATTGTACCAATGGAGTTAGAATTCCTACAAAAGTATGGACTTCCATTGCCAGAAATTCATTGGCTTGAAAGAATTAAATTGGGATTTAAGTTTAGTTGTTAAGATTTTAGATTATACAATATGTTAGTAGAAAAGATTTTTTCAAATACTGGTAAAAAGTTAAATATTTTTCAAAAAAATAAGAAAAAAGAGTTAGTGAAGCCTATTTCAATGTAGAATTACTTAAAACAACTCTTTATTAATTCTAAAATAGTAACAAGCTATTGACTTTTTATATAAAATAAATAATATTCATGTCAATATATCAAATGTTATTGACATTTTATATTATTTAATATAGATGGTATCTATACATGTATTATATGAGAACTTTAATTTATAATTAATATATTTATGTTTAATAAGCCATGAGATATGTTTCATGAACATATTTGATCAGATGGTGTATACCCACAAGAAGATATTTGAAATCTTTTCAAATTAAATTCTTATGGTAAAGAAAAATTGGATCCATTTAAAAAAAAAGAAATTTGTGATTCTATCGCAAATGAATTTTGTGATTTTTTTGTATCACGTTGATATGCATTAGAAAAACCAGTTTCTATTAATTCCTGAATAGATGAGAGTGTTTTGTTTATTGGTGCACCGACTAGTGTTTTAAAACCGTATTTAGTAAGTTGAACTATACCCAATAAGTGAATATGTATGCAACAACCATCCTTTAGAACACACAATGCTAAACGTTTAAAGGATGAAAATCCTATTAAGTGGTGATCAACCTTTACTGGCTTTTCGACCATGTCTAATTATGCAGATAGAGAAAATTTATTAAAAGATACTATAGATTTTTTTCTTGATATTCTAAAAATTCCATTGTCTAATATAGCAATCAACATTAGTTCTAGAGATGTCGATTTATTACATTTGTTAGATGTAGTTTGAAATAAAATTCCTTTGTTTGTAGATACTAAACCACTACAATACTATAATCATAAATATTGATTAGAAGATATTATATGAAGAAATTTTAATATTGTACTGAAGGATGAAAAGACATGATCATTTAATGATGTTGGTAATTATATAGTAATTGAAAACTCAGAAAAGAAATATGGAATTGAATCATGATATGGGAATAGTTCTATTATGAAAGAAATCTATTGATTGGATCATATATTAGACACTTCTCTTTTATCTAATTTTATCCAATGAAACTCTGTTAATCATAGAAAATTACAAGATTCTATAATCGTTTCTTTCGTAATGTGTCATATGGGAATAATACCAAGAAGACATGATACAAAATGAAGAATTTTTAAGAGGTATCTTTCTTGAATAAAATATAATCAAGAAAAATTAAATATAAATTTTCAGGAATTGGAAAACATATTGAAATCGTTTGAACAACAAGAATACTGATATGTTAAATATGCAGATATTATATTAGACTATTTAGAATAATGCTTTTTTAGTGAATTTAAGCTAATTATATTTTTTGTCCACAAAAAAAGTAATTTAATTCTATTCATTTTTTAAAAATAAACTTAATTGTAGAAATTTATACATTTTGTCCACAAATTTTTTTTAACATTAAACTCTTATCATATTTTTGTTGGGTATGGTTAGTTGGTCGAGTATCAAGTCCATCGTTTGAAAACCTAGGTAATATATGAATATGAAAATGAAAAACAGATTGTTGAGCGTCTGTTCCACTAGCATTAAAAATATTTATTCCCGTCGCTGAAATATTTTTTTTATATTGAATAGATAGTTTTTTAACAACAGAAATTATTTTTTTTAGAACATGTGTTTCAATATCAAATATATCTTTGTAATGTTGTTTAGGTATAACTAGGGTGTGGCCATAAACTTCCATATCTTTTGCTAAAATAGCCAAAACAAATTCATTTTCATATACAATATACGCAGGAACCTCCTTTTTTATAATTTTACAAAATATACAATCTTTCATATTTTAAATATTAAAAAATAATAAAAATACCTTTCATCTTTATATAGATATTTAATTTAAAAATACAAACTTTATTTACTATAAAGAGAAATATAAAAAAATACAACTTACTCTTGACATAATTGAGTATATCTGTATATTGTTTTTGTGATTTTTATTTTCTTCCTCAACAACAGAATGAATAAATTAGATGGTATGCAAAATTTTACACAAGATGATAAAAAAATTCAAATTGTTTACACTTGATGAACTTTTCTTTCAACCGAATCAGAAGATGGTAGTAGGGCTATTTGAAATATTGATGAAAAATTACCAGCAGTGCTTACAGCTACTATGGATGAACTCAAAAAAATATTTAATATTGAGGAAACTGAAATTTATAAGATAGATAGTTCAGATTTATCTTTAGATCATCTATATAAATTGAAGAACTTTATAGAAACCTCAGAAGAAAAAAATAAAAATTCTATATCAGATTATATAATTGTACATGGTACAGATACTATGGAATATACGGCAAGTTATTTATCATTGGCATTTCCTAACTTTGAAAAAAATATTATTTTAACTGGATCTATGATTCCAGTTGGATCAAAAAATTCAGATGCAATTCCAAATCTTTTTAAATCTCTTGTGCTAAGTGGGGAAAAAAAACCTGGAGTTTCAGTGGTTTTTGGAGATAAGTGTATAAAATGAATCAATGCATCTAAGCAAGATTCTGTATGAGTTAACGCATTTGACTCAATAAGTTCTCCACCCCAATATACAATTATTACAAATCCAGATGGTCATGAAAATGTATCTAATGGTAAAGAGTATGTCTTTCAGTGAAATAGGTATGTGATTAAAGAAAATGTAGACACAGAAAATCAATTATTAAGGAATAATGACCATTATCCTAAAGAGTTAGCAAGAGAATTGTTAGATACACTTAATTCTAACATAGATATAATAACACTATTCCCTGGATATAACTATGATAATTTTGACTCATATATAGATAGAGGGATAGAATGATTAATAATTAAGTGATATTGAGATGGAAATGTTCCACAGGACAAGAAATTCTATGAGAAATTGAAAAAATTAAAAGATAGTTGAATTCTGGTAATTTTAGAGACCCAAGTTCCTAATGGAAAATTGTTACATAATTATGAAGGAGCAAGAAACCTACTTGATAATGGTTTGGCAATATCTGCTGGAAACTTATCTCATTCAACAGTTGTAATTAAATTAATGTTGGCTCTTTGAGACAAAAATAAAAAAATAACTGAAGGCAAATTTGTTTCTAATGAAGAAGCTCTTGAATATACTAAACAAATTTTTAAAACAGATTTTGCTTGAGAATATTCCAAATAAGTGGGCATTAAAATAAGTTAATTTAATTTATAAATAAATTATCATGAAATTAAATATAAATAAACAACTACAAGAACTCTGATTGGAGCTTGTTATATGACTTGAAACGCATGTTACCGTTACTGATACAAAAACTAAACTATTTTGTTCTTGTCTAAATGATACCGAGTCAGCACCTAACACAAATATTTGTCCTACTTGTACAGGAAAGGATACTTCTTCGCCTCAGGTAAATTTAGATGTTGTCAAAAGTGCCACCTTTTTATCAAATGCTTTGTGATGAAAACTTGCAAACACCTTATCATTTGATAGAAAACATTATTCTTATCCAGATTTACCAAAATGATACCAAATCACTCAATACCGTGATCCAATTTCCCAGTGAGGAGTTGTTCCTTTTATTAGACCTGATTGAACTGAATGAAAAGTGGATATTGATCATTTTCATATAGAAGAAGATCCAGCTAAATTAACTTATTTAAAAAATTGAAAAATTGATCTTGATTTTAATAGATCTGGAAAACCACTTTTTGAAGTAGTAACCACACCTTCAATTCATTCTATTGAAGATGCTATCTTATATATGGAACAACTTCAAAAAATTGCTAGATATACTTGAGTTTCAGATGCTGATATGGAGAAAGGACATTTCAAATCAGATGTGAGTTTATCACTTAGAAAAGCTGGGACAAACGACCTTAACCCAAGAACAGAAATTAAAAACCTAAACTCTTTCAAGTTCGCTTTACAAGCATTACAGTTGGAAGTAGAAGAGCAGTTAAATATTCGGAAAAACACCAAAGCTCCGCAAAAACAACAGCAAACAAAGTGATGGAGAGAAGATAAACTAGCTTTGGAGGTAATGAGAGAAAAAGAAACTGAAGCAGATTATAATTATATTCCAGAGCCGAATATTCCAGAAAGAGATATTACAGACATTGTTTCTGAAAAAATAGATTTTGAATTTTTACCTTATCAGGTAGAAAAACAGCTGATGGATTCTGGATTAAGCTATCAAGAGGCAGTTTTTTTCTCAGCAGATCTTGATAAAATTATTGCTCTTTATGCATTATCTGATGATAAAGGACTCTATGATACAGCAAAACTTTTAATCAATCTGCCTCAATCTGTTCGATACGATAATACAGTTTCTTTGTCCATAATTAAAAAGGTTTTTGCTCTCTTTTCTCAAAACAAATATTTTGATCAAACACTTTTGAAAATTGTTCTTGATTATCTAAGTAAGGATCCTGATTTTGATTTTGAGCAGTTTATTGATGAAAAAACTCACTTAACTGATGATCTTAAAGAGGCTATTCGTAAAGTGGTGGCTAAAAATCCTAATAAATCAGTTGGTTCTATTATTGGACAAATGATACAAAAAAATATTTTGCCACAATATTTTTCTCGTTCACTTATTTTGGAATTTATAGAAAGTCTTTGAACTAATGCAGATCAAACTGAAAGTAGAGAGAGAAAGAGAGGAGTGAGGACTACTGCAGAAAAGAATTACGAATACAATTTTGATACTTTTTTGAAACCCTACAGAACTCATTCACTATCAGAAATATCCAATAGTTTAGAAAATCAGAAAATTACTACTTCTTGATGGATTCAATCTATTCGTGATCATGGAGATCTGGTTTTTATAGATCTTCGCTGTGAAGGAGAAATTTTGCAAATTCAAATTGATAAAAAATCTGACATCAATTTAGATGAAATCACTCGTTGGGCGGATGAAAGCGTAATTAAGGTAGAATGAACACTTATCAAAAGATCTCCAGATGATATCAATGAGCGTTTGAGGTTAGGAATCATTGAGCTAAAAGCAGATAAAATAGAATTGCTTTCAGGCTCTCAGAATACTCCTTTTGAAGTTCCACAATCTCATAAAGTAAACGAAAACCTAAGGATGACCTATAGGTATTTGGATCTCAGAAATCCTCGTATTCTGGAAAATGTTATCAAAAGACATGAAGTTACTCAGTATATCAGGAGTTTTTTTGATCAAAGATGATTTCTACATGTTGATACTCCTATCTTGGGAAAACCAAGTGATGAAGGATCTAGAGAGTTTTATATTCCTAGTAGATTGCATCCTTCTAGTTTTTATACCTTACCTCAAGCACCTCAACAACTTAAACAATTACTTATGTGATCTGGAGTAGATAAGTACTATCAAATTGCGAGATGTTTTCGTGATGAAGATCCAAAATGAGATAGACAGCCAGAATTTACACAAGTAGATATGGAGATGGCTTATATCCAAGAAGAAGATATTATTTCTTTGATTACTGAGCTTGTATTGTGAATTATAAAAGAAAACTATCCTCATAAAAAACTTATTACTAAAACTATTCCTCACTATGATTATAATTATATTATGGAGCATTATAGCACTGATAAACCAGATTTGAGATACTGACTCAAAATGTATACACTTACGGATATGGTCAAGGATTGTGGATTTGATGTTTTTGCAAATGTTGTTGCAAAATGATGAATTGTAAAAGCTATGCTTGTAGAATGATGAAAGAAAATGTTTAGTAAAAAATATCTTGATCTTACTCTCAAAGAATTTACCCAACAACTTGGATGATGAGGTTTAGCAAACTTTCATGTATGATGAGAAGCTAATTTTGTAGAAGAAAAACTTGGAAAAGAACTTGTTGCAAAAATTATTGGAAAAACTGGAGCAAAAGAATGAGATACTTTACTATTCGTAGCAGACCAAGAATCAACAGCTCATCAAATCCTTTCACAAACCAGACAAAAAATAGCTAAAGATTACAAATTATACAAGGAAGATGACATTTCACTTTTACGAGTAAGAAACTTTCCAATGTTTGAAAAGACAGATGAAGGAAAACGAAAATTTACTCATAATCCTTTTTCTATGCCAAAAATAGAGTGTTTAAAAGATTTTATGGAAGGGAAAAATATCCAAGATATTTTAGCGCAACAATACGACATTGTAATGAACTGAAATGAGATATGAGGCTGATCTATCAGAGCTCACTTACCAGAGTTCTTACAACAAACATATAAAATTATGGGCTATACCCCAGAAGAGACTCAAAAAAGTGTAGGACATATGCTAGAAGCTTTCAAATTCTGATTTCCACCTCATGGATGATTGGCTTTAGGATTAGATAGAATTCTGATGATCCTCCAATGACATGATACGATTCGTGAAGTTATTCCTTTCCCAAAAACAGGAGATGGAAAAGATTTACTTATGGGAGCTCCTGCACCAAGAAGTAGTTAAATTTGTAATAAATAATTATGATATATTTTTTTTAAAAAACACTGTTTTTGTAAGAAATATATTTTTACATCACATCATTTTGGGCATAATTAAAGATTTTGGGTGGCTATTTTGAAAGAAATTCATCTATTAACTTAAGTTTTCTATGTTTTTTTAATCATCTATGTAATCATACTTTTTGTTTCATATGTGAAAATACCGATTCTAGGGAATTTGTTATTTTAGGAATATCTATTTCTCATTCATATTTTTCAAATGTATATAAATATAATAAATTATTTTTTAAACTTTTGTAAGCTTTTCTGGTCCTTATACCTTTGTTTTCCTCTTTTAAATCAATCTTTTTTGATCCTATTTGATCAACATTTTTTACAAATTTTATAATACATTTATAAAAAAACAGTAGATAAAGTAATTAACTTCTACTGTTTCCTATCATTTTAGCCACCCGTTTTTTTTAATTATGCCTCATTTTGCCATTCAATATATTTTCTTTTCTTGCTTTTTCGTACTAATTTCTTAAACCTAAAAGCGTAATATTTTTGTTTTTTGTAAAAACTACTATGAATATATCTATATGATTTTCGTGACCAGCTGGATCTTGAGTAAATACAGCTGGATTATTGCTTTGAGAGCTACTTTCCCAAAAGGGCTTTAATATTCTTGCTGATAAGGAATATGTTTCAATTATTAAAGGTGGTAACAACTGCTTTTTTTTATATATCACTGATAAAGATACACCTTATATCTCCAAAACAATAGACTTATTTTTTGCTTTTGATGATTATGCAATTACAAAAAACGAAAAAATCTATGCTCTAAAAAATATTCTAAATATAAAAACTTTCGCAAAAAAACACAAAAATATTTTTGCCTTTTGAACTTCGTTAAAAGCTTTGTGAATTTCAAAAGAAGAGGGGATTATTCTTTTAGAAAAAACTTTTTCACAAGCGGTTTTAGATGAAAATAAGGAAGAATTGTTAGCTTGATATGAGTATTTTGATACTGTTCAACTTAATTTCGAAATAGATTTAGATTTTTCTAAAAATATTTGACCTCAAAAATTGTTTATGTTTGGAAATGAATTGATTGCAAAATGAGCGATAGATAGTTGATTGGAATTTTATTCTGCATATCCAATGACTCCTGCATCAAGTATTATTGATATTATCGTTAAATATCCAGAAAAAGTAACATTTTTTCAATGAGAAGATGAAATCGCGGTTGGTATGTCTATGTTGTGAGCAAAGTTTGCTGGTAAGAGAGCTATGTGCTGAACTTCTGGATGATGATTTGCTTTGATGTCAGAGGGTATTTCATTCTCAAATCAAGCAGAAATATGATGAGTCTATGTTCTTTCACAAAGAGATGGTCCAAGTACAGGAACTCCAACTTTTACAGCACAAGGAGATTTGTTTTATGCAATGAATGCTTCATTTGGAGATACTCAACCAATAGTTTATGCACCATCGAAATTTGAGGAATTATATACAGATATATGAAAAGCGCTAAATTGGTCTGATATTTATCAGCATCCTGTTATATTTTTGTTGGATAAACAACTTTCTGAGTCATATAAATCTATTGCTACAGACTTGCAAGCTGAGCCGATAGATCGTGGAATAATCGCAGAATCCAAACAAAACGATGAGTATTTGAGATATAAGCTTACTGATACTGGTATTTCTCCTTATGCTGTTCCAGGTCAAGAAAATACAACATTTATTGCAACATCATATGAACATACAGAATCATGAGAAACAAATGAAGATCCAGTTATCAAATGACAGCAGATGGAAAAGAGAATGAAAAAATTACAAACATTCGTTCAAAAAGAATTTAATGAATCTTTTTATGGATATGAAATAATCAATCCAAATGCAAAAAAGTTTTATGTAACACGAGGTATGAATCGTTATTCAATAGAGTATGCAATTCAAAACAAAGCGGACTGGTGACTTATTGTCATAAAATCATTCCAGCCATTTGATAAAAGATTGAAAAAATTCTTCCAAGAAAAAAAAGATAATATAGAAAAACTCGTTTTTGTAGAGATGAATTATTTGGGACAAATGCAACAAGTTGTGATGCGCGAATGCAATTTACTAGATGATTCTTGGCAGTGAAAGATTTCTCATATAAGAAAGAATTGACTTTACCCTTTCTTTTATGAGGAAATAACGGACTAGATAGATTCAAAATAGAGTTGATTTAACAGAAATTGTTGCCTCCCTTTTGTAATAAAGGAATTGTTCTGAAGAAGGAGGACAATACTTATTGTCTCCCTTTCGTAAAGGGAGTTGCTCTCCCCGATTTATCGGGGTAGTGGGATTTATTTACATCCTCCACCCCGCTCGCCCGCTTAAACAGCTGGGCAGAATTGCGGGGCTAAAGAAGGAGGACAGTATTTGTTGTCTCCCTTCCGCGAAAGGAATTGTTCTGAAGAAGAACAATATTAGAGAGATTTGAAACAGAAAAGAAAAAAGATTAGAGAAATTTATTTAAAAATTGAAAATGATACTATATTACAATCCTAAAAATAAAAAATATGCTAAGCAAAATAGAAAACAATGTTTTATGACAGAAGCAGAAGGAAAAATATGGAATTTAGTTTTAAAAAAAGATCAGACTGGATATAGGTTTTTAAGGCAAAAGCCTATTGGTAATTATATTTTAGACTTTTATTGTGCAAAACTTAAGTTGTGAATAGAAATAGATGATAAAAGTCATGATCGAAAATGAGAACAAGATGAAATTAGAACACAGTATTTGAATAAATTATGAATTAAGATTTTAAGGTATAGAAATGATAATATTTATTACCAATTAGATTCAGTTATTATAGATTTGAATACAAGATTAAAAGAAAGAGAAAATGAGCTTTTGTTAACTAATTGTCTTCCTTCTAACGAGGGGAACTGTTCTGAAGAAGGATAACACTAATTGTCTCCCTTTCGTAAAGGGAGTTGTTCTCCCCGTCCCGCCCCGCAATACTGCGGGGCTACGGTGCGGGGTAGAGGGATTTGTTTACATCCTCCACCCCCGCAGAATTGCGGGGTCCCCCTCCTTCTAAAGAAGGAGGACAGAATTGGATTGTTTATTCTATATCTTAAAGAGAGAGAACAAAAGATGAAAAAAATTTTATCATATATAAATATAATAAAATGAGAACAGGACTTATAAAATTCCAACGATGTCCATGATGTGGTAATTTCATTATCCATCTTGCGATCAAACAAGCTTTAGCGGAATTAAAAATACCAAAACACAAAACTGTAGTAGTTACATGAATTTGATGTAGTGGGAAAATGAGTCAGTATGTGGATTGATATTGAGCGGAAACTCTTCACGGAAGAGGGATTCCTTTTGCTACTGGAGTCAAGCTAGCCAACCCTGATTTGACTGTCATTTCAGTTTCATGAGATTGAGATACTTATTGAATTGGACTTGGGCATCTGCTTCATTCTGCTAGAAAGGATATCAATATTGTGCATATAGTTGCTGATAATGAAAATTATGCTTTGACTACAGGTCAAGCTTCTCCGACAACACCAAAAAATATAAAAACAAAATCTACTCCAGATTGAAATACTATATCTCCATTTGATCCATTGAAATTAACAGAGTCTGCCGGTTGTAAATTAAATATTTCTGCTAATGATAGAGATTTGCCTTGATTGAAAAAAGCGATAATGGACTGAATCCAACATAAAGGTTTTGCGCATATAAATGTTAAACAAACTTGTCCAAGTTTCAAAAAATGGTAGAAGTTAAAATTGATTTGACCTTTAAAAGGAAATGAGTATCATCTAGATGATGAAAGGTTTTTATTCTTTAATCCAAAAAAAGAATGAACAACAAATTAAGACAAGGACTTATAATTTCTACAATAGTTACACTAGGTCTACTTGGTCAGGTCAAGGAAGCAATAGCTCAGACATTGAACGATAAGAATATTGATAAAACAGAAGAATTGGCGAGGGTAACTGATAATACAGCTAGTGCAATTAGTGCAAATTTTGATTTAGATAGAAGTTCACCAGATGTATCAGCTGTAAAACAGTTTTTTATGGAATGAGATATTTTAACAAATGATGAAAAAAAAGATTTTATCAAATTACGAGATAAAATATCCAAAAATGATGCACGAATATTTTATGAAAGACAAATGCAGAGAGCATTAAATTGAACATATACAAATGAAGAAGCGAAAATGTTTATTGGTGCTTTAATGGACCAAGCACAAGAAACAGCACGGTGAAAAACAGAACATGAAAAAGTTAACCAAAAAAAAATATATCAATATATATTTTCTCAAATGTTAAGACAAATAACATCAGAAATTAACTTAGCACAATCAGAAGCAAGGTTAAAACAATCAATAAAAGAAGGGGAACAATTAAAAGCTGAAGGGGAACAATTAAAAGCTGAAGGGGAACAATTAAAAGCTGAAGGGGAACAATTAAAAGCTGAGATAATTGAATTGAAGGCTGAAGGAGAAAAATTGAAGGCTGAAGGAGAAAAATTGAAGGCTGAAGGAGAAAAATTGAAACAAGATGAAGAAGAACTGAGAGGATTAAAGCGGACTTTAATGGATGTGGAAGAGGTTTTTAAAAATTATCTAAAGATAGAAGGAGAAAAATTGGAACAAGATAAAGAAAAATTAGACGAAAAAATTGAATCTTTAAACAAGGTAGAAAAAACTTTTGAAAATCAAAAGAAAGAATAAACTAAAAAATTTTAATTCTTCAAAAAAAGAATGAACAACAAACTAAGACAAGGACTTATAATTTCTACAATAGTTACACTAGGTCTACTTGGTCAGGTCAAGGAAGCAATAGCTCAGACATTGAACGATAAGAATATTGATAAAACAGAAGAATTGGCGAGGGTAACTGATAATACAGCTAGTGCAATTAGTGCAAATTTTGATTTAGATAGAAGTTCACCAGATGTATCGGCTGTAAAACAGTTTTTTATGGGATGAGATATTCTGAATGATGAAGAGAAAAAAGATTTTGAGATGTTACGAAATAGTGTTATACAAAGCGATGTTCGACCTATTTATGAAAGACAAATATTAAAGTTTTTTAATCCAGTTTTTACGGAAGAAGAGAAAAAAATGTTTATTATATTATTGCTTGATCCCAACCAAAATACACAATTATGACAAAAAGAATTTTCCAAGCTCAACAATAAGAAATCTTATAAAAGTATACATACACAATCCATAAGGAGTGTAAACACATCTATAGAATTAGCACAATCAACAGAGAAATTAGAACAATTGAAAAAAGAATGAGAACAATTGAAAAAAGAATGAGAACAATTGAAAAAAGAATGAGAACAATTGAAAAAAGAATGAGAACAATTGAAGTCATTAAAGCAAACTTTAGAAAATATGAAAAAAGTTTTTGAAGAAAATCAAGAAAAATAAATTGTAGAGAGAATACTAAAAAAAAATATTTGTTTTTTTGACAAATATTTTTTTTTAATTATAATTAGATTGTGAATTATATTTTACAATATAATATAATGTTTCAAATGATAGAGTTTGATAATGATAGATATGAAAAATCTTGTCTAGAAAAATCTAATGAGATAGAAGGGCATAATAATGTAGATATGATCGATGCTACAGAGGTTTCTGATATTCGACAAGAAATTTGGAAAGTTGTAGATAAAAAACAGTTCAATAGCATGATAGATGACTTATCTAAAGAAACTAGATTTAAAATTTTTTCAAGGGATAATGTGAATGAAATATGAATGGAGATTTTGAAACAATTATGGAAAGAGGAAAATAATGTTTTTAGTGAACAATTTATATATTATTATATAGAAAATGATATAGCCACATACTTGGAAAATATAAAAAATTCAATAACAAATGATAACAGTCAAGGACAAGAAGAAGCTAATCAAGGACAAGAAGAAGCTAATCAAGGACAAGAAGAAGCTAATCAAGGACAAGAAGAAGCTAATCAAGGACAAGAAGATAGCAATGAAGAAAACTTAAGAGAAATTAAAAATTTGTTTGAATGACTTGAAAAATTATATAATTGATTATCTCCAGACTTAAAGTGAAGAGCAAAGCTAGATGCTGAGTTAAAAAACAAACTAGATGGTAAAGTAGATGCCGAACAATTTTCACAATATTTATTTGCATTCAATAAGATCCAAGAGAAGCAAACTAGGTGAGAAGAATTGAATGAAAGTGAAAAATGATTTTTAGAATGATTTAAGGGTTTGACAGTTAGTTTAGGCATAGAAATCGCGATTGCTATTCCCATAAATTCAGAAAGACCTAAAACTGTTGAAAAAAAATTGGTAGTTCGTCCAACATCTTTGGAAAATATTGCTAATTCTGATGCTATTTTAGAGAATAAAAGAACAAAAGGGTTTGTAGCTAAAAGATTAGAAAACTCAAGTAGTGGAAAAGTCAGTCTAAGTTTGGACAATGAAAAAGATTTATCAAGGTTACCTAAGTATGCAGTTAAAAAATTCAAAGAAGTTTTTCTTAGAAATAAAGATCTTTTTGATAAATATAAAGATTTTATTAATGATGATTGAACACTAAAAAATTCAGATGATACTCTTCTTACTGCAATTAAAGAATATATTGCACAATATGAAGAAGAAAAGAAAAAAGATATATTAAGAAAAATCCATGAAAGGGCGATGATAGGTTGTTTTAGGGGATTGACGACATATTTTGATATCAATAGTATCAATCAAGAAAATTTCATAAAGGATATAAAATTAAATATAAACGATGATATTACTGTTGATGAAAAGAATAAATTGTATATTAGATGAAGCATTAAATGAAAAAATATATGAATTTATTATAATATGGATGATTGAACAGTAGAGATGGACGATTTTCTAGCGGAAGATGGAGAATGAAATTTATTTGTTTGAGCAAATCATTGAAAAAGAGAAAAATTAGCTTTTACACTACCGACATACGATAGTTTAGTTGATAAGTGATGACAAATAGATTTTTCAGGAATATTGAAAAAGAATGATAGAGAAAAAGATATTGAAGAACAGATTGATAAATCTCTTGATAGAACAATGGATAGTAGTTTCAAAAATGAGAATATAAATAAATTTATTGTCTGAAAACATATGGAGGAGTATGTAGCAGAACAAGAAATATTAGATCATATATTCCAAAACCGACTTACTTGAGCGAATTACGATCCTAATTTAGATTTTAGGCAAAGAGATATAAAAATTGAGAAATCTAATAATCCTAATCAACATAAACTTTTATCTATAATTAACAATACTATAGAAGCTCAAAAAACTCCGAACGGTTTACAAAGATTTAGACAAGCTATAGATGAGTTTAGTAATTTAGTGGAAAAAGCTAAAGATCCTATGAAAAGTAATAGGACTGATTGTCCAGTTTTCAATAGGTTATTTAATTTTAGGAAGATGAACAAGTGAAAAAGCAGGTTTGAAAATAATAGAAAAACAAATTATCAAACTTACTTTGAATTTATGTCTATATGATGAGATAGTCACCTAAGAATTGATTTAAATTTACTTGAAAAAGCTAATAAAGAATTAACGAAAAAGGGAGGCTCTCTTAAGAATATAAATAATCCAATTATTCAAGAAAAAATTTCAGAGTATGTTGAGCCAACAGCTGATGCCTATCTTGAATGACAATTAGAAGCGTGGGATTTAGGAGAACAGAATGTTGTATAGTATAATAAATGTCTATAAATAATAGTTAACACACAAAAATACTTGTGTGTTTTTTATTTGAAAACAAAAACCTATTCATTATACTCGGATGTGTTGAGTAGCAAGTTTGTAAAGTAATAAATACTTTCCAGACTTTATAGGTTTTTATCTTTTAATCAATTCCTATGTTTCAAGTAAAATACTCTAGTGGACTTAGATGAGAAGTGACCATTTGAGCTAGCAAAAATGCATCATTACCAATCATCTCTGCAAATTATCTTTTGGATAATAAGGTAAAACTAACAAACAAACCATGAATTGTAGATGTTCAAGTATTAGAAGAAATCTTTGAAGAAGCTAAATCTAAATCAACAGATTTTTTCGATTTAACTATGGAAAAAGCTACCAAGGTTAGAGCATCAATTTTACTTATTCCATACGGATTATGTAGATACAAAAAAGTAAAATTTATTGGAAGTGGCGGATGTAATATTTGAAAAAGACCTTTGGACACATTTGATGATTGACTGGTACAAGCTGGTATCAAAATTACTAATGGCGATTTCAAAACTTATGAGATTTTTACAAAACCAAAGAAAAACATTGTGATGCAGGAGTTTTCTGTGACAGCAATAGAAACCTTACTTACATACTTAGCTTTTGCTGATAATTTCGATTATGATATCAATATTTACCAAGTAGCGATTGAGCCACATGTTAGAAATCTTATCAAATTTTTGAACAATGCTGGGGCAAATATCACATTAAATGTAGATCATAGTATTGTAGTTAAACCATCCAAAATCCAAATCAAAAACCATGAATTCACTATTATCCCAGATTATATCGCAGCATGAACATATTTCGCTATTTGAGCATGAGCAGATGATAGTGAAATTACTATCAAAAATGTGGATGTGGATGATTTATCTTCTATGTATAGCATAGCAAACAGAATTTGAATAGATTTTAAAATAATAGATAAACATACTATCAGAGTAAATTCATTTAATAAAAAAAACTATAAAGCTATTAAATTGGAAACTAGGATTTATCCAGGATTCCCTACTGACCTACAATCAATATTTGGTACATTGCTTACACAGGCCAATTGAGTGTCCAAGATATTTGAAACTCTTTTTGAATGAAGATTTGGTTATTTAAGCGAACTAGAAAATTTATGAGCAAAAGTAGAAATATTAAACCCTCATCAAGCGATAGTTATTTGACCAGTTAAATTAAAATGATGATATGTGACTTCTACAGATCTTAGATGATGATGAGCTATGGTACTAGCTTGAATTATGGCTAAATGAACAACAAATATCATGAACGAAAACATTATTCTGAGATGATACGATAATATTGTAGAAAACCTTCAAAATATTTGAGTAGATATTGTACATATTTAGGAAATAAGCTCGCCCCAGCTCCACCACGTAGTAACTACGTAGTTTAGCGGGGTTAACTTTGTTCACGATAAAATGATGAATGCTCACGGTGTTCGCGATAAAATGTTAAAATGATAAAATGATAAATTGATAAAAGAAAAAATTCCTCCCTAGGGGGAGGATGTTCTCCCCGCAGTACTGCGGGGTAGGTGGGGGTTTTTCTTTCCAGTAATTCCTGACAACCCCAACCCCCAACTATGATAGAACAACTTCCCCCGAGGGAAGGATTCCTTGTTTTCGTGTGCTCACTTCGTTCGCTTAGTCGAAATGACATGCTGTTCATAAATCCCTCTACCCCGCACCCTTGGTCCTACGGGGTCGCGCCTGCAAAGGTGGAGAGAATCTTAAATCCTACTACACTAGAGCAACTCCCTTTGAAAAAGGGAGACAGTGTTTTTGTTTCTACTACTTATGTCTTGCCCGCCTAGCGGGGTGAATGATGAAATGATGAAACGATGTAGGGGCGCTTATCAACCGCCCGTTGTTATAGCAAAAGAACATTTTCATTATAATAACGGGAGTAATCATTTCTATATTCTGATTTTATAAATTTTTGAATTTTAATGCCAAAACAATATCCAACCCCAATCAAAGAGTGAACTATTGATGATGTGAGACTATGATCTCATATTGTTTTTGAGGAAGTAGATGAAAAATGAATTTTGCATCAATGTACTTGATTGGAATATATAGTAAAAATCAAACCAAATATTGTTGTTGTAGATAATCACGACCGTGTTTTAGAATTTCGAGAAAAATGATTACCCGTGATACATATTGACCAACATACAGATATGAAACCAGTTTGACCAGAATGAGTAAATGTTGGAAATTTTCTTCGTCATGCATTGGATACTTGATTAATTCCTACTGTTAAGCAAGTGAATACTGAGTATACTTTAACGACATTAGATTTATGAGTTTTTGATTTTGAAAATTGAGTGATTCTTGATATAGATCTAGATTTTTGGCATCCAGATATGAGTATAGAAAATTATCAAAAAACTATAGATATTACAAAAAAATTAATAAAAAAGAGTAGAGTAGTGACAATAGCTACTTCTCCCTATTTTCTAGACCAAAATTTAGCTCTAAAACTCTTAAAAGATATACTAATTAGTTAAAAGTTACAAGTTGCAAGTTACAAGCCTGCCCCGCCATGTAGCCCCGCCCCGCAATACTGCGGGGCGTGGCGGGGCGTGGCGGGGTTTATAAAGTTGCAAGTTAAAAAGTTTATAAAGTTATTAATACTTTACGAACTCCTTTCCGTAATCCTATTCCGTAGCCCCGTAGTTCTAAGGGGAACTTACAGGAACGGGGGGTAGGTTTTCCAACTTCATTATATGTCTATTTCTTTTACTGTTTTTGCATGGGTTAGTATAAAGTGTTTTCTAGCCATAACATCTTCTCACATCAAAATTCTAAATAATCTATCCGCTTCTTCCGCATCTTCTACAGTAATTTGATTTAATCTTCTATTGTTTGGATCCATTGTAGTACTCCAAAGTTGTTCTGAATTCATTTCTCAAAGACCTTTATATCTCTGGATTTCTGTTTTATCAGATTCAAATCAATGATCCTCCGGAGTTTCTTCTTCCTTATAAATGTATTTTTCTTCTTTTCATTGTTTAAATTTATAAATAGGAGGACAAGCCGCATACAAGTGACCATTTTCTATCAACGGCCTCATAAATCTAAAGAAAAATGTTAACAATAAAGTCCTAATATGGGCTCAATCTACATCGGCATCAGTCATTATTATTACTTTTTCATATCTTAAATTTTCTTCATCAAAACTTTCTTTTATTCAGGCTCAAATTGCTGTAATCAGATTTTTAACCTCAGCATTGGCCATTGTTTTTTGTATGCTAGCTTGTTCTGTATTTAATATTTTACCTCTCAGTGGCAGAATAGCTTGGAAATAGCTATCACGACCTTGTTTTGCACTTCCTCATGCTGAATCTCACTCCACTATATATAATTCAGTTCATTCTTTTCATTTTTTGGCACAATCTGCTAATTTCCCAGGCAAAACACCTCATACTAATATATTCTTTCTTAATACTGTTTCTTTTGCAAACTTAGCCGCCAATCTAGCTCTAGCGGCCAAATTTATTTTATCAAAAATTTTGTCAAACTCCTCTTCATTTGTTCTAAATGTATTTATCAAATACTCATACATGATTTTTTCTACTTCTACTCTTACATAAGCATTTCCAAGTCTTCATTTAGTTTGACCTTCAAATTGAGGTTCTGGAATTTTCACATTTACGATAGCATAAAGCCCATCAGTTACATCACTGTATTGAAACTCTCCTATTTTTTTATCAATCTTATCTTTTTCTTTTCATACTTCATTGATTGCCTGCAAAAGAGCAGATCTAAATCACAAAACATGGCTACCTCCATCTTTCGTAGGAATATTATTAACAAAAGACAAAGTGTGATCATTAGAGGTATTTACAAATTGAAACGCTATTTCTGCAAGACAATCTATTCATTCTTGATTTATATAATGAGCTGAGGAAAATCTTGTTTGTTCTCATACTAAATTATTTAACCAAGTTTTTATACCTCATTCAAAATAAAATCTTTGTCTAACAGATTCTTTTTCATTGATAATTGTAAAAGTTACTCCAGGAGTAAGGTAAGCAGATTGTTTCATCCTTGCAACTTCTGTACTTCCACTAAACTCTATCGTATCAAATATTTTTTTATCAGGAAGAAATTTTACAATAGTTCAAGTTTTGTCGGTTTCTCAAATAATTTCCATTTCTCATACTGGTATTCATCTTTCAAACCTTATTTTATGGATTTTCCCATCTTTGTGTACTTCTACTTCCAGTCGCTCCGATAATGCATTTACAACAGAAGCTCCAACTCCATGCAAACCTCCAGATATTTTATAAACTGATTTATCAAATTTTCAACCAGCATGTAACATCGTAAAAACCGTTTCTAGGGCAGATTTACCAGTTTTTGGATGTTTATCTACAGGGATTCATCTACCATTATCGTAAACGGTAACAGAATTGTCTGCATGTAATATAGTAGTTATATGTGTACAAAATCATGCCAAAGCTTCATCTACAGCATTATCCACAATTTCTTGTATCATATGATGCAATCATACTACATCAGTAGAACCGATATACATACCAGGTCTTTGTCTAACAGGCTCTAATCACTCCAAAACTTTAATATTTGAAGCGTCATATTGTTTATTGTCTACCATCAACACATAAATTAAAATCTAAAAAATATTTTTTAATCATATATAAAGTTGTAAATTGATATGTTTTGTGATTATTATCCTTATTTGGTCTAAATATCATCATCGTCATCAAAGTCGGACAAATATTCTTGATAAGAATAATCTATTTCTTCCTCCTCATCTTCTTCTATTTTTTTGACCCTTTTTCATTTCTTCCTTTTTCACATTTTTTCCATTTCTTCTATTTTGGCAATATCATCTTCAATTCCCAGTATTTTCAGCAATCATTCATGGTCTTTTAGTTTTTGGATAACTTTTTGTTCTATTTGTCTTACTCTTTCTCTAGTCACATCAAATTCCTCTCATACTTGTTCTAGGGTATATCTTGGTCAATCTATTCCATATCTCATTTTAATAATTTTTGACTCTCTATCATCCAGCATAGAAAGAATCGTATCCAAATTATGTCTTAATGCATTTTTTTCTGCAAATTGATCAGGTCTGAGTGTGTTGCCATCTTCTATAATATCAGCCAAAGTGTCCCTTCATTCATCTCCTATTTCTCTATCCAATGATACATTTCAGAATATAACTTCCTCTAACTTTTTAATTTTTTTCATAGGAAAATCCAGTTCTTTTCAAATTTCTTTACTAGTTGGTTCCCTACCAAATTTTTGAAATAACAATTGATATGTTTTATTGTAGCTGTTTATTTCATCTATTAGATGAACAGGTATTCTTACATTTTTTGTCATATCAGCAATAGCTTTTGTAATACTTTGTTTTATCCACCAAGTAGCATAAGTGCTAAATTTAAATTCTTTATCAGGATCAAATTTTTCAATAGCCTTTATCAATCAAATATTCCCCTCCTGTATTAGATCAGAAAAACTCAATCTACTACCAAAATATTTTTTAGCAATACTAATAACTAATCTTAAATTGGATTCTATCAATACTTTTTTTGCTTCTTCATCTCATTTTTTAATTTTTCTAGCTATGTCTCTTTCTTCTTCTCAAGTTAGTAGGGGGATTTTGGATATATCGTTGAAATATAGTTTTATAAAATCTTTAAATTGTTTGTCGTTAGTTCTATGTGTAGTTTCATACAATTCTATCTTTCCTAACTTACTTTTTTCTACCAAGGCTTGTGCCTCCTTTTCCAAGATTTCTTCGATAGTCAAAACTTTTATACTTAATTTTTCTGCTAATTCATAAAATTTCTCCAATAATTTAGAACTCATATCCATGTCATCAATCTCGGAAATAATATCCTCTTCATTTACAGTTCAAGAGGTAAATCATTTATTTAACAGTAATTGTAATGGTTTTGTTAATTCTGTAATATCATCTTCAAGTTTTTCTCGTAATTGTTGTTTAATTTTTGACATACAGTAGCCGATTATTAATAATAAAACAAAATATTTGACAAATACATTTTTTTATATATAATATAAACTGTGTGATGGAGCTCTAGCAACAGTTGTTAAGTTTACAAAAGCATTCTAATAGAAATATTAGAATGTTTTTTAATTAATCTACAAGACTTTATACAAATTTTTACCCATATATCAACACAAAAATACTTGAAAAAATATAAAAATTAGCTATTGTAAAGTTGAAAACTTTAAGAATGAAAAAATTCTTCCCTTGGGGGAAGCTGTTCTAGTGCTGCGCCCCGCCCCGTAGGACTACGGGGCGGGGTAGTTGGGGGTAAAACCCCCACCTAGTCCCTCATAAATTCGGGACACCACATCCTCCCCCGAGGGAGGGATTCTAATTGAAATCCTTACGAAACCCCGTTCTACTCGTCTTGTAAGCTTTGTAGGACTACGGGGCGGGTGGTAGGGAATACAAACTTTACACACTTTACACACATATTCCTACAATGTTACACATAATCAATTGAGAAATAAAAAAATATTGAAAACAAACTTTTATTCAAAATTCAACTTTTTGAATAGAAGTTTCATATTTTTGAACCAAAAAAAAATGAGATTTTTTTCTATATCCCTATCTAGATGACAATAAAAAAACTATAAACTACTTCGCTTTTGACACAGTAGAGCAAAAAAGTACATTTGAGGACTTGTTCAAAATTAGTGGCATTTGACCTAAAACAGCTTTCCAAATAGTACAGTTTCCAAGAGAAAAATTAAATACTGCAATTCAAACATTAGATTCTAAATTATTGCAATCTATACCAGGTATTTGACCAAAATCAGCCAAAAAAATATTGTTAGAATTAAAATGAAATTTTGATTTTGAGGATCTTGCAAAAATGGATATTGATCAAAAATTATACAAAAGTATCGTATCTTCCCTAAGATGATTTGGTTATGATACTAGTTCTATCAAAGAAACATTACAAAAATATGATTGAAAAATTACAAAAAATAATATGGCAGAAGTTATAAAACGAGTTATTTCTAAAATGTAAAATTATTGATTTTTAGTTAAATTATACTATATTATTACATAATATTTATTATATAAACAATAAACTAATGAAAAAAAAGTTAAATATAGCTATTTGGCAAGAGTGAGATATGTTTGTAACGAGAGTATTAGAAAATAACATAAGTTCATTTTGATACACTAAAGAAGAAGCATTAAAAAAAACACACGAGGCAATAGAATTATATTATGAATCTGAAAAAATAGATAATGATTACTTGATTAAAAACTTATCTTTACAAGAGTATAGTTTTGCATAATGCCCAAAGTATATAAAGCCACACAAATATATAAAATGCTTATATCTTTGTGATTTGAAAAAATTTCACAAAAATGATCTCATATGAAATTAAAAAACAAAAAGTGAGTGATTGTAATATTACCAATTCACAATAAGGATATACCATATTGAACATTTTTATCAATACTATCACAATGAAATATTTCTATTGATCACGCAAAAGATATATTGGGAAAATAATAATTTAGATAAATTAGTATAAATTGATGAAAATTAGAAATTTTTGTATTATAGCACATAT
The DNA here is from genome assembly GCA_022705745.1 of Patescibacteria group bacterium. Lineage (GTDB taxonomy): Bacteria > Patescibacteriota > Gracilibacteria > Absconditabacterales > Absconditicoccaceae > JALOAF01. The sequence goes on from JAKJDW010000011.1 coordinate 24,112, forward strand.
AGACCATTGAAAATCTACTTTGGCGGACAGAATGCTGGAAATTACTAGTACAATCAGAAAATCAAATAAAAATCAAGTATTGGATCGCATGGATTTAGAACAAGAAAGATGAATTACAATCAAACTAACTCCAGTTAGAATGCAGCGAAAATGATATGAATTAAATATGATTGATACTCCAGGTCATGTAGATTTTCAGTATGAAGTGTCTCGTTCTCTAGCTGCAGTAGAATGAGCAATTTTGTTAGTAGATTCAAGTCAATGAATTCAGGCACAGACACTTTCTACTCTTTATCAAGCGATAGATCAAAACTTAGAAATTATTCCAGTTCTAAATAAAATAGATTTACCAGCAGCAAATCCTGAAAGAGTAGCACAAGAAATAGAAAATGTTATTTGAATTCCCAAAGAAGAAATATTTCTTGTTTCATGAAAGACAGGGGAGTGAGTAGAGGCTGTTTTAGATGCTATTATTTCCAAAATCCCAGAGCCAAAATAAAATCTTTCAAGATAATTTTAAAATAACAAATAAATCTGATTTTTTAGTTTCAGATACATACGAATACTATTAGAATTCGAATACTATCAAAATTCCACAAAAAAGTTTAATTTTCTATTGCAAAAATAAATGTTGTGACTATATAGTACTTATATTTAAATACCATAGAGGCACAAATTAAAATATATAGATTAAATATTAGAATCAAAACACCATATCGAATTCAAAATATCAAATTTGTCATAATGTTGACAAGTCCTATATCTTTTGAATACATATAGAATTCCGAATCAATATTTTATATGATTAAATATTCAATCAAAATGCAAACACTTGAAGCAATAAAAACTCGTAGATCTGTTAGGAGTTATTCTGATACCCAAAAACTTACACCAGAACAGATAGCTGAAGTAGTTGAGTATTGATTATATGCTCCATCAGCCCACAATCAACAGGCACGAAAGTTTTTTATCGTCACAAAACAGAAAGATTTAGATTTTTTAGGTGAGTTAATGCAATGGTGAAAGATGATTCCCAAATCATCATGAGTTGTTTTAGCTTGTTTTGATGATAGTAAGCTAAAAAGTCCAGATTTTATTCAACAAGATATGTGAGCTAGTATTCAAAATATTTTATTGGCAATACATGATAAGTGATATTGAGCTGTTTGGGTATGAACATATCCTCGTGAAAAGGTGCTTGATGAAATAAAAAAATATTTTGATTTTCCAACAAATATAATTCCTTTTGCAATATTGGCTATATGAGTACCAAACGAGGAACTTATGCCCAAAAATCTAAAAGTTGATTGAAAAATAGAAATTTTATAGATTATTTTTTTTGATTTGAGTTATTCTGAATTTTCATAGCCTATTTTAGGATAGATGTTTTAAGCAAATAAAAATTACTTCGTTACCATTTTGATAAATACATCTGATGGAACATTCACGCTTCACATAGCTTTCATTTTCTTTTTTCATTCTTTCTGTTTTTGAAGTAACTTTCTTTTACGAGAGATATCTCAACCATAACATTTTGCTATTACATCTTTTTTAAGAGCTGAAATATTTTCTCTAGCTATCATTTTGTTTCAAATCCCAGCTTGGATTGGGATTACAAACATATGTCTTGGAATTAACTCTTTTAATTTTTTTACTATATCTCTTCATTGATATGCTGAATTATCTTTGTGTATAATCATAGATAATGCTTCTATTTTTTCTCAATTTAAGTAAATATCTAATTTTACTAAATCTGATTTTTGATATCTTTTGAACTCGTAATTCATCGTTGCATATCACTTTGTAGCTGATTTTAACCTATCATAAAAGTCTACAATAATTTCTCACATTGGGAGTAAATATTTTCGTACAACTCTAGTTTGATCTATATGCTCCATGTTTTGCATTTCTCACCTATAAGATTGACACAAACTCATAATCTCTCCTGTATATTCTTGCGGTCAAACTATTTCTACTTCTCAAATTGGCTCATAAATTTCATCTATTATTCATTGTTCTTTTATATCTGATCAGGCTTTTACAATCATTCGTAATTTTAAAATACTTCAATACTTTTCTATAATTTCTCAAATAGAAAAATCTTTTGTTTGATCGACCTCTTCTTGGGATATTCAATTAATTAACAATATCGGTCTATAATATCATGTTTTAGCTAATTCTGTCACATTTACTCAAGATTTTATTTTATCCAAAGCTGGAGTTTTTGATTTTACTAGATAAACTACTGTAGGAGTGGTGAAAATAGTTTCTAAATCAAACTCTCTAGATAATCTTTCTTTGATAATATCCATATGCAACATTCATAGAAAACCACACCTAAATCATAATCATAATGCTTTGGAATCTTCCATAGAATATTCAATAGAACTATCATTCAATGATAACTTTTCTAAACTATCTTTTAACTTATCGTAATCTGGTGTTTCAATAGGATAAACTCCAGCATAAACAAATGGTTTAGATTTTTTGAACCCAGGTATAGATAAGGATTGCAGAAGATTGTGAAAATTTTCAGAAGATTTAGAGATTAAAGAAGATTGGGAAGCTGGTTTTTCATAATTTTTTTGAAATCTTCTGTATAATAAAGATTTTCATCAAAAATCTATAACTAATCAATCATTTATATTTACATTATTAAGATAAGTTCTAATTTGTTTAAAGCAATTTTTATCAATAAATCATATTGATTTTAACTCTACTACCACTTTGTCATCAATTACTAAATCAATGAATCATTTTCAAACATTTTCTCATTCAAATGAGATTTTTATCGGTACTTCATCCTTTACTGTATGTCATTTTTTTTGTAAAGATTTTATGATGGCATTTTTATAAACATTTTCTCTCATTCATCATCATAATTCTCTGTGTATTTTCATACAAGTTCAAATAATATCATAAGTTAATGCATTAATTTCAGAAGATTTGGAGATTGCAGAGGATTTAGGGATTGCAGAAGATTGGGGGATTGTTGCGTTTTTTTGCTTCTCAAAATCTTCTGCAAATTTTTTAACTTTCTGATAATCCCCTATGATTGTATCTCATATTTGAGCATCACGAACTGATTTTAGTCATGTAACTATATATCATATTTGTCATTTTGTAAGTTGAGAATCTTTTGTATATTCTGGTGAAAAATATCCAACTTCAGTAGCTTGTAATGAGATTTCAGAGTGAATTAAATATAAATTATCTCATGTTTTGAAACTTCATTGGATAATTTTTACATAGGCTACAACTCATTTATATGGATCATAAACACAATCAAAAATCAAAGCTTTTGAAATGTTTTCTAACATAGAACGATTTTTCTTATTAAAAATAAATTCATCAATGTAAGATTATTACTGAAATTTTATAAATATTCAATATTTTTAGGTTATTTTAGCAAAAAAAGGAGCTTAGATGAAGTAATTGTCAAAGTTTTGTACTACATTAATTTATATTGAAGAAGAAATCTATTGTTTTTAGTTTTTTATTATTTTTTAATTAAATTATTTATTAATCAATTTTGATCAATATCGATTAATACATACTTATTTCTTGCTATAAATATTATTGGTTTATCTTCGTACCATTGAATATTATTATCAAAATTTTTGCTTAAATCTTTTTGTTCAATTAAAATTACATCAGCACCACAATCTATCAAGTCCTCTAATAAATTTATTTTTTCTTTTCAATGAACACTTACAATATTAATATATCAGCCAGATTTGTAGTTTTCTAAATTTTTACAATCTTCATTCTTTCTATTTCTAAAATCATATCAATGGAAAGCAATCTTTATTCCACGAATATTTTTTTCTAAAATAATATTGTTTGCATTTCACTTGTTTCCAAAGTAACCGTAATTATCATTCAATTCAATATTTTCTGACAAATCCAAATTTATTATATTAAATCATAGTTCTGATAAGGTTTTTAATTTACTTGATAAGCCAGAATAAGAATTTTCTAATGTAAATCCGAGAAAATCAATTCAAAATCACTTTCTATGTACATTATGTTTTGGATTGTTTTTTATGTTTCATAATTGATAAAAGTCCCTCATATGATTCACCAATTCTTCATTATTTAATGATAATAGATCACTTAAAGAACTTCAAAAAAATCATATTGTTATTCAATTGTTATTTTCTTTTTCATCTCCATATAAATACCATTGTCTGGAAGTATTATCATATCATAGGTCTTTATTGTTTATTACACTACTGGAATCTCTAAATACAAAATTTGGAAATTGGTTTTTTTCAGAAGCCCAAAGATTAGTTAGATACAAGCAAGTAGGGCAGTCAACTTCTATGTTTTTGTAATCATCTTTATCCAAACTATTTTGTATTACATACTTGGTTTTAATATCGTGTAAGTTTGCCCAATCTTCACTCACATAATGAGAAAAATCTACAGAAGCTAGTACCAATAAGTCTCATTTTTTTTCTAACTTTTTGAATTCTTCCAAAATATTATTCATTCTTCCAAAATCTCTTCATTTTATTTTGGCTAAATACAAATTAGAATCCGGAAAATATTTTTTGATATACGGAAACTGTTCTCATAAACCATGTTCTTTTATGTGTTTTTTATATTTTCGTCCATTTCATTCATAAACTCATTTTACATTCAAGCATGTGTTTTTATAACACATATCTTTGTCAATATTGTTGAGTTTTAGATTATTGTTTTTTAATGCGTAAAAATGATCAGGACTTATTATTAATATGTTAATTTTTTTCCCAGAAAGCTGATAAGTATCTTGAATATTCTTATACTGTCTGTGTACCACTTGTTCTTGAATAGTAAAATGTGGAACTACAGCAAAATTGATATGATATTTTTTTTTGTTCCATAAAAACAATACAAAAATCAACAAATACACTAGGCATAGTACAATAAATCTAATAATCTTTTTTTTTGTCATATTATTTATGTTCAAGAAGTTTTTCCATAGGAATAGTATATATGGCTTTGTGGTTTAATGTATCATATCATTTTTGCCGATCATCATCTGTATATCTTCATTGTTCCCTAGCTATAGGCTCGTCGCTATCATAAAACTCATAAGTACTATATACTGGTCATACAACAGCTCTAGCTCAGTTAGCATCTTTTACATTTACAATCATCAAATATGGTCTTCATGTAGCAATGTATAAAGGTCCATTATTTTCTGAAGTAAATATATCTGCTATCAAAGCGGATATAAAATCATTATCTCAGTCTATAACCTTTTTAGGATATAATATGTTTATAATATCATCATAATATAATCTTAATTTTTCAAAATCTTCATCACTTATTAGCTCATTTTGACTTTGTTTGATAGCGATATCTCTTATAAATAATAAGAATTTTGCATACTCTAAATATGCTTCATCATTAGAGAAAAAATCTTTAGTATCATTTGTTAATTTTAATATAGAATCTATCAAGTCTATGTTTGGTTCTACATATCATTTTGGTACTGGTAAATCTGGAGGAGTTATCATTATAGAACATTCACCTCCTCACCCTCATCATAATTCAGCATAAGCTTGTTTTACATACAATATAGTATCATGTTTCAATTCAGAATAATTTCATTGGAAAGTATTTAATTTTTTATATTGGTACAATGGGTCTTGCATGAAATAAGGTAGATTTGGATCAGTAAGTGCGAATAACCAAGATAAAGAATTCAACCATTGATGGTAAGTAGAAGTATTGAAATCAAATTCATTTAGTTCGTTTGTGATTTCGCTTTTAGCTTGATTATATCAATCAATTTGTTCTTGTTGTACATTATATTTTGTTTTAGCTCTTTCCATCCATAAATCTACAACATCTCTGATAATACCAGTATTTATCAATGCATCAGGTACTATAAAAGTTGTTTGTAAGTTTGGCTTATATGCAAATTCTACTTCTGCACTACCAGCAGTCATCTTATCAAAAATAAAACTATCTATAGTGAACTTTTCACCAAAGAACACAAATCATGCTGTTTCATCTTTAGCTTGAGATTCAGTAACTTCTCATCTTGTTTCTGTTTTATAATGAGTTGATATTATTTTTTGTGGTTTTAATTTTTGTAATTCTTCTTGATGAGTTTCATTTATTCAAGCTATTATATCTTTGTCAGTATTCCATGAATTCTTTTTTATGTATGATTGTATGTCGTTAACATTTACATCATCATCCTGTCATATTAATTTTCCTATAAAATCATATAATTTATTGAAGTTTGATAATTCATCATTTTTTATGTTGTTTATCATTATGAGTGATATTTTTGCTTGTTCAATATCTCTAAAATATAATTTTTCTCTCATAAATCGTTTCATCCCCATAAAGTATATTTTCAAAAGACTGCTATCTGTATAATGTCATCTAGGAGTAAATTGAGTATAATCTTGTTCTATAAATATCTTTTTATCTACATTAAGTCATAAAGCGCTAAGCATTGGATCTTCAGCTCTATTTGATGTAGCTTTTAATACTTCATTTAGAGCAGATTTTACTGCTGATTGATATTCTGCTGGAATTTTGTCTTGTATTGTATCCAATCTAGCTAAAATTATATTATGTAAATCTTCTGTTTCTATATCTTTTCACATATTTCATCAGTAAAAATCTTGATTATTCATTTTTTCTTCGATTGCTGTTTCAATTATATTTTGTGGAACTAATATAGAGTATGGTATGGCCCAATATGCAACAGAGAAAGCATAATAAGGAGTTAGTTCTTTATTTTTATTTGTTTGATATAAATCTACAAATTTAGAGAACATTTTTTCTGATAAGTTTTGCATAGTATTTCTAGCAACACTTTCTTCATAGTACCTCAAAGAATTAGAAAATATTTTATGATAAAAATGTAATAACATATCACTTGTAATTAATACTGTGTGATAAGGATATCTTTGGTAAGGAAGTTTGTTTCATCATATCATTTGATAATACAATCATCGTTCTTCTTGCTCCAATACTCAAAATTCAGAAGACCATAAATTTCGTCTGTCTCACGGATTAAACACAATCCATCAATGTTTGTCTAGGAATTTCAATTGATTGTCATCTAGCTGAAATCCCAATCCATATCAATCATATTTTCATGATAATTCTATATTACCTTTTTTTATTTGATCCATAGATACTTGTTTTTCAAAAGTTCAGTTCATATCAAATAATGTAATTTCTTCACATTCAGAAAAATCCCATCATTCTACTTCCAACACTTCTTTTCAAACTTTTTTGTTCCATGTTTCATGGAATCAATCCCAGAAATAGTTGAGATTTTTTGTTTCTTTAGTTGAAGGTTTTTCCATTTTCCAACTAAACTTGTATTTTTGTAGCTTGTCAGATAAGGAAGAAAATCCAGAATTTGTAATTTGTGTATCTACTTCCGTGTCTATCTGGTTGTTGTCCCCATTTTGACTACATCCAAAAATAAAAATACCTGCAAGTAAAAGAGAAATTAAAGTAATTTTTTTCATTTCCAAAAACATTAGAATATAAAAATAAATTCAAATTTATTTATTACTACTCAATAATTATACTTTTCATCACATTAATCAATAGTAATTGATGATAAATTTACAAATTTTACGGATAATATTTTTATTTATCTTGAATAGATCCTTAAATTCAATATTGTATTTGCAAGCGTTACAAGTTAAAAGTTACAAGTTGATAGTAGTCCCCCTTAACAAGGGGGATTAAGGGGGATTTTAGACTCATGAATGGATTCTAACTCCCTTAACTCACTCATTTACGGAGAACTCTGCAAACAAGGGGGATTAAATAGAAACCTTCATTTATAAAAAAATCCCCCCTTTCCCCCCTTATTAAGGGGGGCTATAAGTTTACAAACCTTACCACTTCCCAATGATACTTTGAATAGATCCCTGAATTAAAAAGCTTTGATATGCTCTTATCCAACCTGATTTGAAAATTATAGATGCAGGTATTTTGGAATTAGAGCAACAAAAGTTTGATAGAATTCAACAGTATCAAAGAATTTTGGAAATAACTAATTTTTTTGAAGATTTATTCAAAAAACATAAAATTCAAAAAGTTGTAATGGAAAAATACTTTATTACCTCGTTCAACCTAAAAAATGCTGAATTTATTTATGGTATGAGATGATCAATTCTTAGCTTGGTTTTAAAAAATAATATCAAAATAGAGGAGTATACTCCAATTGAATTGAAAAAAAGAGTTACTGGAAATGCAAAAGCAGACAAACAGTTAGTACAAAAATTTATTACAAAATATTTCAAATTAAAGGATATCCCAGAATTTCATGATACAGCAGATGCGTTGGGATTAGCTTTTATTGGCACAAAAACAAATTAAACTATTCCTGAAAGTATTTCATATCCATTTTCTGTAATTAAGACCATATATTCCCAATGAGATCCTATATCTCATTTTTTACAATACAAATTCCAATTATTATCTCATTTTAAAACTACCTCGCTACTTTCTATCGCAGTAATGGGCTCAAAACAAACTACCATTCATGGTTGAAATTTTATGTTTTTACTTTCCGGATGTGGTCGATTGTAAATATTTGGTTTTTCATGTACCTTTACTCCTACTCCATGTCCAGTTAAAGATTTAATTATGTTAAATCACTTATTTTTCACGATATTATAAACTTCTCTTGAATAATCATAACTAAATTTTCATGGTCAAACTTTTTCTAAGGCTAGATCTAAGGCATTTTTTGTTACCATAGTTAATTCATGGGCAAGAGGATTAGCCATTTCTCATCATATTACTACAGCAAAAGCACTATCAGATACTCATCATTTATATATTATTCCACAATCTACTTTCAAAAGATCTCCATTTTTCAAAACATAATCATCTGGTATTCCATGAACAACACAATCATTTACCGACAAACATAAATTTGCAGGAAAACCATTATATCATTTAAAAGCTCATTTTAAATTATTTTTATCTATAAAATTTTGAGCTATATTTTCCAAGTCCATCAAAGTTATCCCAGCCTTACAGTTATCTTTGATTAAATACAAAAGTTCATTTAAATACTGCCCAGATTTACGAATATTTTCTATCTGTTCTTTAGTTTTTATAATAATTTCCCCCTTCGCCATATTTGACAAATTTAATTAATATAAATACACATTTCTATCTCTTGCCTATCAATAAGTAGCTTTATTTTTTTATTTTTTTACTTCCCACTTGAGCCAAATCCTCACTCATTTCTTTCTGTCTCATCTAAATTTTCCACTTCTACCCATTTTACATAATGACATTTTTCTATTATCAGTTGAGCTATTTTATCTCATTTGTTTACAACAAAATCATCTTCTCCAAAGTTTATTAAAATTATTCAAATATCTCATCTATATCCACTATCTATTACTCATGCCAAAACATCAATTCCATGCTTGTAAGCTAAACCACTACGAGGAGCAATCCTAGCATAAAATCATTCTGGGATAGCACAAACAATATTTGTTTTAAATAATTTTCTTTCTCGTTTTTTCAAAACATAATCTTCAGTAGAAAAAAGATCATATCCAGCATCAGTAGCAGTATTTTGAGTAGGAACTATTGCATCATCACTTATTCTTTTAAACTTTATTTCCATCTTTGAATATAATTTAGATAATAAATAGTTTGTAAAGTTACAAGTTATAAAGTTACAAGTTACACCCCCCCTTAATAAGGGGGGTAGGGGGGATTTTGTGATAAATGAGAGTTTTTATTTAATCCCCCTTAATCCCCCTTGTTAAGGGGGACTTGTACAAGTTACTTAATTCGGTAACAAATTTTTTGTAAAATTAAAAGGAGATTGTCATTCTAAGGATCAATGTGCTC
>JAKJDW010000012.1 GCA_022705745.1 Patescibacteria group bacterium
AGGTGTGGGAAATGCCTTTTTTTATTCTTTCAACTACAATTGAGCATTGACTTCCCTACCAGTAGGAAGTTTTGATATAAGCAATATTACAAGTGTTGGGAATGATTTTTTTCGTGCTTTCAACTCCAGTTGAGCCCTAACATCCTTACCTACAGGAAGTTTTGATACTAGTAGTATTACGGATGCTCCGTACGGTTTTTTTGCTTTTTTCAATCAAAACTGAACACTAACATCTTTGCCTATAGGAAGTTTTAATACAAGTAGTATCACGAGTGTGGGGGATTTTTTCTTTTATCTTTTTAATGCTGCTTGAGCACTAACCTCATTACCCGCAGGTAGTTTTAATATTAGTAATATTACAGGTGTGGTAGCGAATTATTTTTTTGGGAATTTCAACTGAGCTTGAGCCCTAACATCCTTGCCGGAATGAAGTTTTGATACTAGTAATATTATAAGTGTGGGGGATTGGTTTTTTGGGAATTTCAACTACAATTGAGCTTTGACTTCCTTACCAGTAGGAAGTTTTGATATAAGCAATATTACAAGTGTTGGGAATTATTTTTTTTGTGCTTTCAACTACAATTGAGCTTTGACTTCCTTACCAGTAGGAAGTTTTGATATAAGCAATATCACAGGTGTGGGAAATGCCTTTTTTTATTCTTTCAACTACAATTGAGCATTGACTTCCCTACCAGTAGGAAGTTTTGATACTAGTAGTATTACAAATGCGGGAGATTACTTCTTTCATTTATTCAACTACAATTGAAAAATCCCAAAAACTCAAAGTGGGGTAAGGATAAAGAATGTAACTAGCTCTGCTATTCCTTTCCATTATTGGAATGGAAGCTATATGTCAGAATCTGTCCCAGCATGAGCATACTTTGAATCATATAATGCAGGCGTAGATAATATCCCACCTACAACGACAGATAATATCAGTAGCGATTGGAGGAAAACAGACTTCCCTGTTTCACTAAATGCAACAGATACATGAGCATGAGTACACTACACCTTGTATTGCACCTGAACCACTCTACCTCCATTCCAATGCTCACCAAATATCACTTGAACGACATTGACTGTTACTTGCCCAAATAATACAACTTGTTCTTGAATATATGTAAGCTATCGTAGTGTAGACCTTGTCTGAAATGTCGAACCAACCAAAACCTCGCCAGAGATAAGGATAGATAAACAAGGACCGAGCTTTACATTCAACAATAGATCATGACCAGAATGTTCCAACTGATACTTGATAATAATCAATGCTTCAGATACTGGTGCTGGACTACATACTAGCCCATATAGCTTTAATGGAACTACTTGGTCAACAGCAGTAAGTACAAGCATACCAGCTCAACAGCCTTGAACAGTGACAAAAACTTGATATGTGAGAGATGCTTTGACAAACATAAGTACAAGAACAGCGACTTATACTTTTACAGATGTGGCTCCGACAGCGAATAACTTCACAGGTCATACGAGTGTTTGAGCGAATGCTAGAACAGTTAACTGGAAAAACTTGTCAAATGCTACAGAATGAAATTGTGGAAGTGGCTCCTTATCAGCGATAGTATCAACAAACGGAACAAAATGAACATGCTCTGTGGCTGGAGATGATCTCAGCTATACCCCAAATGTAGGCCAGTTTGGAACGGATTCTTGCGTGATATGAATCTATGATAACGAAAATAAATATGTTAATATCACTGTATTTTGGGAATGAATACAAACAATCTCCAACCCACTGATATCTTTTACTTGAACAACTCCTGCAAATAATGCTAGCTTGAATAAGAATAGATTCCTCACAGAAATACAGCTAGATCAGATAGAAAATATAAAATCTTTTGGCTATAATTTTGCTGGGAATGCTTATAGTGTATACGATAGCTGACTAGTCCTGATGTACAATTTTGATAGAGTTACAGCATTGGGGGAGACTACCAGCATTATCAAAGATATGTCCCAATACAATAATACAGGAACTAATGTAAATAATGCAGTTTGGACAGTAGAATGAAAACACAATGGAGCATATAGATTTGATGGAACAAGCTCATATATTGATGCCTGAACAGCGGATTCATTGAACTTTGGGACAGGACCTTTTACTGTGATGCTCCGAGCACAAACTAACACATCTGGAGGAGCTAGATCCCTTATAAGTAAATGATGAACATTTAGTAATACTACAGGTTGGGCTATTGGTTATGCTTATGGCCCTCCCAACATATACATCTTATTATGAACATGAGGAAGTCGTGTGGCATATGATACACAAATCAGGATGCGGTCATGATATAAACTTATAGGATTTACCAGAGAAAATAATGGAGATCTCTATTTTATAGAAGATGGTACTAAAAGAAACATTTCATTGAACTTCCCATGAAATATAAACAATAATACAAACCTATTGGTATGAAAAAATAACTCTTACTATGTATTCAGTGGGATTTTGGACGAAGTCCGTATCTACAATCGTGCATTATCTGCACAAGAGATACAGTTTTTGTATAAATCCAACCTAAGAAAAGTCGCTACTGATAGACGATTGTTTGAGATGTTGAACACATGCCTATGATGAAATAATACTTATACTTATACTGGATATGTAACATCTATTTATGACCAAGTAGCGAGTGCTAGCAGAAAAATCTATACAAATATTCCAAACCTGTTTGCTACTGGGCTGAGTGATTTCGATTTTGGAATACAGCAAGTTTCCGAAGTTGTTGAAACAAAGACAGGTCAATACAACGATTATATAGAAATCCATGATATGCTCGCTAATACATGATGGAGAATCACGGTATCCGCCTCAAGCCAACTTTCTTGACAAGAGAGTTCGTTTAGTATCCCATCATCCAATTTGTTCTTTATGTACAATAGTTTGGACTTGTTGAGTGGTACGCTACCAAGCACACTGTGATTAAATACCTCTCTACAAAATCGGTCAAATATCCATATCGCACCGGTAGACTATTTCATCAAAAATACAGTTCCAAACGATTTTATGTGTGATGAATGAGTTTTTGGTGATAAACCGTTTCTGAAATTGAATATCCCAGCTTATCAAGCTCCTGATAATTATGTTGGTACCTTGTACATCAATGTCGCTCCCTAATTTTCCCCTTTGAACATAAATCACCCCCTTAATCCCCCTCTTCGAAGAAGAGGGGGAAATAGTAGGGGACAACTAGGAAAGTCCCTCTTTTTCTCTAAATCACCCCCTTAATCCCCCTCTTCGAAGAAGAGGGGGAAATAGTAGGGGGAAACTGGGGAAGCCCCTCTTTTTTTTCAAAATCACCCCCTTAATCCCCCTCTTCGAAGAAGAGGGGGAAATAATAGGGGAGAACTGGGGAAGCCCCTCTTTTTCAAAGAGGGGTTTGGGGTGATTTAAGATAGGAAAGAGGGGTTTGGGGTGATTTAAGATAGGAAAGAGGGGGTTTGGGGTGATTTAAGATAGGAAAGAGGGTTTGGGGTGATTTTAGAGAAGCAAGTGGTTTGGGGTGATTTTAGAGAAGCAAGTGGTTTGGGGGGTGAGTTAGGACAGTAGAGTGGTTTTGGACTGATTTAGAACGAAGTATTAGGGATTGCTCATTGTTAATTGTCATAAAAAAATGTCAAGCCAAATCCATTAATATTCTTGAAATTAAGCAGTAAATTTATATATTAAAACAATCATGCGAATTAATATTTTTTTGTTTTTTAAATTTAATTTTTTATAGATGACTGTAGCTACAAACGACAATATTTTTGGATGAAAAGTGGTTCCATATCCATTAGAAAAAGACCTTACACAATCTTATATAGATTATGCTATGTCGGTTATTATTTCTCGTGCATTACCAGATACTAGAGATGGTTGTAAACCCGTAATTAGAAGAATATTGTATGGTATGTACGATATGAAAATGTTTTACAATACAAAACACAAAAAATCAGCTAGAATCGTATGAGATGTGATGTGAAAATACCATCCACACGGAGACAGTTCGATATATGAAGCTATGGTTCGTCTTGCCCAACCTTGGTCTATGAGATATCCTTTGGTAGATTGACAAGGTAACTTTGGTAGTATGGACGGAGATGGGGCAGCAGCGATGAGGTATACAGAAGCTAGATTGACAAAAATAGCTGAAGAAATGATAAACGATATCGAGCAAGATACCGTAGATCGAAGAAACAACTTTGACGGTTCTTTGCAAGAACCCGTTATGCTACCTACCAAATTCCCAAACCACTTATGTAATGGGACAATGGGTATTGCTGTAGGTATGGCTACAAACTTAGCTCCACACAACCTAAACGAAGTAATCGATGCTTGTTTGCTACTGATCCAAAAAGAATGAAAAGAAGTAGAGGTTCCTATCGATTTTATGGACAACAATGAAAATTCTTCTCAAGATGAATGAGATTTACAGAGCAGTGACAAAAATATTACAGAAAATACACAAAATGAAGAGCTTCCAAATATCGATTCCACAACGAGTCCAGATTCAACAAATTCAAATGGGACTAAAACAATAAAATATTCTGTATCCATAGACGAAATTATGGAAATTGTAAAATGACCAGATTTTCCTACATGATGATATATTTTTGATCCAAATAGAATCAAAGAAGTCTATTCAAAGGGTAGAGGAGGTATAGTTTGTAGAGGCAGACATGAGATAGAAGAAATAAAATCATGAAAAAATATAGTAATCACAGAAATACCTTATATGGTAAACAAATCTACACTGGTATCCAAAATCGGTGAATTAGTTGTAGATAAAAAAATTGATTGAATAGTAGATATTAGGGATGAATCAAATAAAAATAAAATTAGAGTCGTATTACAACTTAGAAAATGAATAAATCCAGATCAAATTTTGATCCAATTATACAAAGCAACCGATTTACAATCAAATTTTAATGTAAACAATGTTTCTTTAGTTGACAATGGACTACAACCTAGAACACTCAATATCAAAGAGCTTTTGATGGAATTTGTTACATTTAGAAGACAAGTAGTTTATCGTAGATCAAATTATCAATTAGATAAAGCAAGAGATAGGTTACATATTTTGGAATGACTAAAAAAAGCTATCGATATTATCGATGAAGTAATAGAAACCATCAAAAAGTCCGCAACAAAACAAGAAGCAAAAGAAAATCTGATGGCAAAGTTTGATTTTTCAGACCAACAGGCAGAATACATTCTACTTATGAGATTACAATCTTTAGTTGGATTGGAAATACAAAAAATATCCGACGAAATTGATGAAAAAATTAAACTAATTGAATATTTAGAATCAATCATAAACAATTCAGAAAAGTTGGATGAAGTAGTGGTAGAGGAGCTAAATTACATAAAAGAAAAATATGGGGACGAGAGAAAAACAGAAGTTTCCAACGATCTTGGCGTTTATAGTCTTTGAAGCAGTCTAAAAGCATACAGAGATGCTGCAGATAAAATAAAAGAAGATGTAATTTTGCGAATAGGAAACGATTATCATGTCAGAGTTTTGTATCAATCCAGAATTCTTGCTATTCCAGAGGAAACATTAGAGCTGATCTATACTCACAATCAAGATAATCTAATAGTGATCACAGATTTGGGGGAACTAGTAGTAGAAAGACTAAAAGATTTATGACAATTTACTATGGTAAAAAATGCTTTGGACCTCAAAGAGCAATATGGCCTAAAATGAAACATAATTTTTGCCAAAACCTTGCATTATCACTACGAACACCTATTATTTCTTACAAAAGATAATAATATTAAAAAAATAAACAAAGATTTAATCTTAAAATTCAAAAAGTTTCCAACAATCGTGATGAAATTGGAAGCAAAAGAAAAAATCGCAGCAGTTTTGGCAGTTTCTGATGGAGACAATGTAGCTATAGTGACAGAACAATGACGAGGATTGCTGTTCCCAGCCTCAGATATCAGAGCAATGTGAAAAACCGCTGGATGAGTCAAAGCCATTGATTTACAAGAATGAGATAGAGTATCAAACATGTTTTTACATAAAGAACAACCATTTTTATTAGTACATAACAAAAAAGAAGCTAAATTACTAAGTTTAGAAGATTTGAGAGTACGAAAAAGGGCTAGAAAATGAGATGTTTGGGCTACTGGGGATTGTAAATTGGAGTGAGGTATTAGTATAGAGGAATGAGCGATTAGAATCAGATTTACGGATTGAAGCCTCAAAACATTACATTCAAATGATGTAAAATTGGATATGCCAGATACTCCTCTAAAAGAGATCGTAAAAAAAGATATAGAATTGATATACAGACCTTGGGAAGAAAAAGAAGAAAATTTTAAATGAAAAGAAGAAAGAAAAGCAAGAGAAAAAGCAGAAAGAGAAGCAGAAGAAAAAAGAAATGCCTTATTTTCAGATGGAGATATTGAGTAGTTTTGGGGACAATACTATATTTTAACTAGTTTTATACTCATAAGATATAAAATGTGAAAAAACAAGATAGGTTCAATAATTTTAACAATGCTAATGAGTGTAATAACTTTGTTGGTATTGCTGTTAATGATAAAAATTAGCAAACTAGAAACTAAAATATCAATTATTACCTGAGAAGATATCGTGGATATCACCCAACATCAAAAAGATTTTGATTTCAAATTATTCGAAGAATCGATATTAAAAAATTTATGAGAACTAGACAAAAATATTGTAGCGATATATGCCAAAAAAAACATAGAAATAGTAGAAGACGGTGAAAATTGACCTCAAAGCATCATAGAAACAAGCAATAAGCTGGAATGAAATGGTATAGTATTAACCAATGATTGATATATTTTGACAAATAAACATGTTGTCCAAGATAAAAACGCTGAGTATAAGGTAATCTTACAAAATCAAGAATTCCCGGTGGATAAAATACGATACGATGATGGATTGGATTTAGCAATTATAAAAATCAAAGTAAAGGATTATCTCACAGCATCCAAAATCAAAAAAATACAAGACAAAAACACCATCTGACAAACAGTTTTTGCTTTAAAAAAAGATCCTGATATCTGAGAAACAATCACAAAAATGTGAATTATAAACTCATTGAATCAAAAATTTAAAATGGACAATAACAATATTTATGTTTGACTTATAAAAACAAGCACAGCTATAGAACCATGATTTAGTGGATGACCATTAATAAACCTAAATTGAGAAATAATAGGGATAAATACAGCAATAGATAATTTAGAATATGGAGCCTCTTATTCCTTGCCCATCAATCAAGAGTTTATAAACCAAACTTTATCTAGCATCAAACAAAGTGGACAAATAATAAGACCAGAAATCGGTATCAAATATGAATCAAATCCAGTTGGAATAAGAATAATTTCAATAGAAGAAGAGTCCAACGCTCAAAAGGCATGATTACAAATAAATGATATCATTGTATGAATAAATAATGTAAAAGTAGATTATAATAATTTCTTGTATGAACTATTTACTTATAATCCAGAAAAACAAGTTATATTAAATATTCAAAGATGAAGTAACAAACACGAAATCCAAGTAAGCTTATGAGTAAAAAGATAGGAAGTTACAAGTTATAAAGTTGAGAGTTTATAAAGTTTAAAGTTACAAACTTAACACATTTTCCATAGAAAGTAAAGTACTAAATTCAAAAGATGATGGAATTATTTGTTTTTTATGCTAAAAAAATGTATCATTGTATTAACAAAATGATTTATTTCTAAACCCAAAACAAACATGGTAGCATACATCCCTGAATCTTTAATGGAAAAAATAGAAGAACTCAAAGACCTCTGAAAGTTTGATGAGGCAATGAGAATTACAAACTGATTATTGGTAAACGATCCAAATGATGAAGATGCTTTATTACAAATAGCAGACATTCAATATAGAAAAGGAGAAATAAACAAAGCTTGAAAAGCAATCGATTTTTTGAATTCCAAAAAAAATAATGAGGATCCTTTGTGACTATATATAAAAGGAATTTTGGAAATGGAAAAAAATAATCGGAAAGAGGCGAGATCTTATCTGCAAAAAGCATTAGTTCTCACAAATGCTGAAAATCATGAAATTATTAGATGTTATGGATTATGCGAATATTGGTATTGAAATAGAGAAAAATGAATTAGTTTTCTGGAAGATTCCTTTTCATTACATAATAAAGACACAGAGGTAATTTATAATTTGATAGAAATATATATTTTGGAACATAAATACCAAAGAGCAAAAAATATGATAAAACATTATCACAAAAACTACAACGAGTTAGTTACTGTGGATAAAGATATTAGTTATTACGATTCTAAAATAGATTTATTTGAAGAATTCGTAAAACTTCAAACTGTTTAATTTAATATAATAATAAAAAATGAAAACAAAATCTGTAGTTGCACGAGATGTTCAAAGAATATTAAAAAAAAGTTTAAAAAGGATAGTTCTTACCTCTATCTTTTTATCTTTTTTGTTCTACTTATTAAATATCTTTGTTGGATTTAGTCTAAAAATCGAAAATATAGGAGAATTTGTTACAAGCAAAGTAGGAATATATTTTTATATTAATGAAGAAAATAAAGGGTCTGACGATATTTTCAAAAGAATACTAAGCATAAAAGATGAGCTAAATAGACATTGAATCAAAGCAGAATTTTCATCCAAAGAAGATGCTTTCAATTACCTAGAAACTAGAGTTCCAGCCATTACAAAAAACTTTGATAAATTTGGGATAGAAAATCCGTTAACCTCCACATTATATGTGATGTTCCGCAATCAACAAGAATACAATATCATGAAAGATATTATTGTAAAAAATAAAGACCTAATATTAAACATAAAAGATGTAGATAAATGAGCGACCTTAGTTCAACAAGAAAACAGATCTTTGAAGATTATAAAAGTTATGAATATAATCAAATTTAGTTTTTACTTTATCGTGGTAATGTTGGGAATCATAATATTGTCTTTTACTCAACATTTATTAAGACATTTTTTCAATAACTTTTATGAAGAAATCGAAATAAAAAAACTACTATGAGCCAAAACCAAGGATGTAAATATGTGATTTATAATAACCTTATTACTTTCAATAACATTATGATTTATTATATGATTTATTTTAACTTGTATAACACTCGGCATACTAAACAAAAATCTTTTAGCACTCAATTTAGATCTAAGTTTATGTAGTATAGCTCCAAGATTATTACTTTTGTACATCCTGTTTTCTTTAATAGCAATAATTTTATGATATAGAATGTTAAAACAAAAAGCAAAAAAATTCTAAATCATACGACAAATCTGATCACAAGCTTCAATTTCATATATTAAAAGTTACAAAAATGAAAAAAATTTTAGAAAACATCACAAACATTGCATGTAATTTATTCATCCTAATAATTATCTGATTTTGATTTTATTTCTTACTGATGTTGAAACTCATAAACATCGATCCAAATAATCTATTAAATTATTTTGGATGAAATGAAGCAGATGTAGCTTTATGGAATATCCGAAACATATTAACCCCAAAATTTGTAATAATAATTGCCATAATACTTCTAATATGAATCTGACTATTTTTCCGAAATTTTTTTACCGAAAAAAAGAGTATTTCAAAGATTTCATTGTGAATAATAATAAAATCTATAATAATGATCATAATAATTAAGTTTTCACGATTTATATTGTGACTAATAACTGATTATACAACACACTTAGAAAACAAAGAATGAGCAAATATAGAGTACAATACTAACTTATATAAATAATAACAAAAAAATCTCCATTAATTAAATACGAAGATTTTTTTTACAATACAAAAAATTCGGCATAATTAAAATTTTAAAAAAAATTCAAAAAATCAATTTTTAGTATTTTTTGTTCGTGATATGGAAAAAGTCTAAAGAATATAGTATTTTATTTAAAAATTTTACTACTATTTTCCAATATATTCAAGCAAAATTCCAGGTCACATTGAGGAAGAAATAACAACTTTTTTTATTAATTTCCCTTTTACTCAAGCTGGTTTATTTTCTTCCATTGTATCCAAAATTGCTTGAATATTTTCAGCCAATTTATCTTCTGTAAACGAAACTTTTCCTACTGGAACATGAACATTCCCAGTTTTATCTAATTTAAACTCTATCTTTCATTTTTTAAATTCTTCAACAGTTTTTATCAAATCATTTGTAACAGTTCCAGCTTTTGGACTAGGCATCAAACCCTTTGGTCCAAGTTGTTTAGCAACAGGTGCTAATTCTCTAATACTATCTGTTGTAGTAATCAAAATATCAAAATCAATTTTTTCATTTTTAATATTGTTCAACAAATCTGTAGATCCATAAATATCAGCTCCAGATTTTTTAGCTTCATCCAATTTTTCATCTAAAACAAATACAGCAATTTTTTTGGTTTTTCAAGTCCCATGTGGTAATACAGCTGTTCCTCTGAGGATTTGATCATTAAATTTTGGGTTAGCATTCGTTTTTACTGATAGCTCCACAGTAGCATCAAATTTTACATTAGAAGTTTTTTTTACTAACTCCACAGCTTCATTTAGAGGATAAGCTTTTCCTTTGATAATCATAGCTGTTGAAGCTAAATACTTTTTTCCTCTTTTAGACATTTTTAATAATTTAATTTATAAAAGTGGTGTTAGCGATCAAGAAATGTTTGATCTCCCACAGTCAAAAAGTATACGATTTCTCTTGTTAAAATCAAGAGAAATCGTTTTTTTGTATGATTGGTAGTATTTTAGTAAAAAATTGTAGCATGAAAATACCGCCAAGAGATAATTGGTTTCTATAATGTTTTGAGACTTTTTATGTATAATTTTGAATTTGTTTATATCAGCTTGACATTTGCTAGCGTATTTATATAATGATTTTATATGAAATATATTTTTATATTTATTTTTATAAAACCAATGACTAATACTGCCGTCAAAAACAGCTTTTCTGAGGAGTTTATCCACTTTGGCGAACATCAAGAAAAATTTTTGGATAAAGAAAAGCAATTTCCTTACAGTTCTGAATGTGTTCAGAGGATCGTTGATATGGCACTAAAGACGCTTAATCTACAAGATAACTATCCTAATCTTCCTACAATAGTTGTGAAGCTTCTTGAAGAGCCTGAAAATTTGGCTAGGAAAGAAAAATCTTTATTAAGGCATGCTTCTATAGATAGGCAATTATTAGAATCTATTAAGGAAACTTATAATCAAAAAATGTTATTTTCTCACAAAGAAGAAATTATAGATTTTGATGAATATTTAAAGAAAATTCTAGAAACTTCTGAAGCAGATTTTAATAGAATTAAGCCACTTAATCTTTGATTGAAAGAAAAACTCTTAACAGAAGAAGATGTACGAAAAATATATATTAAAAATAAAGACTGAAAAACTAAACAAGTTTATATAAATCGCGATTTAGAAATTGTTAAAATAAATGTAAAATGAGACCTGTTTGATCTTTATGCTGTGTATGATATCAAAGATTTTTTTGGGAAAAACAATATACAACAAATTGGGATTAAGGATTCAAGTGGGAATGAAAGAAAAATTTTTGTGAATAAAGACTTACAAATTGTCGAAGCAACTAAATGAGACCAAAAAATTGAAATTTGTGACATTTGAGAAGGACAGAAAATTTTAGCGAATGGAGAAAGTATTAAAAGTGTGAACATTTGAGCAAAACGAGCTTATATAGATAAGAGTAGCTCTATTTTAATCTATACCACTCCAGATTGAAAAGAAGAATATTTTGATTGAAAATGTGAAGTTTTTCCTACAACCGATATATCAAAACCATTATTTCAAAAAGGGATAAATGCAGACTGACACATCTTCCTTGATAATTAAGTCAAACATTTTGTCTCTCTAAAAAAACTATAATTCCCGCAAAATAAAAATCCTCAATACCACTAAGGCTGAGGATTTTTCAATAAATATATCTAGTTCTACAGAACAACTCCCACAAAAATGCTAGTCGCTAGACATTAGTCTTTAGTCAATAGTCACTAGTCGATAGTCGATAGCTTCTAGCTACTGACTAACGACTAGCGACTAAAGACCAGTGACTAGTGTCTAGCGACTAAAGACCAGTGACTATAAAACTACATTTCAACTTCCACCCCCATATTTCTAGCAGTGCCTGCAATTATTTTAATCCCTGCTTCTACATCATTAGCATTTAAATCATTCTTTTTTAATTCATAGATTTCCTCTAAATCAGCTCTAGTTAATTTTCAAGCTAGTCTATTTTTGTTTGGTTCTCATGAGCCTTTTTTTTCTTTAATCTTTCGTAGTATTAAATTGGAAGTAACAGGAGTTCATATCTCCAAATCAAAAGTTCTGTCTACATAAACGATTAATTTACATTTTACTTTCACATCAAAACCTCAAAATTTTTGCATCAATTCCTGTGTTTTTTCGTTAAATTCTTTTGTGAACTGACCGATATTAACTCAGTTTGCTCATAACATAGGTCATAGTGGAGGTGCAGGTTGAGCTTTCCCAGCTACGACTTCCAAGTTCAAAATTCTTTGTACTTTTGCCATAGTTTTTAATAAATAAATAAAGATTTTAAATAAGGTTTTACCTGGTGGTATATCTTATAATCAATAGCTAACAACCATGATTGATTGTTGATATCCAACAAAAACAAAACTTTTTTATTTTTGTACTCAGGTATATTTATAAATGTAATTTTATCACCGAACAATGAATTTGCTATCAATTCTTGATCAGTATTCATTACATATAAATTTCACTTTAATTTTCTTGCAATGTCAGAGAAATCATATTTATGACCTCACATATTCAAATAATAAATTCATTTTTGATCTATCAAAACATAACTATAAGATATTCACATCTTGTCCACAAAATCCAGTTCTCCATAGTATGTTTTAGTCCCAGATAATATAATCATGTTTTCTATATCATCATCTTGTAATACTGTTCCAGTAACACTTGTTCAAGTAGTATTTATTCAAATATAGCTACTTTGTGTTGTTCAAGTAATATTCTGATTTCCAACCAGATTATTTATTCAGGTGTTTGTTTCCATTTCTATTCAAGTAGAGTAGTTTTCTGGCGGGTATCAATTTTCAATCTCTTTAATTACAATATCTCAAGTGTTTTGACTTGTATTTAAATCCTTTTTCCACAAATCTCACTTTACATAATACAAAACTACATAAACCAAAAGCAATGAAACAGATAAGACAATTACCGCCCATCTAACAGTTTGAGACTCAAAATGATAATTATCGTTCATTTTGTTTTATTTAAATTTAAATTTTATTAACTCATCAATTCAATTTTATCTGCATCTACAGCTACCGGGGTTAGTCTTCCAAGCATTTCAATATTTACTACTACAGTTCATTTATCGTGATCTATTGTTTTTATATTTCATTTCATTCACTTGAAATCTCAAGATTTGAGCATCACAACATCTCATTCTTTGTACGGTATTTTAAGAGAAGATCTTTCTTCTGATTTTTTGATATGGTTTATCATATCTTCGTATTCTTGGTCAGTAAGCGGGATGGGACGAGTTTCTGCTCAAACAATCAATCTAACCCCAGGTGTATTTCTCACAATATACCATATTTTATCATTCATTCTAGATTTTATAAATACATAACCTGGATATAGTTTTTTTTGTTTGGTAATTTTTTCTCATTTTCTCATAGAATATTCGTTTACTATTGGAGACAAATAATCTACAACATCTTCGGAGAGTCACTGTTTTTGAATTCTTTCTTTCATATTATCTATTACCAATTGTTCTTGTCCAGAAACAACACTCAAAACATACCACCTAAAAGTATTATCTTGTATTTGTTTTCTAATCTCTCAAATATTTTGTTCTTGAACCATTTTTTTGTTTATTTTAATGTATAAAACAACATAATAAGCAATTAACTATTATGAAGCCATAGAATAAAATAAATTATATATTGAACTAAATATAGTATCAGCAAATATAAAATACAATCACGCCACTATTACCATGGCAAAAATAGAAATAGTTAAATTGATATACATTTTTTTGTTAGGATGTTTTAATCCCTTGATAGTATCCAAACTATCATAAATAAATTTCATCATTTTAAATTTATTTTGCATAATAAAAAAAACTTCCAAAGAAATATTTAATGATTGCTAGCTATATTTCAAGTGAAAATTAACTAGAGAAAAAAAATAGCCCCTAAAACTTGCATAATTCCAGATTGCGAACACTTTCATCAAGTAGTTATGGAAGCTACTGATTAGACCCTCAGGGAAAATCCAGTCCCAAAGACAGCATTCGGGTGGTAGAACACATAACTTTATTAACTTTTAAACTAAGTTACTCTTGTCTAGTTCTCATAATATCCAAAACAAATCTATCCGCTAATCTGTAGCGTTTATTCCATTCATCTAATGACATAAATACAACATTCACTATTTCAATAAAATATCATCTAAATATCTCACTGATAGATTCTTTGATTTTATCGATTTGAGGCTTTTCTAAATTTTTGTATATTACTATTAAATCCATATCTAAATTTATCCCAAAACATTTTCCAAAAAAATATTTTTCTATCATAAATTCATAAGTAGAAAAAAGATTTATTAATTCTGATTTAAGACCAAAATATAGTAATTCTTTCAATAATTGAGAAACTTCCGCTTTTAAAGTGATAGATCGACCTGTGCTATTTTTATCAATTTCTATAATGTTGGCAGATTCCAGAGACTCGACTTGTTTTTTGATAGCAGGGAAAGTCCATTCCAATTCACTTTCCAAAGCTCTCATAGAAACTCATTGTCTCCTAAACAACAAGTATTTAAGTATATCTACTTTTGTTTTGCTACCAAAAAGCTTTTCAAGATTCATAAAAATATATTAGCTAAATAAACATTACTTATAATTCAAAATAAGAATTTATTAGACAAATACAAGGAAAAATTATTTGTTTAATTATAAGCTGAAATACACAAGAAGAAATAAATGATAAATCGCTTGAATATTGGAATCATTTAATTAAACTTAACTTTGTCAACAAAAATTTAAAAACATGGCTAAAAAAACAAAAAAAAAGCTCCGTGCTTATATAGGAGCAAGCATAATTATTATTGGGTTTATGGTGTTTACTGCCGGGAAACCCAATCCAATAAATCCTAAAATTATCGATCCTACTTGGCAAACTATGTTGCTGGGGACGATTATGATGTTTTTAGGATACAAAATAGGACAGAGAGCCTTCCCAGCTCTCCTAGAGGACGAGGAGGATCTCAACTAACCTATAAATCAGAGTCTTTATGGCTCTTTTTTTCTAATTTGAAATTTATTGAAAAATCTATATTTATTCATTATTTACTATCCCATATCTCCATGAAAATACTAGATCTAATATTCCCAAAACAATGTATAAATTGCTGAAAAATATGAGAATATTTATGTAAAGATTGTAAAAAACAGCTAAAACCTCATAGAGAAATGTGTTCATCTTGTCATAAATATTCAAACAACTATGAAACTTGTTTGGACTGTAAAACAGCAAAAGAGTTTTTTTTGGACTGAATTCTTATACCTTTTTCTTACACTTGATTTCTAAAAAAAATAATTTTAAAATTAAAATATTATCACAAAAAAGATCTTGTAGATTTTTTGATAGATAGAGTAGTAATCGCCATTTACGCAAATAATAAATTAAATAACAAACTTGTACAATGAAATGTTGTTGTTTCTGGGATTCCGTCTCATTGGCATAGAAGATATTTTGTTAAATGATACAACCAATCTTACTTACTAGCAAAAAACCTATCCAAAAAATTATGATTGGAATACAAACAATTTCTAAAAAAAACTAAAAAAACTAAATCTCAAGCTAGTTTGGATAGGGCATGAAGATTACAAAATCTAAAAAATGCTTTTGCTTTTAAATGAGATTTTTCTTTTTTGGAAAAAACAAAAACACTTATTTTAGTCGATGATATTACCACAACAGGAGCCACTATGAACGAAATAGCAAAACTAATAAAACACAAATATCCAAAAATTTCTATTTGGTGAGTAGTACTAGGAAGAAAAGATTCATAAAACTACTTACAAGTTATAAAGTTACAAGTAAATAGTTTATAAAGTTAAAAGTTGCAAGTTATAAAGTTATTAATACTTTACAAACTTTCAAACTTTATGAACTTTCAACTTTATGAACTTTATGAACTTTATAAACTTTCAAACTTTACAAACTTTATGAACTTTACAAACCACGCAGTACTGCGTGGCAGGCTTTACAAACTCAACAAACTTTCCAAACTCATTAAAAAAGTGGTCAAAAATTTGCATTATTTTCATTTGTGATTATAATTAAGTTGGTTTTATAATTTAATTTTTTTAATATGACTACTGAAAAAAACTTAACAAACACAAATCCTAGTTCTAACAATCAAGCATGAACTACACCAGTAAACACTAATTCTAATAATGAGGAAATCTTGGATTCTTTAGATATAGATTTAGATTTAACTTGATTGGACATACAAAACGAAAATTTAAAAGCCAACGATGATATGTGAGAAATGGAAAATGAAAACTCACAGTCCGATGATATTCAGAAATGAAATACTACAGATGAAAAAACAAAAAATTTGGAATTGGATACACCAGATTCATGAGAAATAAACAGTCCAAAAGTAGAAACTAATAGCGATTCAGCTGATAATGATCGATTAAGTCAAGAAAATAAAAAATTCGAAGAAAGTATGGGTCAATACAATATCAATGAAAATATACAAAAACAAAAAAAAAATATAGATCTTTCTGATAGCCAAGACTTAGACCTACCCTTTGTTTGAGCAGAAAACAATGTTTTCAAAGATAAAATAAATGAAAATACTGAACAATGAGTTCAACTAGATAGCTTATCTGATTCATTTGCTAAAGAAAAAGTTGAAAATAACACTACAACAGAAGATCAAGAAACTACTAAAAATACAAATACTCAAAATATAGATGAACCAGAAAGTCAAGATTCTAATATCTCCTCCAATAAAGAAGAAGAATTCCAAACAAATACAGGCTATATCCCAAATGAAGATGAATTTTTACAAGTTCAAAATCTTTTAAATTCAAATCAAACAGGGAATATAGACCTGTCTACATTAGGGCATACCACTAGTCATAACAATTTAACTTCATGAAATTTAGACCAAAAGACAGATACAACAAATCAAGATGAGTGATTAAATTTAGATGAAATAATATCTAATCCAACAACAAACCATGAAACTATAAATATTGATCAAATCATACAATCAAGTCAGTTTGAACCAATAGTTATAAAAGAAAATAAACAAATAGAACAAAGCATGAATTTAACAGATACCAAACAACAAATTCCAGCATGAACAAATGTAATTCCACCCGTTCAAGTTGTAAATAAAAAGAAAAAAAAGGGATCTGGTATCAAGTTTTTTATTTTAATTTTGCTGTTAATAGTTTGATGAGTTATGGTCCTTAGTAAAATGTATCCTGAAGAAATCAGACAAATAATTACAGCTATAAGAGACGGGAATGATGTAGATATTGTAGATTATGAAGATGAGAATATGGAAAATTTAGATATGGAAGAAACAGATGAGGTAGATGAAAACTTAGAAAATAAGGAGGAAACTGACCCAAATAGTTTGGCTTGATTGATAGAAACAGAAAATGAAGAAAATAATGATGAACAAGGTATAGATTCAGTACATGATTCAGCAAACGATGATCCCAATGCTTTCAACCCTTTTGAGGGAATAGATACTATGATACAAGACGAAATGGATTCAAATCAAGCAATTATTGAACAATTAAAAGAATATGCCCAATTAGGAGACGGATTTAATATTCGATGAAGAGAAAACAACAATACTACAGCTATCAAATATTGATTATATATAAAAAATCATAGTGAAAGACTTCTAAATAGCATTGAAAATGGTGAAGAAATTAATATGCTCATAGTTGAAGAATATATAGGCAAGTTTGATAATTATATTCAAAAATTACATACACTTACAGAAGGGGAAAACTCAGATGATTTAAACCAACAACCAATACAATTAGATAATGAACAGCCAGCACAAACAGAATCTTAAATTTAGCTTATCTATAGAGTCCCTAGTAGAAAAATTTCTTTATTACTTGGAATATGAAAAAAACAATAGTCCAAAAACATTGGAAAATTATAGTCTATGGTTAAATAGATTTATAAATTATATTTGAGATATTGATGTAACAAAAATAAAAGCAATGCATATTTTAGATTATAGAATGTATCTCAATAGTTTAGATTTATCAAAAAAAACAATAAATTATCATATCGTAGCGATAAGATCTTTTTTGAAATTTTGCCTAAAAAACGACATAGACTGTATGTCCCCCGAAAAACTTGAATTATCCAAAATACCAAATAGAGAAATAAATTACCTATTAGAAGAAGAAGTAGAAAAAATAATGCAAGCACCTTTCTTATTAAAACAAAACGATTTAAAAAGAAAAAGAGATTCTGCGATACTTTGGATGCTTTATGGTACAGGTCTGCGTGTTTCAGAACTAATTCAAATCAAAAGATCCCAAATAAATCCAGACAATAAACAGTTTTCAGTAGTATGAAAATGATCCAAAATTAGAGCAAGCTTTCTTACAAAAAAAGCAAAAGAAGCATTAGTAGATTATCTACAAGCTAGAACAGATGATTCAGATCATTTATTTATAAGTTTGTCCGGAAATAGTAGATGAGAAGCTTTAAGCAGAAATTCGATAGAAGAAATTGTTAGAAATTATGCCAATTTAGTATGAATAGAAAAGAAGGTAACTCCCCATACACTTCGTCATAGTTTTGCTACCACACTACTCAAAAGATGAGCAGATATTAGAGCTGTTCAAACTTTATTAGGACATTCCAGTATTACAACTACCCAAATATATACTCATGTAGATGACAAATATTTAAAAGAAGTCCATGGTTTATTAGATTCTTAAAATAAAAAAAAAAGAGATTAAAAATATAGTTCAATATTTCATTACTTTATTACTTTATCATTCACCCCGCTAAGCGGGGCAAGCATTTATCATTTCAACATTCACCCCGCTTAGCGGGGCAAGCATTTATCATTTCAACACTTTATCACTTTATCATTTTAACATTTTATCGCGAACACCGTGAGCATTCATCATTTTATTGCGAACGAAATTTGTATTCAGGAAGTGCTAACACCCAAATCTTTGTAGGCGCGAATTCGAATTCGCGCCTGCCAGAAATCAAGAATATTTATTTTATCATTTAAACATTTCATCATTTTATCATTCACCCCGCTAAGCGGGGTTTCATCACTTTATCATTTTATCGTGAGCAAAGTTCACACCGCTTAAGCGATGCGAACAATTTATCACTCCATCGCGAACGAAAATTCGCCCCTATTTCTTTTAGATTAATGATTTTTATTTTTCAACAACATTTTTCACGCTCTCAAAAAAGTCAACATCGTCCATCATCTTTGTTCTGTATCAAACGGCTTATCTATTTTTGTCATTATTCACTCTTTCTTTAATGCTTCCAAGTGCTTTTCATAATATACTTCATCACTATTATACTTATCTCACCATAAAGCTCTGGACAATACTGTACCAAATTCCGCCCTAACTACTATTCCTTCTGGATTAAATTCTTCAATTCAAACTCCCATTAAGCCCAATTGACAAGCCTTTGTCACTCCATCATCATAATCCTTATTTAAGTCATCAGGCACATCTGGGAAATCACATTTTTTATTTGTATCTATCTCTTGCAAACCTTCACTTAACACATACTTGGATATCATCTTAGCTAAAGCTATTCTGCTCAATGGACCGTGCATATCAGCTTCCGCCATTGTTGGCATTGTGGTAATTCATTTTAAATATGAATAAGC
This sequence comes from Patescibacteria group bacterium, assembly GCA_022705745.1. GTDB lineage: Bacteria > Patescibacteriota > Gracilibacteria > Absconditabacterales > Absconditicoccaceae > JALOAF01. Next base: position 19,951 of record JAKJDW010000012.1, read on the forward strand.
ATAAGCTCTTACTAATTCATTAGATTGGTTATTGATATTCAAATTCATAGCTAAATTTTGGACTTGTTCTGGTTCTACTAGTATAGCAGCACTTGAAAAACCTCAAATGTTTGGTCTATTTTCTCAAATAGGATTGTTTGGATCTGGAATATAAAGCCCAGCACTCATTACTGTTTTTCATCTTATTTTTCCATCCTCATCTAATGGAGTTACTTCAAAATATAAGGTTTTTCATAAATCTTCTCCACTTACTATGTAAGTTATTTGTTTTGCTCAATCAATAGGAATATTGTTTCTATACCATTGATATTCCGATAATCATTCTTTTATTTCTCAAGAATATATATATTCTCATGTCAAAACACTTCACTCCAATGTTTCTCATACTATTGAAACTAAGCTTACTCTCGGACCATGCATACAAATATTATTTGCATAAAACTCTTGATCTCATATAGGTAATAATCAGTCTCATATTAAATACAGATCCCCATCCGAACACCAAGCTAATTCACTCTGACATCATCAGCTATTGATAAAAATCTCTCCTATATTTCCATCAGCTACAATAGCGGTTTCTGATCTGTTAGCACAATTCATTCATTCTCACTCTGCTAGATCTATATGTATTGTGCTCATATTATTAGATATATCAGTATCTATTATTCCCTCAGAACTTACAAATAAATATATATCAAATCATTCTGGTACATAGCCATGCTTACCAAAAAAATAAAGTTCATTAGATGCAGATGAATCAGGTTTTTTCGAAATATTTGTACTATATACCTTATTTCCACAAGTTTCTACCGTTTCCAATCATAAACTTCAACCAAGCGAAGGTAATATAATCTCGAATACTGGATAAGTATTTATATCATAACTATTGGATACAAATATAGATACTTGTGATATAATAGTAGAAGGTGGTACTCCATCCAATAAAGCCTGTTCTGCCATATTTGAAATTCCTATAAAACCATCGTTCTCAAGCATAATTCATAATAAATTAAAGACATCTACTATCGCCCACACCCAAGCTTTCATACCAGTAGTGGAATATATTTCTGCCGAATGAGACAAGGGTATTGGATCAGGAGATAATTCAGGAATATTTAATTGACAACTTAGCTCAGGAGAATTATCACACTCTAATACTTGTGGAAGAATTGTTTCTTCTAATAAAGTGTCTATGTATTCAACATATTTTCCTGTTCATTGTATAAAATCAGCATAACATCTATCTCCAGGTTTTCCATAAACTATATCTCAACCAGTTCGATTTGAACCAAACTCTATTGCTTGGTACTCAAAATTTAAAGGCACTCACACATGTACTTCCCCTCATGCTACTCCATTAGCTTCAGAATATTCTCATGCTATAAGAAATGGTAATAAACCTCCACTATATATTTTTGCATCAGGTAATATCTGAGTCATCAAAAACATTCCGTCAATTGACCAATCTCATATATTACTTGGTAAACCTACTTCTCCATACAAACAAGATCAGTTATCATAAGTCGCATCTGGATTATAGTTGTTCGCATTAACATCTGTACATCACCCAACAGCTACTTGTCCTGCTTCAGTTTGTTGAGTAGATCTCCAATTCCCCTCAGATTTTTGATCTATGAAAGCCAAAAGACTTGGAGATAATTGATCAAATTCTATATAATTATAATCAACATTTAATCATCAATTGTCTGATAAGTTTGCCAATTGCATAATACTTTCTGGTACTGAAGTTAGCTTGTTCCTATGAATAAGTAAAATTTTCAAAGAACTAGGGAATTCTATTCAGTCTATGCTTGTTAATTGATTATTAAAAAAATAGAAAACATTCAATGAACTAGGTAATACAACTCAAGATAGACTTGTTATTTGGTTGTCATAAAAAAATAATTCTCTCAAAGAATCAGGGAATTCCACTCAATCTAAACTTGTTAGTTGATTTTCAGCAAGATTTAAAACCAATAAAGAGTCAGGGAATTCTATTCAAGATATATTTGTTATTTGATTTCCAGCAAGATATAAAATCGATAAAGGGTCAGAAAATTCTAGTCAATCCAAACTTGTTAGTTGGTTCTCATTAAGATACAACTCTTTTAACGAACTAGGAAGTATTAGTCAAGATATACCTGTTATTTGGTTAAAAGAAAAATCCAAATACGATACAGAACTAGGTAACACTATTCAATCTAGATTTGTTAATTGGTTATTGGAAAATTTTACATAAACCAAAGAATCAGGGAATTCTACTCAGTCTACGCTTGTTAGTTGATTGTTGTCAAGATTTAAAACCTGCAAGCTATCAGGGAATTCTACTCAGTCTAGGCTTGCTATTTGGTTACTTATAAGACTTAAATTTCCTAACAAACTAGGGAATTCTACTCAGTCTAGGCCCGTTAGTTGATTAAACGAAAGATTTAAAACCTGCAACTGTGTATGATTTACAAAGGCATCACTTTCTATAGTGGTAATCGACCTATTAGACAGTTCACAGGTAATAGCATCAGTAGGACACCCCATTGATATTATAGTTTCTTTGCTCAACAGTCCTTCTGTTTGGGCATAACTCATACCAAAATCTAGTGTGCTAAAAAACCAAACAAATAATAACACCATCTTTACTACAGCAAATGCTCATAATGTTCCGAACAAATACTTTTTTCCATGTCTATGGAAATAATGCTTAGTATCTTTTCTGTGCACAAATAAGTGAGTAATCTTTTCCATTTTTTATTAATGTAAGAATATAAAAAGTTTTTCTATATCCAATTATATTCAAAAATTTTTACCTGTCAAATTTCTGACAACTTTTTATATATATTTTTTTAATACTAGTTTTTAACTAACATATCTCGTAATGTCTATTTCACCAAAACGACAAAAATTTAGCTAAAACAACATAGAGTTAGTACAATAAAGAGTTAGTACAATAATTTGTAAGAAATCTTGGCCTCACTTAAACCATAAAAATAAGTATTTTCAATATAAATAATGGCCCTAAAGTTTCGTATTCAACCATTTGAAAAGATACATACTAAAGCCCTTTAAACTAAAAGAAATTAAGTCACAAATTAAAAAACTTAATTGTTGAAATAAATTATCAAATTACTATATATAAATGAAGTTACAAGTTGAAAGTTACAAGTTACAAGTTAAAAGTTACAAGTTATAAACTTTACAAACTTTCTAACATTACAAACCTTCCAACTTTATAAACTTTCTCACTTTACAAACTTATCGAACCTCCTATGGATATATTTGAATTTGAACTCCGTTATATAGCATATAAATGATTAAACAATAAGTTTGATCTGTGACGAGATGAAGACTTAATTTTGAAATTGGTCCAAATTACCAATAGATGAAAAGCTGACAAAAAAATACAAGACATTACTCTAGAAGAGATTCATACGCTTACAGAAGAAACTTACACAGAATTCAAACAAAATTTTATACAACAACACAAAGAATACACACTTTACTGAGATGACTCAAAGTTTACACTTTGAAATTATATTAATAGGTTGGAATATGAGTTAAAGGTCATCAAAGAGATGTGATTCAATACATATTTTTTAATAGTATCAGATTTCGTAACTTGGTCCAAAAAAAATCAAATTGTAGTATGACCGGGTAGAGGATCTGGTGCTGGTTCTATTCTAGCTTGGTTAACCAACATTACAGATATTGATCCAATGCCATTTGGACTGCTTTTTGAAAGATTTCTAAACCCAGCCAGGGTTAGTATGCCAGATTTTGATATTGATTTTGAGGATACACAAAGAGAAAGAGTTATTGAATATGTCAAAGACAAATACTGACAAGAAAATGTTTGTGCGATTTGAACATTTATGCAAATGGCTACAAAAGCTGCTTTCAAAGATGCAGCTAGAGCTTTATGAGTTCCTTTTGATAGATCAAATAAATTTTCTAGTTTAATTCCAGATAGAACAAGTATTTCAGATGCCATAAATTCTACAGAATGAAATGAAGAATTAAAATCATTATACAACAGTGATACTATTATACAATCCGCAGTAAAGTTTGGAGAACAACTAGAAGGAAACATGAGGCAACTATGAGTACATGCTTGTTGAATGATTATTTCACCCCAAAAGGTAACTTCATATACACCTACCCAATATGCAAAAGAAGATGATCATAATATTGTTAGTCAATACGATTGACCAACCTTGGAGAGTATTTGACTTCTAAAAATGGATTTTTTGTGACTTAGAAACCTTTCTATCATCAAAAATTGTATAAAAATAATCCAAAAAAAACATGAAAAAGAAGCTAAAGAATTACCAGAAATGTTTCAAGACTTTTTTAAATATACCTCATTCAATCCACCATTAAATGATCCTTTTACATTTGAAAAAGTATTCAAAGAATGAGATACTAGTTGAATTTTCCAGTTTGAATCTACTGGAATGAGAAGGTTTCTAGTAAAATTAGAACCAGATAATATAAATGATTTAGTTGCTATGAATGCATTATACCGTCCTGGACCAATGGAGTTTATTCCAGATTATATTGATAGAAAACGCTGAAAAGAGCAAATAAAATACATGAGTAATGAATTGAAAGCAATTATACAAAATAGATATTGAGCAGAAGTAGTCTTAGAGGAAGAAAAAAAACTTACAGAAGACCTTTGACCAATTATGGGTATTACTTACTGAATTGCTGTATATCAAGAACAATTGATGTTTCTTGTTCAAAATATGGCATGATTTTCTTTAGCAGAAGCGGATATTTTGAGAAGATGAGTATGAAAAAAGAAAATAGAAATTATAGAACAACTAAAAATAGAGTTTACAGAAAGGTCAGCAAAATTTAGAAACTACAAACCAGAAACAGCAAAATATATTTATGAAAAAATGATAGAACCAGCAGCATCTTATTCATTTAATAAATCTCACTCTGTTTGTTATGCCTGGATTGCTTACCAGACCGCATATCTAAAAGCTTATTATCCGGTAGAATTTTATGCTGCGTTAATTCGTTCAGTAGAAGAAGATCCAGAAGAACAAAGTAAATATATTTATGAAACCCAAAATCACTGAATAGAGGTATTAGCACCAAATGTAAATGAATCTTTCAATCATGTAGCAGCCATAGGTTGAAAAATTAGATTATGATTTTTATGAATTAAATGAATAGGTTTTGATATATGAGAATATATACAACAAGAAAGGCAAAAAAATTGAGAATACAAATCTTTAGAAGATTTTCTAAAAAGATGCGATAGTGTAATCAATAAAAAATCACTAGAATGACTGATTAAATGATGAGCTTTAGATCAGTTTTACAATCGTAATACACTTTTACAAAACATTACATCATTATTGGAACGATCAAAATCTTCACAAACAATGAGTATGTGACTTTTTGGTTGAGATGAAAGTACACAAAAAATCACTTTCAACAAGATTTTTGAAACATCTTTTGAAGAGAATTTAATGATGGAACAGGAGGTTTTCAACGCATTTGTTTCATGACATTTATTAGACTGATTGTATCCATATATAAAAAAATGAACTTTTTTATCACGATTAAACGATGAAAAAAACACTTGACCATACAAAATAGTTTGATATATATCAAATATCCAAAGAGCAAGAAAAAAATGATATTTTATTGAGATAGAAGATATTTCTGGCAAAAGGGAATTCTTTTTCAAAGATATTTTAGATTTTAAAAAGTTTGATATAGTAATTATTTCCTGATTTAAATCAGAAGGAAAATATCCAAGAATTAGCAAACTTATCAAAACAGATCGTGATACTCTCATCAAAAACGCAAGCTCTAGTTTTGATCCAGAAATAACAGTTACAAAAGCAAAATGAATGAGGATATGAGAAAGTAAAATAGAACTTTTGAAAGAAGATACAATGGAAAAAGATAAAGAAATAATGGAGCAAGAGTCTGATTTGATAACCGCAACAGTAAGCGAATCCCAAGAAAAAATACCAAAAGAAACAACAAATATCCAATCTATCCCAACATTTGAAATACCAAATAATCTTTGAAGTATAGAACAGATAAAAGCCATTTTGGAACAAAATCCATGAGATATAGTAGTAAAAGTAGGTAACATTACCAAAACAATATCTCCTGAATGATTAACACAACTAAAATCTTTATAATAAAACATCGGCAAAATGAGTGAGTTAAAAAAAATTATAGATAAAACTCAAAAAGTAGCTATTTTTTGTCATGAAAATCCAGATTGAGATGCAATAGGATCTATGTTGGGTCTTGGGAATTTACTAGAAAAACTATGAAAAGAGGTTTTTTATTTTTCTCCTGACAAACCAAGCAAAACATTTTCTTTCTTAAAATGATTTGAAAAGATAAAAAACACTTTTGATTACGGTTATTACAATTTGTTTATATTTGTAGATTTTTCTGAATATGCTCGCATAAAAACAATTTATAGATGAAAAGAAAAATATTTTTCAGAAAATCAAATATTAGTATTTGATCACCACCAAATGCTGAATCCTCCACAAAATCGGACCATAATAAGTGATACAGAATCCACCAGTACTTGTGAAATAATATTAGAAAACACATTAAATATTTGGGAAGAATATTATGATAAAGAAATAGCAACATGCCTATACCTATGACTTACTACTGATTCCGGGAACTTCCGTTATGACAAAAATCATGAAAGGATATTGAAAAATGCACTCATCCTCATTCAATTATGAGCTGACAAAAAGCTAGTAATAGATAATTTTATCAATAACAAAACCCTGTGAACAATTAATTTTTTAAAAACCCTATTAAATAGAGTAAATATTGAATGAGAAATTTTGTATAGTTATTATGATGTTGATGAATTAAAAGATTATGACATAGATAATGAACAAGCATCATACTGATTGACAATATTACAAGAAATAAGCTGACCCAAAATCACGATGACAATTAGGAAAGAAGATGATTTAGTCAAAGTTTCACTAAGATCAAAAGACACAAATGTAGAAAAGATAGCTAAAAATTTTTGATGAGGATGACATATTCACGCTTCATGATTTACACAAACAATTAAAAAAAATTTTAATATAACAAAAAAAGAAATAATAAAAAAAGTTCAAACTTTATTATAATAAATCTTATCAAAATGAGAAAAAAAAGTAAAGATTACAATATCCCTTTGCGTCTTACTAGGCCAATAATTCATATTTGAATAATTTTGGTCGCATTTTATGCTATATACAAACTCCGTTTTATTACTGATTTAATCCCATTTACACAGTTACCAATTCCGGCAATAAATTATAAAGAAACCATGCTTTTTGCCATCATCGCTGGATTAGTTTTTGTATGAATATGAATAATAAAAAATCTATACGAATTAAATAAGCCCATCCAAAAATATTTTCAAACATATACTAAAGTTTGGATTTATTGGATAATAACAATCACATTTATATGATATTTTGGAACTGATTTTATTTTTATTTATTGATTATCTAGGTTTATAATACTTCGATGAGCTATACTATCTTTTTTTCTACTATTTTTATTTGATCAAATTTGGAATAAATTAGAAAGCATGGAGCACAAAAATGGAGAACATAAAATATTAATTATATGAGATAATACCCCCAAAAGTTATGATGCTGTAAGTCAAATTAAAGAAGGATTTTCATTTAAAAGCGAATTTACTCAATTGAAAGATTTAAAAGATATAAACTTAGAAGGATATTTTATAATAATAGCAGTATGAATTTTTCCAAAGGAAATAATACAAAGTATCTTTGAAAAAATTAGATTTTCTACAACTAGATTTTATCATATATCAGAATGATATTTTTTGGAAGATGTAGTATATAAACCAGAAAATATATCAAACCTAATAGCCATGGAATATAAACATTCCAAGCTAGATTGACGATCGATTGTTCTAAAAAGAACTTTCGATATTATTTGTTCAGGAATTTGAATAATTTTATTGTTTCCAATATTTATTATAATCTGAATAATAATAAAACTGGAAAGTAAATGACCAGTATTTTTTAAACAAAAAAGAGTTTGACAACACGGAGAACTTTTTACTTTCATAAAGTTCCGTTCTATGGTCAAAGATGCTGATAGTATGAAAGCTAAATTACTTGACAAGAACGAAAGGGAATGACCATTATTTAAAATAACAAACGATCCTAGAGTCACAAAATTTGGAAAATTTTTACGCAAAACTTCCATAGATGAATTACCACAGTTATTTTGTGTATTTATAGGGACAATGTCTCTGATTTGACCTAGACCTCACTTACCTGAAGAAGTAGAAAATTATGAAAATCGACAAAAGAGATTACTATCTATCAAACCTTGAATTACTGGATATGCCCAAGTGTTTGGAAGACACAATTTAGATTTTACAGAAGAAGCAAAACTAGACCTGTATTACATACAAAATCGAAGTATATTTATGGATTTATATGTTCTACTTGGGACATTCAAGGTTGTATTCAAAGGGAAATAATCCTGCCTTACCACCCGGGTGTAAATTAGCAATTACCAGTAACACCCGGGTGGTAAGGGACACTTTACAAACTTTATAAACTTTACAAACTTATATAATGACTCTTCCAGAACAAACAAAAATATTACAAGCCTATATAAAAGAAAATAAAAACATTTCTCAGATTTCACAAACAGAAATTTCAAAAATATATCAAGATCTAATAGACTGTATCACAGATCACAATCACATCTATTATATCGAATCGTCTCCTATAATTTCGGATTTTGAATATGATGAACTTTTTGATTATCTAAAAAGAATAGAAGAATATTTTCCTTTTTTGATTTCTGGAAACTCACCAACACAAAAATTGATCAATCAAATTCAAGAATGATTCCAAAAAATGGAACATACAAATCCAATGTTATCTTTAGAAAATAGCTACAATGCTCAAAATCTTTTTGAACGAGAAGAAAGGCTACTAAAAATTTTAGAGAAAGCAGAAATTTCAGAAAAACCTACTTATTATATAGAACCAAAATTTGATGGACTTGGTATAGAATTGATCTATCAAGATTGAATTTTTCAATCAGCTATTACCAGAGGAGATGGATTAATTTGAGAAGATGTAACAGAAAATGTCAAAACCATTAAAAATTTGAAAAAAATATTAAATTGAAATATTAAATGAAAAATTTCTTTTAGGTGAGAAATAGTAATTGCTAAAAGCGAACTTAATAAAATAAACGAAGAGAGGAGTGCTAAATGATTGCAAATTTACGCAAACACAAGAAATTTAGCTTCTGGAAGTCTCAAACAGTTGGATCCAAGTATCACAGCATCAAGAAATTTACAATGCTTTGTTTATGAAATCTTATACTCAGAACAAAATGAAATATTGGATATAAATAATTTATGATTAGCTACTTATCCAGCAATATTAGAATCCAAAAACATTCATGACATAGTCAAAGTTTGTGAAAATTCAGAAACAAAAAACAAATTGGAAAATGAAGATATTGATTTTGATTGACTTGTAATAAAAATAAAAGAAGAAGAGTTAAGAAAGCTTGTTTGATCTACAAATCACCATCCAAGGCGGGCAGTAGCTTATAAGTTTCCAGCCCAACAAGTCAGTACACAGATAAAATCCGTTGAATTTCAAGTATGAAGAACCTGAATTATCACTCCAGTAGCAAATGTAGAAATAGTAAATTTAAGTGGAGCTAATATCTCCAGAGTTTCTTTACATAATTTTGATTTCATAAAAGAAAAAGATATCCATCACAATGATTTTGTCCGAATACAAAGAAGTGGAGAAGTAATTCCTTATATTGTTTCTACAATAATTGATAGAAGAGAGTGAAACTCTAAAAAAATTGAAGCACCTACAAATTGTCCAAGTTGTAACACAAAACTAACTCAAATAGATATGCACTATTATTGTCAAAATCCCAATTGTCCAGCTCAAATAAAAGAAAAAATTATCCGATTTGTATCCAAAGATTGTATGGATATTGAATGAATTTGAGAAAGTATTGTAGATGTTCTAGTAGAAAATAACATTATTAGAAATATTGCTGATTTGTACAAACTACTAGACTTTGAAACCGAAAGGGTAGTGCGCAGATTCCCTTGATTTGCTGATAAAAAAGTAAGTGAAATAAAGAAACAATTAGAGGAATCTAAAAATAAAGAATTCCGAAGATTATTGAATTGACTAGGAATAACTTGAATATGAAAAAAAACAGCAAAAGATATTTATGATGAACTAGCTACACAATTTACACACGAAACAACATTATCAGACATAACAAAACATCTCACAAATCAAGAATTTTTGATCTGAATTTATTGAGTTTGAGAAAAAATAATTCAATGAATAATCGAATATTGGCACAACAACCAAGATTTACTAAAAAAACTAGAAGAACTTTGATTAAGCTTTAACTGCTACGAATGAAACAATAAAACAGAATCAAAATGACATTTTTGCATTACATGATCATTCAAAGTCTCAAGACCAGAAATCATAAAAGCTATGGAAAAAAATTGATATATATCAGACTCAAATCCTACAAAAACAACAAACTTTATTTTAGTTTGAGAAAAACCGTGAAGTAAATTACAAAAATCTCAAGAATTATGAATAGAAGTAATTTATTGACGAGACAATATTACAAAACAATTCCCCTATTTACTTGATATCAAAGCACAAGAAAATAAAAAAGAACCAATACAAATGTGACTTTTTTAAGAAAAACTTTCAGCACCCTTTCGATTCTAAATCACCCCAAAACCACTCTACTATAGGAAATATATTGAAAAATATATACTTATTGGTTATAATTTATAGGGAATATCAAGTGGAATAGAGGAT
>JAKJDW010000013.1 GCA_022705745.1 Patescibacteria group bacterium
GTATTGATTAGTATATAAAAACTAATCTAATTATACTCATTTCTTAAAAAACGAACTTAATTGCAGCAATTAATACAAAAAAGTCAAATATTTTTATATAAATATTAAGTTTATAATAAAGATATTACAATTTTCAAGAACAAAATTTGCAAAAAATAGTTTTTTGAATAAAATATAAGGAAGATAGAACATCAAAAAGTACTAAATTTGGAATATCTAATTGTATTTTTAAATAAAACTTACACAAATGAAAAAAAACATATGTTATATATTAAGCATCCTGTTTATTGCAAATAGTGTTTTGTTGTTGGATAGCACATTTTGATCTTTTAATTTATGAAACACAAACACTATTTTGAACACCAACATTGAAGCCACAATAGATACAAATATTGGGTGAAGTACTATTGGCAATCCAATTAGAGAATGAGTCCGTCAAATAATTCATTCTGATGATTGAAGCTATGTATTAACATGAATAGCCGATAGTGATGTTGAAATCACGGAACACGATACTGCTTTCAATAGGATACTTGAAATAACTAAAAGAATAATCAACCGAGCATTGTGATTATTATCTCTTGTTGCATTAATATATTTAATTGTCCATGGATTTATTATATTAACAGCTACATGAGACGATACAAGATATAAAAAATGAATGAAATGAATTAGAAATGCCACGATTGCACTATGAGGTATATGATTGAGCTGGTTTATAGTTAGTTTTATAATCCGAATTATTCAAAACATAACATCCTCATCAAACCTTTAGTTTTTATTAAATATCAATACCAAAAATGAAAAAAATCAAATTATTAATATTATTTACAACAATATTTACCACAATATGATTTAGTGTTAATGCTAATTATGATTTTCCTTATGAATCTACGGATAATCCTCCAGTATGAAGTGAGTATGAGACAGATATATGAAAAATTATAAAACAAGATAATGTAGAACAAGAAGATAGTGCACTCAATAAATTACTTGCCTTATTTAAACTAAGCAACCAACCACGATATGAAGCATGAACAAGCAAAGCTATATATTATGCAAAAATGATTGTGAACTTAATGTTATCTCTTGTTAGTTTCATTGCATTAATCATGGTAATCTACGCTTTTTACATGATATTCTTTTTGAAAGATGAAACTGGTATAACAAAAGCTAAACAAATTTTAAAATGAGTTGCTATCGCCCTTATTATAATGGGATTGTCTTGGTTTATCGTAAGTATGATATTTTGGATACAATCAAATAGTGCCAATAACACAAATAACTATAATAACCCCAATAATATTATTAACAATACAAGCTCATAAATTCAACATAAGTTTTATTTTTTAACAAATAATCAAACAAATGAAAATACTAGATATCGGAAACAAAATAAATAAAAAAAATCTGAAACCCCCAGCTCAATTTAATACCGAAACTATGATGCCAATCTCAGAAATCAAAAATGATATTATAATATTAAAAGACTGATGACTTAGATCTATATTAAAAGTAGAATGAATAAATTTAGATTTAAAAAACTTTGAAGACCAAGAAATAGTACTTGAGCAGTATAAAAAGTTTCTAAACTGACTATGATTCCCAATACAGATTATAGTTCGTAATAATTATTTAGATTTATCGGGTTATCTTTCTTATATAAGCAAAAATTTAACAAAAATCATAAACCCTACATTAAAACAAACTTGAGAATCTTATTATAAATTCCTAGAAAATATTGATAATAAACAATGACTAATTTATGAAAAATCGTTCTATATAGTTGTTCCTTATTATATATGAGAAAAAGATGAAGCAAGTATAAAAAAATCTTGGTTTACCAAATTATTGGATATGTTGAACTCAAAAGATAATGTAGAAAAAATTATAGAAAGATATAGAAGCTTTCAAAAGTGAAAAAATATGTTGGATAGTAGATGTAATCTATTAACAGACTGACTAACTTCTATATGAATAAGAACAGAAAAATTATCAACTAGTGAAATTATTGAACTATTATTTAATTATTATAACCCTTTACTACATAATGCTCAAGGAACAGTTTAAATAAAGATTAAAAATATTTTGACATAAAAAAACAGTAGATAATTCTTTCATTCTACTGTTTTTTTAGATTTATTTTTAGATCTAAAGTTTAACATTAAACTTGATTCAGAGAATATTCATGTCGCCTTGTGAAAAATGGGACTCCAAATAACTGTTTAAAACACAGAACAAACAACAATTTCTGCTGATGCTATTATATTTTATTCAACATTTTCTTAAAAATACTCTCCACCATGAAGATTGTTCCCTGCAGGGGCATCAGATTTTGAAAGATCACCACAGTTCTGAACGAAGAACTCTTTATATGCCTCTGTAGTTTCGATGTCACTACAAGTATCCATAGCAACATCATAACGACAAATATTACCTGTTTGTTTATCTACATGAAACCATTCTGTAGTAACAGTAGTATCAAGATAAGATTCTACAAGAGAAAGAGTATAATATTCTGCTTCTTCGTTTATAAGATCAAAGTAATACCCTAAAAACTTATGTTCATCTTCAATCTGATTTTCAGGACTTTGTAATATCTGATCGTAGTGCTCTCTGAGAGTTGATATAGTAGGATCAGTAAAAATTTCTTTTTCCATCTCGTTTTGGCAGGCAACAAAGGTCGCTTGTGGGCTCATTACAGTTTCTCCTGGATCAGATTGTCGGAGAATTTCTTCAGAGTCACTGTCTACTGGAGAAAGGGTTGAATTGATTGTGCATCCTCAAAGGAATATAATGGAAGTTAAAAGTGCTCCCAACACTACTGTTTGTTTCATGTAAATTTATAATAGAATATAAAAGCGACTTTCCCTTGTAGTGACAGCCAAAAAAATGCAATAAACAAAGGTCAATCTTGATTTTGAGCATAGAGTATTTACTAAAAAAATCAAGATCATTTTATGATAAAATTTTACGGAAATTCCTATTTTTCGTTGAATAGTTTGTTAATTTTTTATTGCTTTTTGTTAAGTTTGGAGAGGAAAACTTATTCATTAAACCTTTTACAAAAAAGAATCAAAAAAACTAGTTTAATAAAATAAAGTTTTTCAAAAAAATTTGCTAATCTGTCCAATATTTGATTTTTTTACATTTCTATATACTTTTCCTCATCAAAACCATGTTTTTTATAAAGAATAATTTCATCATTTGTTGCTATATTTTTATGAAAAGAAATAAAAATATCTTTTGATTTTTGATATAAATAAGTTAGAATAAAGTGATTTGATATTAATTGTATGTTTTATTTGAATGTTTTTGTAATGGTAAAATATTTAAAAAATATAAAAATAGAAAGAATTGGATATTGAGGGATTGGGATAACTAAGAGTGATGATGGTAAAAAGATTTTAATAAAATGAGGAGCATTACCTGGTAGCATTGTAGATTGTGTGATCAAAAAAAATAAAAAAGACTATTTGGAATGACATATCACAAAAGTTCATGAATATGACCCTAAATACATCGATGGAGAGATTTTTTGTCCACATTTTTTTAGCAATATTAATCCAAATTTAGGCGACAATAGCTCAATTGAAAAACACAAAATTTGATGTGGATGATGTAAATGGCAAATGATCAGCTATCCAAAACAAATAGAATTGAAACAAGAAATAGTGGAAGATTGTTTTAGAAAGGTAAAAGAAAAACCAAGTTTTTTACCAATAGTTGCTTCTCCAAAAGAAAAATGATATAGAAACAAGATAGAGTTTAGCTTTTGAGTTTATATGGCAGCTAGAGAGTGAATAGAAAGCAAATGGAACCTATGATTTCACAAACAATGAGAATTTAGTAAAATTATAGATGTTGATAGCTGTTGATTAATATCAGACAAAGCAAATAGTGTTTTTGAATATATAAAAAAACTTTGTTTTGAATCAGGATTGTCTACTTATGACCAAAAATTTAATAGATGATTTTTTCGTCATTTGGTAATTAGAGAGTGAGTAAATACAAAACAATTAATGATAAATTTGGCTGTATATCCTTTGGATAAAAAAGATGAAATAAATACTGATAATCGGGAAAACTTAAAAAAAATATTTAAAGAAGATGAATTTATCAAAGAAAATATTACAAGTTTCGTGATAACTTATAACGATGGACTAGCTGATATTGTAAGATGACCAAACATAAGCACTGAAAATATAATCGGAGATTGATATATTTATGAAAAGTTAATTCTTGATTGAATAGGACAAGAAAAAGTAGAATCCACTTTTAGGATTTCTCCGTTTTCATTTTTTCAGACCAACACTCATTGAGCAGAATTACTATTTCAAACAGCGATAAGCAATGTATTGGAAGTATGAGAAATTAAATGAAAAATATTAGATCTGTATTGTGGAACTGGTAGTATAGGAATCGGGTTTTTGAAAGCAGGTGTATGAAATAATTTAATCGGGATAGAAATAGTAGAAGAAGCAATTCAAGATGCCAATTACAATGCGGAAATAAATGGGATAAAAGACAATTGTAAATTTATAGCCTCTCCTTCTGAAAAAGTGTTAAGCAAAAATCCAGAAATAGAAAATGAATTGACCAATATATGATTGGTAATTGTCGATCCTCCTAGAGAATGATTACACAAAAATGTGGTTGAACGGATCAGTCAGTTAAAAGAAGATAACAATTTCAAACTCTTGTACATCTCGTGTAATCCTAGCACTATGGCCAGAGATATTGAATTGTTTATTGAAAAATGATTCAAAGTTAAATCTTTACAAGCTGTAGATATGTTTCCCCAAACTCATCATATCGAAACTGTTGGAGTTTTGACCTAATTATGCTTCACTGATAAAAATAGTAATTTTTGTCCCTTTTACACTAAATAATCATGACTATCAAAAACAAATTAAGAACAAGTTCCGTACTCACCATTTTGATAATAATCGATCAACTATCAAAACATTTTTTTTATGATAAGTTATTTTTGAATGATCTATCAATCATTCAACCTGTCTTTAATGCAGGGATATCACGATCAATATCTATTCCTCAGGTGGTAGTAATAGTTTTAACTTTTTTGATTTTATGACTATTAGTTTATCTATATTATAAAAAACAAATTTCAAAATGAGCTACAATATTCTTGATATGATGAGCTATTTCAAACCTTATTGATAGAGTTTTTTTATGATGAGTAAGAGATTTTATTTTACTATTTAAACGATTTCCCATATTCAATTTAGCAGATGTGTTTATAAGTATAGGAGTGATTTTGATAGTTTTCAAGGAGCTTTTAGGAATATGACAAAAATACTCTTGAAAAAGAAAAAATTATTAGTATACAACAATTACAATTTTATTTAATTACCAATTAGAAAATGGAATTTGAAGGAATTATCACTATGATGTGAACTGAAGAAGAAGTTTGAGCAAACAATTTGCGCAAAATTACTTTTGTTTTGGAAGAAGAATCTGATAGAGAGTACAAATCTTCTATCGCTATAGATGCCTATGGAGAAAAAGTAGATCTAGTAAAAAACTTTAAACAATGAGACAAAGTAAAAGTTGGATTAAACTTTAGAGCTAGAGAATACAATGGTAGACGATACAATGGTATCTCAGCTTGGAGAATAGATGGTATTTGAACTGCGACCGCATCTACACCAAACCCTTCTGCACCAGCAGACGATGATTTGCCATTCTAAAATTAAAAACTATAAAAATTATACAAAAAAGCCTTACAAAATTAATTGTAAGGCTTTTTATCAAACAATTTAGAGATAATTAAATTTATATACGAACAGAAAAATACGGATAAAAAAACTGTATCCTATCAAGCAGAGTGGAAATTGTGCCATATTCTCCTACAATACTATAAAATAGCAAAATATGAAACGAAGAAAAATCTGACATATCAAGAACGAATAAGGTAAAGTCAAAATCCTACCCTTTTCACAACTTATTAAAATTGGCGCTCATCCTATTTTCTATTAATGAATTGAAAAATATGATAGAATAAATATATATTCTATACAAAAATATATAAAAGTATTTGTTTTTTAAAAACAAGTTTAAATTCTTATGGCAAATGTAGCGGAATTTATATTAGACAACATAGATATTGTAGATGTAGTTTCCAGAAGGGTAAATCTCAAAAGAGCTGGAAGTAATTTTGCTGGTTTATCGCCTTTTCAACATGAAAAAACTCCTTCTTTTATGGTATCTCCACAAAAACAAATTTTTAAAGATTTTAGCTCTGGGATAGGTGGAAATGCTATTAGTTTTGTTATGGAATACGAAAAAATAGATTTCCGAGATGCTGTAAAACTTATAGCTGAAGAACATAGATTAGATATTTCAAAATATACCAAAGCTTACAATTATTCAAAAGATTTTGTAGATGAAAAAGAAAAAATAAAAAGAATACACAAACTTGCTCAAAATTTTTTTACAGACAATCTAAACAAATCGCCGAATGCCCTAGATTACCTACAAAATCAAAGAAAGCTTTCACCACAAATAATAAAAAATTTTGGTATTGGTTATGCACCAAATTCCAACTATGATCTTATCACAAAACTAAAAGAAAAATGATTTAACGAGCAAGACTTAATACAGGCTTCTTTGATAAAAAAATGACAGAGTGATTTTTATAGTTTTTTTAGGAATAGAATTACTTTTCCAATATTTGATACTAGAAACAATATAGTTGGATTTAGTGCTAGAGTTTTGGATCCAGAAGATCAGCCAAAATACCTAAATAGTAGTGAGCATATTGCGTTTGAAAAGTCAAAAATTCTATATGGTATCAATTTTGCAAAAGATAGTATAAAAGTCCATAATATGTTGATTTTAGTAGAATGACAAATGGATGTAATAGCTTTGGCTAGACTATGACTACCAATATGAGTTGCTACTTGTTGAACTTCAGTTACAGCACACCATTTCAAACTGATGAAAAGATACACAGAAAATATATATATTTTGTTTGATAATGATGATGCAGGAAAAAATGCGACATTTAATGCATTAAAAATAGCATATAGAGAAAATATGTATCCAAAAATGATTTCCTTGCCAAAAGAATTCAAAGATATTGATGATTTAGCAAATATAGAAACATGATTAGATGTTTTCAATACCTGTATCAAAGACTCCAAAGATGCTTTCTTACAAATCTACGAATTATTGAGAATAAAATATGATATGAGTTCTCCAATAGACAAACAAAAATTATTTAACGATATGTTTGAATTAATAGCAAATGTTGACAATTACACCATCCAAGAGCATTACAAACAATTATTAGCAGAAAAAGTTTGATTACCTTATGAAGTCGTTTCTCTACAATTTAGAAAATATACTCAAACAGATTGAAAATTCGAACTTGTTAGAAAAGAACGCAAAGAAGAAAAACAAACTTGGAAGCCGGATAGAGAGTCTCTTTCTGCTGCATTGTTTTATGAAAACATATTTGAAAAATATATAGAAGACAAAGAAAATTGGACAAATCTAATTTTATCAGTCAAAAGTATTTGAAAATACCGAGAAAATTCCATATTACAAAAAGTACTTGAAAAAACAAATTCCTTATCTCAAGAAGAAATAAAAGAACTAAATGAAATACAGCTACGATGGGATAAAGAACTTACAGACTTAAATGGTGACGAAAAAAAATTTATAAGTATAAAAAATGTTGTTTTACCAGTCTTAAATACTTGACTAAAAATAATACTAAAAAACCCAAACATAACACATGAAATAAAAGAAAATCTAAGAAATAGTATGAAGTATGCAGGTAAATATTGATCTAGTTAATCTCAAAAAAACAACTAACCATGAAATAATATACATTTTAAAAAACATTATCTTTTAAATTTAAAAATAACATCAAGCAACAACTATCCTACTTTCACAAAAAATTCAATTGAAACATATAAATAAAAAAATCCCTGTTGTGCAAACAGGGATTTTGTATTATAACATAATGTTTTTATCATCATGTAGTACCTCATCATCCATCAACATTTGCTGATGAACCTGAAATAACCCGGAATATAATACTAACCACAAACCAAGACAAACCAATAATTGCTAATCCAATACCAGCTTGTTTCAAAATTTTAAATCATTCTTTGAATTTTCCTTCATCTCCAGCAGCTGTAACCATTTTGAATCCTCCTCGTAACACAATAACCAAAGTAATAAGAGCTAATAATCCTAAGATTCGGTTAATAAAATTTTTAATTACTTGTATCAAACTTCCACCTTTATCAACTCCCGCACCTGAAACTCCCACACCCGCAGTACCACCTACATCACCAAACTGTCCAGGCTCAAAATTTTGTGCATTAACTAATGCAATACTTCATACTCCCAATAGTCCTGCTATACCAAGACCTAGTAATAATTTTTTAAACATTTTTTAAAACTTTAAAGATAAAAATTATATTATATTTAATATATGTGCTGAAGATAATAATTTTTGTACAAATTGCAAATCTATTTTGATTCCCACTTTGATCCCCATTCTTATTTTTTTGATAGTCGCTTAAATATTAATAAAAACAAAAGTAAACCAAACAAAAGTCGCCCTAATGTAGAGAATACTGAAAATCACACTTTGTCATCTATTTCTTGTAAATTTAATAAGCCAGAAAGTCAATCTAAATCCGCACAACTTAATCTCTTGTTGATAGACAATATTGTATCTTTTATGCTATCTTCTGAGATTAAAAACTGTTCTTCCAACCACTTACATTCTGCCTGAGATCATTGATAATATTTTTCTTTATTCACAAGTTTTCTAAACTGAACAGGATCTATCTCGTTTAATAAATTTAGCTCATTTGAAGTTTGGAATATATATTCTTTTCTTGTCGTATTTGCTTTTCAATATACTTGTTTATCAGATACCTCAATATTTAATTTTACTGTAGAACCCAAAGGTAACCAAATACTTGGATATATAGTAAGGATATCACCATTTCGTTCGTGTTCAGTATTAGATAAATCATACTTAATATCATCTATTGTGAAATTAATTTTGTCCTTATTTATTCATTTTCATAAATCAGAGATATCAAATTGATAATGAGAATCTAAGGCTATATATTCTCAAGATTGTAAGATAGGAAACAGTAACTCTATAGTAGGAGCAATAATATCTGGTTCACACTCCGGCACCCTTTGAAATTTAAAATTATAACTTTTATTTAATTCCACCATATTTCATTTGGTATCCAAAACATAACTTCCAGTAGAAAAATTAAAATCGGTAAAAAATAAAGTAGGCTTTGCCCTAAAAAACATTTTGAAAACTGCTCTTTGTAATCAAGAATCTTGAGTCTTCAACTTATTAAAAATAATTTTATTTGATTCTACAACATAACTTAGATTGTTTTCTTTCTCTCATTCAGGTAAAATTTTTAATATCTCTATTTCATCGCTATTGTATTCCAAAATTGCATTTACTCCAACAACATTAGAATAATTTAGAGAAAAAATGACATCCAGCTGATTTTCACATCAAGCATGAAACTTATCTGATGGTTGAAATCTATCAGAACTATAAACTGGACTCAATTCTACTTGTGCTTTTGTAAAGGAAAATAGAAAAGCAGAAAATAGAATAAATAAAAATAAATAGAACTTTTTCATCTTTTTTTGAAAAATTAAAGATAAAACACTCAATTATTGTTTATTATTTACTGATAAATTATCAAGAGAAAATGAAATTATCATAAGTAAAAATTTTTTTATAAAAAAATAGCTGACATTGTATGGTCAGCTATATGTACAATTTATATAATTATTATCGTATCATCTTGTCTCCTGAATGGGACACAAATCCCGTGTTTTTCCCTAAGAACCTTCCTAACATCCCTTCGGATATTGTGATCAGGATTTTTCCCAGTGTCAACCGAAATCTCCCGAGTTTTTAGAGTTATAATTTCCCCATCAACCTCTATTGTGGAAGGCAGTTGAACATTGACTTCCCCATCGCTCCCAAACGATAAAACCTTTACTTGAAATGGATTCACCTGGTTTTTCATAGTTTTATTATTTTTTTATTATTTATTGATTTTTTTAACAAACAATAATTAAGTTTATAGAACTTATACAAAAAATCAAGATAAACTTGACTTTATTGAGTAATTTTCTTATATAAGAAGTATATAAGTTTATTTTTTATACTAAAAAATGAATCCAAACAAACAGACAGAAATAGGGAAAACCATAGGTAATCCTATCACACAATCCATGAAACCATGACAAAAGGCCCTAGAATCCACTATTTCAAAACCGTGAAAACAAAAACTAGCATCAAATCAAATTTCCACTTGAATGGATAAACGAGAAACTAAACTTTGAAAAGCAAGAAAATCCCAATAAAAATTTTTATTTAAGTACCAAAAAAAGTAGTACTCATAGCACAAGTAACAACAGTACAAGTATTGCTATAATTTTTAAAAGTCTAAAAAGAAAAAGAGAAAATCCTACTTTTTTAACCAACTTATTTATTGTTTGCCAGTGTTCTTTTGGAACAATTTTTTTTCAAAAATCTTCTTCTAATTTCTCAACAGAATCAAATATTACCTTGCGTTTAGCTATGTAAGATGGTTTTTTACTACTAAAAATTTTTTCAAACATTACTAATGCATCATTAGTTCAAGTTTGATAATTATATCATGAAACCAAATATACAATATCATCGTATTTATGCACCAATTTTTTTTCATCTTTTAGTTTTTTATTTTTAAATAATTCAACTAAAATAAAAACAACTACCAAAACTATCAGCAAAACTACAAGAATAAATAATTTTGTATTAAAAGTTCCAAATCAAAGAATACCGCTAAAGTACGATATGGTATCATTTAACAAAATGTTCATTTTCTAATTTAATTACAAATAAAAATATTTTAAAACATTATTTGAACTTACAACAACTGGGATAAAGTTCCTCCAAAAAACAGGGATTTTTTTGTTTATACAATATTTAGTCCAAGATTTACTTCAAAGCTTATCTCCTGATTTAGGATATCTAATTTCTAGTCAAAGATAATCCGGATTGTCGACAAAAACAGTTTCTTTTCAAACTTCCAGCTCTCATAATCTATCAATAATTATACTTTTTTCAATATACTTTTCCCAAAAGTCTTTTTTGGCTTTGATAATATAGATTTTTGAGTGAGAAAGAAAGAAATAAGTCCCGTTAACATATTTGTATCCTTGTTTTGAGTTTTGAAAAAAATCATATAAATCATTTAATGTTTTTTCAGTAATATTTGATGATAAGTTTAATTTTTTTAGAAGTTGTAAAATTGTACTTTGAGATATTTTGGGAGTCGGGATATCTCGCAAAAAAGCATAATCACTATTCCAGTAATAAGATTTTTTAATTTCCAATAAGTTTCATAAATCCAAATTTTCTAGATTTTCAAGTTCTGAATAAATATTTAGCATACTTTGATAAAAAGATTCTTTTGTATTTGATAATTTCTCGAATTGAGGGAACAGCTCTAATCTGATCTTGTTTCTCAAGCTTGTGCTAGAATCTAAGTTAGTTTGATCAACAAAAAATGGAACATTAAATTTAGAGCAAAACTCTTCTATTTGAATTTTTGTAAAAGATAGCAATGGACGGACAGTTTGCACATTTTGAAGTAATGGAGATTTATCTATAAATTTCATTGATAAAAATCCATTTAAGCCAGATCCACGAAAAATATTCATAAAACTAGACTCTATACGGTCAGTTAAATTGTGTCAGGTAAAAATATAATCAATTTTATTTTTATCAATCACCTTTTGAAACTCGCTATATCTCCAATTTCTCAAAGTATTTTCTGTTTTTTTTTCATTCCCGCTATAAAAAATAACAATATTCAAATTTAATCAATCAAAAAAATCTTCAATAAATTTTTGTTCTTGTTCAGTCTCTTTTCTTGTTTTGTGGTTACAGTGAATAAAAAATAAATTATTGAAATCTAAATTATTCTTGGCAAAAAAACTATAAATCAAAAAACTCAAAAACATACTATCTGCTCATCCACTAACAGCAATTAATATTTTTGTTTCTGGACAAATATAATTTGATAGTTGTTCAAAAACACCATAAAATTCAGCTCGATCAGTGATGCTTAAATCTTTAATATTTTTAATACTTTTCATTGAAAATAATTCGTAAAATGATATATAGTACTTGATAAAATATACTATATTTTTTGCTAATATAGTATTGAAATAATTTTATCGCATCTATTTATATTAATTTCAAAACTAAATCCAATGAAAAAATCAAAATTTCAGATTAATGTATCAGATTTACTAATATCTGGTGGCAAAAAAGATGAAATTACTTTTGAAAATGAAAGTTTAGAAGAATTAGAAAATTTATCAAAAGACGGCATAAACGGTACAGTAATTATTCAATCTTTTGATAACTGATCCTTATTGGTTAATCTAAAAAATTTAACTTGCACAATCGTAGAACCTTGTGATAAGTGTACCGAAAGTTACAGTAGAGAAGTTTTTGTACCGAAATATCAGGCAAAATTCCAAATTCAAATAGATCCAGAAGATGATGAAGATGATGAAACTTACTTGATTGAAAATGAAAACATAGATATTCAAGAAATGATTTTGAATGCAGTCAGATTGGAAGAACCTTTTAGTAAATTATGTACTAATTGCACAAAAGATAGTTTGGATACGGATGAAGATGATGAAGATGAATATGAAAGTTTTTGATTATGAAATGTTCAATTTAGATAGGAATGAGTCACAAGTTACAAGTTTATAAAGTTACAAGCCTGCCCCGCCACTTATAGTACTACATGGCGGGGTTTATAAAGTTACAAATTTTATAATTTTCAACTTAATGCATTACATTTTATGAAAAAAAGAGCTCGTCCGCGGATTTCACTCCTGAAATATTAGCCCCGCAATACTGCGGGGCCGGAGGCATAATTGTAATATTATTTTAAGAACAGTCTATGAATTTGATGGTAAGATTAGGACTATTTCAAATACTTATTTTTATTATCATTGTGTTCTGTTACTGTTTTCCCGTAATGAATATTTCCTTTTGGATCATGTAAATAGAAAAAATAATCTGTTTTTTTAGGATTTAATACGGCAACGATACTTTCTACACTAGGACTTGCAATAGGTTGTGGAGGTAGCCCGTGATTTTGTCTAGTATTGTATAAATTACTTTTGTCATAAATAGCCTTGTTTATAAAAGCTGGTGTACAAGTTTCGTACGGTTCTTTTAGACCATAACATAAGGTAATATCAGCATCCAGCCTCATTCATTTCGATAGTCTATTGAAAAAAATTCCTGCAATAACTGCTTTATTGGATTTGGTTTTTTCTTCCTTTTCCACTACTGTTGAGAGAATAATTGTATCATACCAACCGAGCTTTAAAAAAGATTTTATTTGTCCAGAATATACTGACCAAACTTTTTTATTAAAATTATCTAATTGCAAATAAACCAACTGGTCAATTAAATTTCATTCTACATCCAAATGGTAGGTGTCTGGATACAAAAATCACTCTAATGAATTAAGTTTTTTGTTTGTATATGATAAAAACTCATATCTTTGAGTATATTTTGAAATAATATTTGGATTTGTAACAAAAGTAATGTATTCACCAGTGTCTATCAGTCATTTTTTTGATAAATCAAAATCAATATCGTATATAGACCAGCCTTCCAAAACAGTATATCTTTTGTAAATTTGTTTTGGTCATTGAGCAATTACATCTAAGAATTCAGCTTTTGAATATTTACCAGAAAAAACATAAGTTCACTCTTGTATTTTAGATAAATCAATAGAACTTTTATTAAAGTGTATATATATCTTCAAGGCAAATTGTTTTGTTTTTGGTAAACCGTTTATAAAGGAATAAAAGTTATCTCATCTTTTGATAACTATATTTGAGTTCGGATTTGTAGAGTCTATTTTTATAGGACCACAAAATACTTTTCGAACAAAAATAATTATCAAAATTAGTAAGATCCATTTCCAAATTTTCAAAGTTTTTTTGGTTTTCATAAGAAATTATTAATTGTAAAACGAAACTTATAGTATAAAAGCAATTTTATTTTGCAATAAAACATATGATAAAATGATAAAGAGATGAATTGATGTAGGGGCGGGTTATCAACCGCCCGTTATTACAATAAAAAACATTCGTGATAAAGTGATGAAATGATAAAATGATTTTCTTCTTCCTATCCTACCACCCGGGTGCAATCGGAATTGTTCCACTATTTAATCACAAAAAATTTCCCATTGAAATTAAAAAAATAAATCATATAAAAAAGTGATAAGTTTTTTGTTTTTTTAAAATTTAAAATTATAGAGATAATGAATCTTATTACAATTGTGATAATAGTTGTCGCCCTGTGACTTTGAGGGCTTTGAGGCTTTTTTGGATACAAAAAAACCCTCACTGAAAAAGCAATAAAGTTTAAAGAGAGAATGGCAAAAGCCAAAGAACTAGAGGAGGAAATTTTAGAAGAAGCTAGGAAAAAGGCCGAACAAATTCTTGAAAAAGCAGAAGAAAGAGCAGACAAACTTGAAGAACAAAGATTAAAAAAAGTGGAGGAAATTCAAAACAAACTGTTGGATAGAGAAGAAAGAATGGATGAAAAACTAGAAAAATTAGAAGAAGAAAGAGCAAAAATTATTGATAAGCAAAAAGAGGCAGGAAAGCTCGTAAAAGAACAAACAGAGAAGTTGGCAGAAATTGCAAAACTAAACAAAGAAGAAGCAAAAAAACAATTATTTGCAAACATGGAAGAAGAATACCAAAAAGAAATCAAACAATTTGTAGAAAAAATGAAAACGATCAAAACAGAAGAAGCAGACAAAGAAGCTGGTCAAATTTTAGCCAAAGTATTACCCAGAATAGCCTCAGAATCAGTAAACGAATTTACTGTAAAATCGGTAGATCTACCAAATGAAGATTACAAATGAAAATTAATTGGTAGAGAATGAAGAAATATTTCATTTTTTGAGAAATTAACGGGCGTTGAGTTAATTATTGATGATACTCCAATGGTTGTTAGAATATCATCTTTTGACAATGAAAAAAGATTTATTGCTGCTACTGTTCTAAAAAAATTAGTAAAAGATGGGAGAATCAATCCCCACTACATAGAAAAATTTTATAATCAAGTAGTAGAAGAATTCCCAAATGTTTTGATAGAAAAATGAAAAGAAGCATTAACTCAGCTAAATCTCCCTATGATGAATCCTGAAATAGTAAAGTATATTGGTCAGTTATTTTTAAGATACAGTTATGGTCAAAACATCTGGCTACATAGCATAGAGGTTGCAAAAATTGCTGAAGCAATTGCTACAGAAATAGGATTGGATCCTGTTATGGCAAAAAAAGCATGACTTTTCCATGATATTGGAAAAATTGTTGCTACAACATGACAATCTCATACAGTTTTATGAGCAGAATTACTAAAAAAACTTGGTATGGATGATATCATTATAAATGCTGCTGAATCTCATCACTATGATGTTCCTATGACACATCCAATATCATGGGTTATTGCTGCAGCAGATGCAATTTCTGCATCTAGAGAATGAGCTAGATATGATACAAGCGAAATGTTCATAGAGAAAATGTCAGAATTGGAAAAACTTATCAAAGATATTTCTGGTATTGAAAAAGTTCATATTATGCAAGCAGGTAGAGAAATTATAACTTATGTAGATCCAGAACAAGTATCAGATAAGGATTTGGAAAAAACATTAAAAACCATTTGAGAAAAAATAGAAGAACAGTTAGATTATCCTGGTATTATTAGAGTTACCGCTATTAGAGAAAATAAATTGGTAGAGTTTTTACGCTAGTAGCCCAAAAATAAAAATTTATTAAAACTTCTTCTTGGTCAACTTTTTATTTTCAACAAGCTATTCCATGTTTCCGTTTTTTGAGGTTTTGTGATTAAAAATGTACATGACTTGAATATGAATCATCTCCTTTTTGTTATCATTTATTATAGTTGCAAAATATCTTTGTACCAAGCGACACCAAGATTTTTACAAAATATTTTATTGGTTACCCTTAGCTATAGCTATTACATATTTATTTTGATCTTATTCTCATTTTTTTCTCAATCATTGAGCATTCCCAAATAGTTTAGAACAATTAAAATTATTATTTAGTCCTTATTGATATCATTTCCATTTTACCTGATTATTAATCGGTTTTTTTATTTCATTACTTATCTTTTTCTTAAAAATAAAAAGATATGAAAACAAAAAAATATGGATTGATATAATGTTTTTTTCTACCGTTTTATCTATGATACCACTTGGTATATTCCTTGTATTTGGAGATAACTTTATAGGAAAAGCTTCCACATCTTGGATAGCAATCAAACCTTTGACTACACAAACAGAATTAAACAAATTTGGATCTGTTTATCCTATTGGACTATTTGTATCGTTCTTAGCTATTATTGATGTCATAATCATATTAATTAATAAAAAAAGAAAAAAAAGTTTTTGACAATGAATGTTGTGATTTATATATTTTATAATAGGACTCAATATTATTTTCTTTTTTCAACAGTACCCTAAGTATGGTGTAATATCCTTGTGATGAATCACTTTTGATATAAAAACTTATGTTTCATTTTTTGCAATAATGATATGTTTGCAATTATATTATAAACGAAATCAAAAATCAAATACTGTAGTTTAACAAATAACCTAAAATATAAAATATGAAGTTTTTTTTTGTGGCTGAAGATAGTTTATACAAAATTTTTAAAACCTTAGAAAAAATTCCAAAGTGAAAAAATATAGAAATATCTATAGATTCACAACATTCTTTGTTTGATAATGAACGATGGTGAAAACAAATAAAAGAAATTTTGGATAAAAAAAACATTAAGGCTGTTTTTGTTACAAAAACAGAAACAACTAGAAGATTTTTTGAAAAAATTTGATTTAAAACAAAACATATAGAAAAAAACAAATTTATGAAATATTTAAGAATAATTTATTTGTTTTTTTTTGATATAAAAAAGTTTCACTTAAATACTTTTCAAAACAGAAAAAGTTATACTTTTATTTTAGTTATAGGATTTGAAGTTTTATTTGTTATTTGAATAATATATTTAATATATTCACTAATTATTCCTGGTGCAAAAGTAGAAATAAATCCTTCTCAACAAATAGAAACAATAATATATAATTTTCGCTATTATCCAGTTGAAGATCAAGATTATCCTCGTTATTCTAGATTCCTTAGTATCCCATTTTATACCTGATCATTAAATTACAAATATAATATGTCTATGAACACCACCAATGTAAGATTTTTACAAAATCCATCTATTTGAGAAATAAAAATTTTTAATAAAACAGAAAAAAAATATGCACTAGTCCCAAAAACTAGGTTTATTACAGAAGACGGAAGACTATTCCAAACAACAAACCGAATTGAAATACCAGCATGATACCAGTGAGTCCCTTGAGAACTAATTATTAGAGTAAAAGCTATGGAGAAAGATGATAATGATATATTGATGTGAGATAGATGAAATATAGCCAAATGAACAACTTTGTATATAAAAAACCTAAAACAAAGTTTGTTTTTGAAAGAAATTTATGCTGTAGCTTTGGAAGACTTCACATGATGATCCCTAACAACAGACTGAGAGATAACCCAAAAAGACATTGATTTATTGTCTGAAAAAATGGTTTCTTATATTACACAACAAAAGAAAAATATTGTAACACAAAACTTTGATATAAAAGATTCTTTGCTATTGGCTTTCAATGATACAATTACCATTATTATAAAAAACATTGAGGTTCCACACAAGGTATGAGAAAAAAGCTCCTTACTAAATGGACATATAAATATAAATTTTAATTTTTTTTATATAAAGTGGTCAGATTTGATTAAAGCTTTTTCCGATTATCTCAATCAAAGACCATCCAATAAAACACAGCTAGTTAGTATAAATAAAAATTCCTTAGTGTTTTTTGAAGAAGATTGATTAATCGAAAAAGATGGCACTTTCATTATCCCAACAAAAATAGAGATAATTCAATGATATGATTTTAAAAAGGATATTGTTTGAATAGTAGAAGATATCAAAAATTACATAGTTGGATGAAACAAAGAAACAGCCAGAAATTATATTTTATGATTTCCAGAAGTTTCTAGTGTGAAAATAAAAGTTACTCCTGCTCGGTACAATAGTATACCAAAATTAAAATCCAGAATAAAAGTAAATGTTCAAAATTAAATTGCAAACCTATCTGTTTTAAATTTAACTACTTGAACATTATTTCATAAATCGTGCTTTTCTTTGATCAATTTTAATCATTCTTGTATATTGTTTATTCATTTTGTGTTTGGTAACACTACACCAGACTTGTTTCAATCACTTAATAAAACTCAAAAATCTTTTGTAGATATTTTTTGTATTTCTTGTGGAGTTTTAACTTCTACTGTTTCCAAAACTACATCTGCTACTATGCTTCCAATATTTGTATGTTTTTTTATCAAACCTTGATATAATAAGTCTATTAGCTCTTCCAAAGCTTTATCAGTATAAACAACTCAATTGGACATCAGCAATTCTCATTGCTCATTAAACACAGAAAAAAATAGTCATTTGATGTCATCTTTTTTATACTTTTTGAAAATGGAAGTTTTTATTGTTTCGATCATTAACAGTAGTTAAAAGTTAAAGGTTGGGATCAACTTCCCGAACCCCGATTTATCGGGGCAAAGGGAAGAACTTCGTGGTATATAGTTTCTCTTGATAGATATGTAGATATATAGGCGCGAATTCGAATTCGCGCCTGCAATAACTTACGGGCAGAGTTTATAAAGTTACAAGAGTTGAAAGTTATAAGTTATAAAGTTACAAGTAACAAGTTATAAACTTTACGAACTTTATGAACTTTCTAACTTTACAAACTTTTCACTACATAATTCCTCTTGATAGTTTTTGTGGTTTATATAGTATATATACTATAATTTTTAACATTTTACTATCAACTTATTTTATGTCTAAACTGAAATTTAAAATACTTAAACAAAAATGAAATGCAAGAGTTTGAGAAATAGAACTAAATTGAATCAAACTTACTACTCCTGTTTTTATGCCCGTTGGGACAAAAGCCACTATAAAAGGTCTCTTTTTGGATGTATTGAAAAATGAAAAAATCTTATGAGATTTGACTCCAATAAAATTAATTCTAGCAAATACTTTTCATCTATATCTTCGTCCATGAGATGAACTAATCAAAAAAGCATGATGATTGCATAAGTTTGAAAATTGGGAAGACGGCCTTATTCTTACAGATAGTGGAGGTTTTCAGGTTTTTAGTTTGTGATTAGGAAAGAAAGAGGAAGAGGTTACCCCCCTATCAGGGGGGTTAAATTATAGAAGGAATCTTCCATATGATCCTAAATTAAAAGATAGGGCTAGAGAGTTAAGAAAAAATATGACGAAAGCTGAAAAAAAAATGAAAATAGAATGTCTAGATAAACTTAATTTTAAGTTTTATAGACAAAGACCTATTGATAGTTATATTGTAGATTTTTATTGTTCAAAGTTATGATTGGTAATTGAAATTGATTGAAATACACATTGAAGTAAGAAAGAAATAGAATATGATAATAAAAGAACAAAAAAGTTAGAATCTTATTGATTGAGAGTAGTTAGATTTACTAATAATGAAATTTTTGAAAATATAGAATGAGTCTATTTAAAATTACAAGAATATATAAAACCTCTCCTTACTCCTCCTATCAAGAGGGGAATGCATCAACATAATGTAGATATAAAGTTAGTAGAAGATGGAGTTCATTTTAGATCTCCATATGATGGATCAAAACATTTTTTTAGTCCTGAAAAAGTTGTAGATATTCAATGTAATTTATGATCAGATATTATGATGGTTTTAGATGTTTGTTCTCCATGAAATTCTGACAAAAAAACTCTTTATAGTCAAATGCAACAAACTCATCGTTGGGCGAAAAGGGCTTATGATCATTTTATGAAAAAATATGATAAAGTAAAATGAGTACTTTTTCCAATAGTACAATGATGAACAGATTTAGAAATGAGAAAAGAGTCAGCAGAATACTTATCACAATTTGCGACTGATGGGATAGCTATATGATGAGTGAGTGTTTGAGAATCAAAAGAAAAAGTAAGAGAAGTGGTAGAGTTTACGACTCCTCTACTACCAAAAGATAAGCCAAGGTACTTAATGTGAGTTGGGACTCCAGAAGATTTATTACATGCCATAGAACATTGAGTAGACATGTTTGATTGTGTTTTGGCTACTAGGTTTGGAAGGCATGGGGTGGCTTTTTCCGATAAATGAAATGTAAATTTGAATAATGCAAAATTTAAGGAAGATTTTAATCCTTTGGATGATACAGTTGAATGACTAAAAAATTATAGCAAATCCTATATAAATCATCTTTTGAAAGAAAACGAAATGCTGTGATGAATTATATTATCACTTCACAACATTTTGTACTTACATAAAATTTTGGAAAACTGGAAAAAAAGGTTTTTGGAAGATTAGAAATGTTTTATTCTACCATAAATTTAATTTCAATACTTTTGGTGGTATTATTTGTGTTTATGAGCATTCTATAATATAATCCTTTTGAGAATGGTGCATTAAATATTTTGTGTTCTTGTTGTTGCCCTACGACATCAAGAATTTTAAAATTTTGTGGGAAATAAACGGTGGCTTTTGTTTCCATTCGTTTTTCATAAATATTATCGTCATATTTTGCTGGTCTAAGAGCTAAAATAGATTCCTCTCTACTAGTCATTTCTATTTCATATCTTTTTTCCAAATTTCTAATAAAATCTATATAATAATTTGGAACATTTAAGGTATAATAAATTTTCATAAGATACTGTCATGGTATCAAATCCTGAATATTAACTACATCATAGTTTGTATCTATCAAAATTTTATTTCACTGATCCAAAATTTGAATATTTTTTTCTACGAATCCATCAACTTTATTGTAAGAAGTATTTGTATCTCGTGCATATATAAATCATGAGTTATATTCTAATTTCAATCAATTATTTTTTAACAAGTTTTGTAAATTATCTGAAACATTCGATAAATATATTGTTATAAACTTTTTCTCAATTACATCATCAAAATTGTTTATTATGTTTTTGAAAATAGTTATTTTGTTTTTATTAAAATAATCTTTCACTCACTTAATATATTCTTCTTTCTTGTTTCAACGATATTCTCATCTAATGATATCTACATTTGCGTTTAAGAACTGCCGTTCCCAAGCCAATTCTGTAAAAGAAGGAATTAAGTATTCAATTAAATCAGATCTTATAAAAATAACTCATTTGATATATTTGTGTAGTAGTTTTTCGTATAATCCCGCTTCCATAGTTTGTTGAACTTTGGGCATAGAATATGTTTCGTTAAACATTTTTTCATACAGTCGTTTTAGATTACTTCCATCTATATCCGAAAATCAGAACTTGTTTCCTGCAATAAATCAAATTTTACGATCTGGTAAAAATGAGCTAGTCCGTTCTGGAGCCATCAAACGAGTATTGTGTGCCATATAATCTGGATAATATGAATCTACTATTTCCATGTTTTTTAACAAACCATCTTTCACTGTAATAAAAGCAAAAGAACCAAAAAATCCTCAATTTGGTCTTTTTTCGTTTGTGTTTTGTAATATTACTAAATAGTTAAATTCACCTTCTTTTCATAATAATTTTGATATTTCTGCCCAATTTTCTTGAACATATCATAAAAGATCTATTAATTTTCAATACTTTTCAAAACCTAAATCTTTCAAATAACTTTCATTTTGTTTGATATATTCTAGAGTTTCCAAAATTCTATCTTCCTTGGTAATTAGTACATTTTCTCAATCCACATAAGCTTTAGAAATTTCATCTATATTCAATAACATTTTTGAAATATTTTCATCTATATTCCAAAAATAAAAAGCCACTTGTTGTAAGTCTTCTTTGAAAATATCTATTTTATCTTTATTAAAGATGATGTTTGTGACATTTGAATAAAAGGCAAAAAAAGCAAAACTTAAAACTAAAAGTATTACAAAAACTATATTACTAAATTTTAGATAATATTTCCAATTTTTTTCTACTTTCTTTGAAATCCCAAATTCCATTCTACTTGAAGTGTGTAAAGTTAAGGAAGGGTCTATACCACCCGGGTGCTGTTCGCGGAGCTAACTAATTGCACCCGGGTGGTATAGAAAAACTTGTAACTTTATAAACTCTCTAACTTGGATAATAAGGATTCTTGATTTTATTACAATAAAATTTATAAACTGTTAGTTTCAGTAGAAATTAGTAAACAATATCATATATTTCAGTAAAAGATTTATCAACAATTTAGTTTCAAACATTTTCAACATGAACATTCTTGTAATCATATTACTTTTTATCTTGGGAACTATTTTTGGTTCATTTGGTGGGCTTCTAATTTCTAGAAAATGGGATAAAAAATGAATAAAATTTATTTTTTTTGGTCGCTCAAAATGTGATAATTGTAAAAAAAAACTTTCATCCTTAGAATTAGTACCAATATTGAGTTTTTTATTTCAAAAATGAAAATGTTCTAGTTGTTGAAAAAAACTATCTAATTTTTATTGGATAGTTGAGTTGCTATCTGGTTTAATCTTTGTGTTAACTTATTTATTTTTCCCTTACAATTGAACACTTGAACTTGTATTTTGGATTGCAATCAATTGGTCCTTCCTTTTTTTAATAATATTTGATATTCAAAAACACGAACTTCATTTACCAATACGAATATTTCTAACAGTAGTTTCTTTGATATTTGCACTATTAAAATTAGAAATTTCGATAATACTTTGTTCTATATTAGGGTTTGTTTTTACTTTTACATTAATATATTTATTTGCCAAACAATATGTTAAAATTAGATTTGGTAAAAATGAAGAATGAGTTTGACAATGAGATGTTTACCTATCTTTAACTATAGGGATCTTGTTTTGATTAACATTTTATTACAACAATACAAGTTTTTCTATTATAAATCTATTTGATTTTATTATAATATACATTATACTGAGTTCAGTAATTTGATTAATATATTCCATATTTAATATGTTTACAAAAACAAAACAAAAACAAATAATCCCATTTGTGCCAGCTATGATTTTTGCTTTTTGGTGACTAATATTTTTTGCTGATTTTTTTATCAAACTTCCAAAATAAATGATAAATTTTTTGACCAAATATAAATACAAAATTAGAACATATATATTTTTCTTTTTGGTCTGTATCTCATATTTTTTTGCTATTTTTTATTTGTTTTGAAATCATGATATATTTGCTTCAATTATAGCTATGTTTTTTCTCTACATTTTTTCACACTTTTTGGCTATAGATTATAAAGACCTAAAAATAAAATATGTAATATTTTTTGTTTTAATTTTAGTTTTAATTGATATAGCACTTTTTCTATTTTTTTCCCGAGATATAAATATTTGGTTAATTTTATCTTTATTGATATATACATCATCTTTGATAATCCTTTTTTATTCATTAAACTCCATTGGATTCAACAGTATTTCCTATTTCTCGAGATGAGGTTATTTGTTCACATTAGTCATAACTATTGCATATAGTTTTACCCTTATATGAATGTTTCAACACTTTCCATTTACTTGTGAGTGACTAAAAAGTGCAACTAACAAACTTATAGAATTCATAGAGAAACCAATAATAGCACCAATTAAAAAAATACAAAAAACATTTTCATGAAATAAAAAATATTTGGAGGAAAGTAATATGAACATTCAGGTTGAAGAAATGCTTTTGTGAGTCCAATGAATACAAATATCTTCTCAGCCCAATACAGCTTTTGATTCAATGGTTAAAAAAATAAACAATTGGAAAGAAAACAATATAGACCAATTGTTAATCGATCAAAAATCTTATTCTCAAGATATTTGTAACATTTTATTACAAGACATAAATGAAAAATATATGTTAAAAGAGGTTTGACTTTCAGCTGTGATGCTAATATATTTTTTATTATTTGGATTTATTAGATTGACTATTTTTGTTATGAGTTTCATTTGATTTTTACTATTCAAATTACTGTATCGATGCTGAGTTTACAAAATAAAAAAAACCAAAATAGAGATTTTTGAAATAAAATAAAATATTTAAAGCTCTATTCTTTAAAATATTGAAACCGTATAAATTGATTGGAAAAACGGTAAAATGAGATTATTTTACATATATAGTTAAAAAAACACTTAAAGAAATAGCAACCCATTTTGTTTATTATGCTATAATTTAGGATGATTACTATAGAGATAATCGCGTTTTTTTCTTGAGAATCATCATAGAAAAATTATACTATAATCGCTATTACATCAATGAAGTTTTAATTATAATTTATTGAAAATGAAAAAACCCGTCATAGTCGCCCCTTGATGATCTTACGAAAAAGCTATGATAGCCAGTAAATATTGAGCAGAAGAAGTTTATATTTGAGTACCTTTTACCTCTTTGAGAATGAGACAAAATAAAGTAAAAGATTTTGAGGTATTAAAAAAGACAATTCAAGCAATTCACAACAATTGAGCTAAAGCACTGCTAACTATGAACATTTTCCCCAGAAATACTGACATTAAGGTATTTGAATCAGTGGTAGAAAAAATTTCAGATACAAATCCTGATGCGATAATTTTTTCTGACCCTGGGACATTCAATATTCTTAGAAAACACTTCCCAAATGTTCCATTACATTTGAGTACCCAAGCCTCTACCCTAAACTATGAATCTATAAAATTTTGGAGAGATTTGTGAGTGAAAAGAATAATACTTGCTAGAGAGTTACATATCGATGAAATAAAAGAAATCAAAAAACATGTCCCAGATATAGAGTTGGAAATCTTTGTACATTGAGCAATGTGTATGTCTTATTCATGAAGATGTTTATTGTGAGATTATATGTCAGGTAGACAAGCAAACAAGTGAGAGTGTAGTCATGCTTGTAGATTTAAGTACAAAGTATGGTTGGAAGAAGAACGCAGACCAGGGAAACTATTTCAATTGGATAATGACAAGGATGGGAGCTATATTTTGTCTTCAAAAGATTTATGTACTATAAATAGATTGGCGGAGATTTTGCCTTATGTGGATGCATTAAAAATTGAATGAAGAAGTAAATCAGAATTTTATGTATGAGCAATGGTAAAAGCTTACAAAGAAGCTAGAGATGCCATTTTAGAATGAAGAGAACCAAACCTACAAGCTAAAGAATTAGTAGAAAAAATTCCACATAGACCTTATTGGGATTGATTTTTATTCAACAAACTAACAAATTTCCCTGAAGGAGAAGAGGTGGGGGCAATTTCTGACGATGGGACAATGGCTGACAATAAAGGGATAATTTCTGACGATAGGGGGAAGGATGAGAGTAGTTATTTGAATAGAGAATACGATAAACTTACATTTGATATAATATGAATAGCTATGAATGTTCATAATCAGTTATGACCTGGATTGCTAGAAAAAGTTTATAGCAAGTGACTAATAAGTGAATTAAAGAAAAAATGATATGATGTTAAAAAAGAACAAAGAGTTGAGTATAAAATTAATGATGATGTTGTAGGAACTGGATATGTTGATTTAATCATCAATGATGTCGTTGCTTTAGAATTAAAATCAACTAAAGTAACCAAATGAGATTATTATAAACAACTTAGGTCCTATATGAAAAACAATGAAAATATAAAAGTATGATTTATATTTAATTTCTATAATAAAAAATTAGATTTTAAGAGACTAGATAAATCACATCCTTGACCATCTAACTGATTATCTGATTGAATATCTAGTTGATTGTCTGATTGATTGTCTGATTGAATATCTAGTTGATTGTCTGGCTGATTGTCTGACATTGTCCACAATCATCAGACATCAACTTCACTTACCACTCCTGGGCCAGTATTTTGTAGAAATTATTTCGGTATATTCAAAGAAAAATTTATAGAAAAAAATTGAAAAAAATATTTTGAATTTAATCCAAAAGAAGTTTTGGAAAGGTGAATGAAATTAAATTTTCTTAGTTCTGATGGAATGTGAGAGTTGAAAGTTATAGATATAATCAAAGAATGATGACAAGAATTAGAAAAAGCAACTTGTAATACTCCAAAAGTTTTTATTCTGACTGATAAGGAGCTTAAGGGACGAGAAATTTTATATGAGTAAAAATTGCTGAACGAATATTATTTTCATATTTAAGTAAGCTTGTAATTATTTTAGGTTTTCTTGTATATCAAAAATATTTTCAAATAAACAAGCTACGGTCAAAGGTCAAACTCCACCAGGAACAGGTGTAATATATTTTACTTTGTCTTTTACAGACTCAAAATCTACATCTCATACTGGTTTTCATGCTTTATGGCCATATCATACATCTATCAATATTTGACTTTTATCATCACGAATAAACTCATCATTAACTAAATGAACTACTCATGTACAAGATACTATAATGTCAGACATTTTGCAAAGCTCTTTTGTTTTTTCTACTGGAGTACTACTGTTTGTAGAGAATACAGTTGCTCATTGTTTGATAAACTCCAAAACAAGGGGCTTTCATACCAAGTTACTTTGTCATATAACTGTAATAATTTTTCATCTGATATTGTATAAGTCATATTCTTTGAGGATTTTTACTACAGCTTTTGGCGTTGCTGGTACAAAATCTATTAAATCTATTGATGATAAGCCATTTAACACTCCTCCCATCCCATCAATATCCTTATTTGGAGAAATTGTAGATAAGATCTGTGATTTGTACTTTTTGAATTCTTCTGGTAAAGGTAATTGAACAATAATACCAACACAATCTTTATCATGATTTAAGTAATGAATCAGATCTATTATTTTTCAAATATTGTCATACTCTTGTTTCATATATAATTGAACATCATAGTCTTCCTTTGTATTTTCTGGCAATTTATCTCATTTTTTATATTGTCCAAAAACATATCATTTTATTCATATTTTTTCTCAATACTTCTGTTTGAGTCACACATAGATTTTTGAAGATTCGTTGTTTCATAAATATATAATTCAAATATATTTATCATTATTAGGAAAAAACTTTTTGGTTTTTATCACTAATTCTTCTTGAATTTTTTGTGATAGACTTTTTCATTCTAACAAAATCATAAACAATATCTTTATTTATAAAAAATCACTATTAAAACGGAATCATCTTATATTTTTTTCTCTATAAAAAGCAAGAATCAATTGTTTTTCTTTAATTTTAATAGAAATTTACATATCTTTTATAAAGAACAGTCACTGTCCCCTACATTATTATTTAAAACAAACTATTACATCTTTTGTAAAGGTTACTTATTAATCACCCCTACAACATTGATTTTAATAATCCAATAATAATCTCTATGTAGCCTTACTTTTTTCGCCAGATGGTTTTGCATCCATTTTGATTATTTTTACCTCACTACAATTCAGAAACAAGTTTTTCACAGGTGTTTTTTATCACTTTAGCATCATCGTTTGAAATTTTAGCTAATTTAAATTTTTCTCTATATTCTTCATCTTCTTTTTTATCGGATGTTAGTTTTCCTAAATATTCATCCAATTTTCAATTTGCATAAAGAGCCATCATCTCAGACAAATCTTCTTTTGCTTTACTTATTGGAGTTTTATATATTCACAATTGAGCTAAAGGAGTTAGGGTAGTTTGTTTTCTTTCAAAAACATTCTTACTGATATCCAAAACCCTTTCTACCTTTCATAAATTATTATCGATTATCATATGTGACATTTCATGTAGTAATACATGCTTAATTTGTTCTTTATTATCTTTTTTATCA
Source organism: Patescibacteria group bacterium (assembly GCA_022705745.1). Taxonomy (GTDB): domain Bacteria; phylum Patescibacteriota; class Gracilibacteria; order Absconditabacterales; family Absconditicoccaceae; genus JALOAF01. The sequence goes on from JAKJDW010000013.1 coordinate 27,955, forward strand.
TTTAAAGGTGCAATTTGTTTTTCATCAGAAGGTAACTTAGTTCAAACAATAATTTTATTTTCATCACCTTTTATTTCTCAACTACTTAAATTTTTATCAAAAATAAAAGCTAATCCAGGATAATTATAGCGTATTTTTTTATAAATTTTACTTCAATGTTTAGAATCCTTTAAAATTTCTTCTGCCTGTTTGTATCAGGCTTCTTTATCCAATTCTTCTTTATTTTTTTCCCTAACTTCTTCCTTATTTTTCTCTTTAGACTTTTTTTCTTCCACCTTCTCAAACTTCTTTTCCTCTTTTGTTTTTTCAAGCTTTTTTTCAACTTTCTCTTCAGAACTTTCCCCTTCTTGTTTTTTTTCTGACTTTTTTTTATCTGGAAGAACAGCAACAGCTCATTTTGATTCTCATCATTCAGATTTTCATCTAGCAAATTGTAATTTAGCAAACCAATTATTTAATGTGAGTGGTCTAGTTTTTAGATGATTATAAGAAAAATCTGAAAGAGGTTTTTTAGAAAAAAGTCTTCCAAAAGATCCTTTTCGTGCATTTTTGATAGTATTGATACCAGTATTCCAAGTGTTTACAATTCAACTTATTACGGGTTGAACAGCACTTCTGACTATTCATTCAAAGGCAGTTCATATAGCAACTATTGGACTTAAAGGAACATTTAATGCCTTATGATACCATTTCCCGTGATTCCAAGCTCACAATAATACATTTTTAATTTCCTGGCTTGTATTTGCTACAATTTCACATCCCTCTTTTAAAGATGTAGTTAAAGTAGTAAATAAGTCAGCCGATGTGGTAACAATGGTTCATCACAACCTAATCGGTATTGCTACCGTATTCCCTAATCTATTTAAACTGTTTTTCATATTATTGAAATAATATAAAGTATTACTATTTTAATAATTTTTTTTTATTTGTCAAAAAATGGAACAGAAAATGTAATAAAAAAATCAAGGTAACAAAAAAAGAGATTAATTTAATGTTTCTATTAAATTTTGTTCTATCATATTTTTTTGAAAAGTATTTTTTGAAAGACTAATCGCCTTCAAATAATAAGTTTTCGCTTTATCTGACTGTTTATTGTTTTTATAAAAATCTCAAAGTGCCTGAAATATGTGAAACTGAGGATATTTTTCTGATAAATAAATCAAACCGTTCTCCACTACTTCCAAATTATTGTTTACAATATTCAAACCAACTTCTCCATACAAACAAGTATCATTTGATTGCCCAAACTGTTCATAACAAGCAAACACATAATCATAAGCTAACTGCCTATATTTTTTATAAATACTACTTTTCTGCTTATTCCCAAAATCTTTGAAAAAGACAAAATCATAAAATGTCTGAAAATCAGATTCTTTTAGAGCATCTTGTCATAACAATTTCTGCCATATTTGTACCATTTTTTCTTTATCATCAAGTTTTTGATAATTCAACAATAAATATCTGTAGGAGTCCATTTTATAAGTTGGGTCGCTCGTAATTTGCGATAATGTCAAAATAGATTTTGTATACTCACCAAGCCAATATTGAGAAATTCAAATATAAAAATTATATTTATTTTTATTTCCTATATCCAAAGATATCAAAGTATAAAAGTTTTCTATAGCTTTTTCTCGATTATTGGTCAAAAAATTAGAATAAGCCAAAATTTGATAAGGTAAAATATAATCTTTATTTTGCAACAAAGACTCTACAGCAAGCTTATTTGCAATAGAAAAATATCAGTTTTTCATCATAACCAAAGCTATCAATGAATCCTTGTAATAAGCCGGAGCTCCTTTTTGATTATTAAATTTCACAATAGTATCCTCTATTTGAGAAATAATATTTTTATATATAGGAGATTGAATTTGCTTGAATACTTCAACCACACTATCATATTCTTTGTTCCAAATCTTGGCCAATCATTGATAAAACAAATGGTCATCCACAGAAATCATTGATCTATATTTCATTTGATCCACCAAATTAACAAATTTATTCATGCTCTGAGGATCTGTGATGGACAATGTATTTATCTGAGTATAAAAATACGATCTTGCTCATATAATTGAATTCTTTAGCATATCCAAATCAGCAAGATAAAATTTTGCCTTTTCAAATTGATAATCCAATAAAAGTTTATCCACTAAAACCTTCAAGACATCACTTGTTTTGGTTTTCACATATAATTTTTCCAAAATTTCTATACCATCCAAACTTCCTCAAATATCTTTCAAAGAGATTTCCTTAAAATCCAATTTTTCTTCTTTGTTCTCTTTTTCTATCTTTTTATACAGCTCTTCTAGATCCTGAACTTTTGGAATAATTGATTTTTGAACTTCTTTAATATCAGGAGAATAGTGTTGTTTTTCTTCAATATCTTTATTTTCATTAATTACCACAATGGGACTTGATTTTATTTCTATATTTTTTTCTTTATGAGAAAAAACAGCTTCTGTAAATAAAAATACTGTCCGAAACAATAAGATGGTCAAAAATATAATATAATTTTCCCTATTAATGTTCATTTCAATATGATAGTATTATTTTTAAATTTACATAACTAATTATAATCAAAAAAGTAAATTTATCAAAAAAACTGCCAAAATGCACAGTAGTCTACATTGACAAAAATGTATTAATTGCTGCAATTAAGTTCGTTTTTTAAGAAATGAGTATAATTAGATTAGTTTTTATATACTAATCAATA
>JAKJDW010000014.1 GCA_022705745.1 Patescibacteria group bacterium
ATTGTCATTTTGGTAACTTATATTGTAAAATTTTTATCAATTTTACTTTTTTGTTACCGAATTACTAAACCTATACAATCCCCCTTATCAAGGGGGACTATCACCAACTTTATAAACTAACCCTACCTATCAAACATCTTATCTACACTCCCCTTTTCTATTTTTACAAAAAATGGTCTTCAATGCTGACATACAAACATACCTTCAATACTATCAAATCATTCTTTTACTAAATTTGCCATTTGTTCATATGATAATTTATGTCACGCCTTTATAGATGTTTTACAAGCTTTTGTAGCAAAAACCCCATCCAACACATGATTAAAGTTTATGTCTTCCAAATACAAAACATAATTAAATAGGGTTTCTAAATCTACTGGATAAGTAATAAATATATTTGGTACAGCATAAACTACCATCACATTTTCTGACAACAAAGAACAATCAAATCAAAGTTCATTAAGTTGAGTTATTTTTTCCTGTAAATCAGGAATATCTGTTACGCTAAATTTAACTGGTTGCAACAAAAGTTCCTTTTTTAAGCTTGTTGCTTTTTTCATATTTTCAAAAGCTATTCTTTCCGCTAAAGCATGTTGATCAATATAATAAAGAGCATCATTTGATTGTAACACAATATAAGTATTCCAAAGTTGTCATACTATTTGATAATCTCAGATATCAGGGTTGGAATAGGTTTTGCTATCATCATAAAAATCAAAAGTTTGATTGTTTGATAAAGGAAAACCTTTAATTTTCTGTTCTTGAAATCAAAAAATATTATCCTCACTTTTTTTATTAAAATCTCTACTACCCAAAAACACATTCTGTCACGGCGTTTTATTGTAATAATTTTGAGTATTCCCTGAGTTCTCTGATCAAATAAAATCATGAACAACACTAGTAATTTTATTATCACTTAGACACTTATAGACAGAATTATAGACAAGTTGGTAGATTTTTTGAGAATCAACAAATTTAACCTGCAATTTAGATGGATGAACATTCACATCAATCAATTCTGGTTTAATATCCAATTTCAAAACAACAAACGGAAACTCTCAAGGAGAAATCTGTCTATTATAAGCATCCATTATGGCTTTATAAATTATTTTATCCTGTATTGGTCTAGAGTTAACATATATTTTGATGTTTTCTGAAGATCAAAAACGAATAGTAGGATCGGAAACAACTCAAGTTATTGTTAAATCATCATCCGCATAATCAAGTGTTTTCAAATTATTTTTCCAGTCTTTTTTGAATATTTCATTTATCCTATCAATCAAATCATCAGTAGCTTTTAGATCAAAAACAACTTTATCATTTTTTTTGAAAATAAAATCTTTGTCATGATGCCATAATGCTACATCAACAAAATAATTGTAGCAATAATAAAATTCTGTTTGTGTAGATTTCAAAAACTTTAATCTAGCTGGAACATTATAAAACAAATCTTCAACAGTAATTACTGTCCCATTTTCAAACGGAACCGGTTGATGATTTACAATTTTTTCTGTTCATCTTTTGGTAAGTTTAGTACCTATTTCACTGTATGCCGTTTTGGATAAAACAGTAATTTTGGAAACTTCTGCTATACTAGCCAAAGCCTCTCATCTAAATCAATAACTAGATAACGATAACAAATCTTCATCTGTTTTGAGCTTTGAAGTAGCATATCTTTCCAATAACAAATCCATATCTGAAAGCTGTATTCACTCTCAATTATCCTGTACACTTATCAAATTTTTTCCTCAATCGACAATATTTATTTCTAAACTAGTCGCTCAAGCATCAATACTATTTTCTACTAACTCTTTTAAGACATTGGACGGTCTATTTACTACTTCTCATGCTTTAAGCCTATTTATTACATAATCTGCCAATTTAGCTATAGCCATATTCAATCATATTCTAAATAAAACATACAACTATCTTCTAGTTTTTTTACTTGAATTTTCAACCAAGAATTATAATAATAATTCAACGAGATAAGTTAAATTCTTTTTAATGATCATTATAAATTAATAAACAATTATTATATAACATTATTCAATGCGAAAGGAAAAATATATAAAGATAATATGAAAACATTGAAATACAATAAAGATAATTTCAACACTTTTAACAATATTAGCTATGATAGTTGCAGCCAGAACATACATAACCTACAACTCAATAATTGAAGCAATCAACAATGTAAATCATAATATCCGTGCAGTAGAAGATGAAATTGCATATTCAAACAATTTTCTCAAATACTACCTAGATTCTGAGTATTCAGACTATTTCTTAGCACATAAAAACAATATATTATTTAATTGAGAATTCATTATAAAATTTCAAGCCCCTTTAGAAAATGAAAAAGAAGAAAAAAATATTGAAAATAAAAATATAATTCAAACCCCTCAAGAATCCCGACAACATTTTATAAAATCCAAAATACACAAAAAATAAACTATTCTGAAGATAAGTTTTTTAACCTTTAAATAAAACCTAAAATGAAAAAATTACTGAGTCTGATTTTAATACTAGGAGCAACAGTTTTGATTTTAAGTGCTTGTGGTAAAAGGCTAGAAATCACCAACTGAGACAGAGTAACCTTGATGTACGACTCTTTTTCAAAAGATGGTAACATAATAGAAAAAAACCAAAAAACCATCTTAATAGTATGACTGGGACAAAGTTTTCCGGCTTTTGAAATTGAATTATTATGAATGAAAAAATGAGAAACAAAACAATTTGAAGCAACAAGTGAAAATTGATATACCATTAGACATGATAATAGTAAGATTCAATGGATAGGTCCAGAAATATTTCATAGTCTAAATATAGAACCCAAAGAGTGAGAAGCTGTATCTTTGTGAACAATGGACTGAATAGTAATAGAAGTGGATACAAACAACATAATCGTAGACTTCAACCCTACATACATTCGTGAAGATGTATCTTTCAAAGTGAAAGTCCTAGAAGTAGAAAGAGAATAATATTAACTCATTTTTTTGTGCATTATTAAATCTTCAGGACATGATTAAATCTTCAGGACATGCAAAAAATTTAAAAATTTATAAGACTCAAGATTCATTGATAAATACCTTTTTATTATCAAAATCTAAAGTCATTTTTGCTCAAATCGGAAGTACAAAAACAGGATCTGTGTGTCCAAAATCCATGTTTGTAATTATTGGTAAATTATATAATCAGAACTCTCAATTTATTATCTTTAATAAACTATTATCATAATTTTTTTCGTTTTGAGCTCTTCCTACTATTATTCAATTTAAATTTTCTAAAATTCATTGAATTCACATAGTCCTTAATATTCTTTCAAGATTATCTTCAGATATATTTTCCTCAGAAGTTTCAATAAATAGAATTTTTCATTTCCATTCATCTTTATCTGGCCAAATTTCAGTTCACCACATAAAATAAAATACATCTACACATCATCATAATAATTCTCACTCCACTATTCAACTTCATTGAATAAATCTCCATCATGTATTTGGATTTAATTTTCTTTTTATATTAAGATTTTCTGGATTTCACCAGTCTAAAAATTCATTTGTCCATCAAGAAGTATTTGGTTTAATTTCTCAAATTATTTCATTACTAAACAATGTTTTTTCCACACTTTCTATCATATACTCAAACATTCATCAATTTTCTCCAAATCAAGCCATTATAGAAGGTCAATAATAACTTCTTATTCATGCTTTATAACAAATAAAATTAGTAATTGTACTATCTGAATATCCCATATAAATTTTTGGATTATTTTTGATAACATCAAAATCTATATAAGGTAATATTCTAATACTATCGTCTCATCAAATACTTGAAAATATTGCATCAATATTCGGATCTAAAAATGCATTCATTAAATCTTCTGCTCTTTTTTTTGGATTATTATAAACAAATTCAGGATCTTTTTTTGCATTTTCCATTTCAATTATTTCCACTCAAAATTGTTCTTTTAATTGCTTAATTCAATTATTATATCTAGAAGGATAAGCTCAAATTCATCACCAAGAAGAACTAACTATTGCAATTTTTGATCACCTTTGTAATTTTTTAGGGATTTTCAAAATCATAATTAAGTAATTATTAATAAAATTATTCTAACATTTCTAATATTTCATTTGAAATAAATTCTTTCAAAATATTTCAGTATATGTGATGTTTTATGGAATGAAACGGAGCAAAATATTGGAGATTGAAGTGCAACGAACGAACCATATATACTGTGTTAGGCGAGCCAAACAGTGCTATAACGAAGTGAGAGTGCAACGCGCCTTGCATATTTTTGAAAAATTTATCCATATTATTCCGTTTTTGATGGGCTTTTTATTATTGTATTTGATTTTTTTGTTTTGAAAGATGTAGAGGGCTGGGATGAATTCCATTTTTCAAAACTCCTTATTTTAAAATTTTCTCAACTAACTTATTTAATTTGTTTTGTTCATCTTTGCTCAATTTACCATTTTTGTGTCCTTGGATTGATAATTTTGCTATATCAATATGGTCTAAATTATTGTTATCAAAATCAGGAATATTTATATGTTCTAAAATATGACTAGAATAAAACCATGAAATATAAGAAGTAACAAAATCATTAATAATTTTACTATTTAATACTCCACATAAATAATGAGCATCTTCTTTGTTTTCAAAAGGTATCATTAAAACATTATGGTCGGGAATTACAAGTTTTTCAGGAGAATGTTCTGTTTTTATTGTAGATATGACACTAGAAATCATACCACTTGCTAATGCTTTCCAAACAACTTTATAAGGACTAAAAGTATATCCACCAATATTATATAATCCATGAAGAGGAATATTTGCATTCTTTAAGTGTTTTTGATAAATACCCCTTTTTTCAAGTAGTTTAAAAATTTCGTCATCTGTTTTATAAAAATATTTATATGTATTTGGGAACTCTACTTTTAATTTTTCAATAGAGATACATTTTCCTGTATTATCGTAAGGAATGATTGCAAATGATTTTGGTTTTGCTTCCCATCTGCTAACTTCTTTCCCTCTTAATATTGGGAAAACCAATGATTCTTCAATAGGAACTTTATACTGTTTTACAGTTTTTTTACCACCTTCGTTGATGTTTTCAAACATAACAATATTTTGTTTGTTTGTTTTCTCAATATTCCCCCAATATAAACCGTTTAAACTAAAGTCTACGCCTTTTCTTGCTCTATAGTTAGAATTACCAACGAGATTTTTCAATTTTTTAATTTTTTCTTTACTTGAAATTAACCACGATGAGTTTATTTTATCGTCTCTTACTGGCTCTGCTAATAAATCTTCATGTTTTAGTAAAGGCAATATCGCATTTAAAGGTTGATCTGATTGGATGCATCCCTTTTCTTTTTTATACCACTTTATATATTTTACAGGATAATCGGTTTTTTCATCTTTTTTAAGAATAATTGTCGCTGGTTTATTTGAAGCTCCAATATCAGAAAAAGGTTGTACATGGGAAAAATCATCAATTTGCAAAACTTTCACATCAGTTTCATCTTTAATTTTGAATCTTCTAAAACCATCTCCGCCACCAGATGCTTGTAATAAATTTTGAGGCAAAACAAACCCCAATAATCCATCTGATTTTAAGTATTTATCCATTATCACATATGTTAAAAGAACGCTAATGTCATCGTGTGCCGAACCTAATCTTGCCTTTAATCCTTTATGCAAAAAAATATTATAATCATCCCAATACTTTTTAATTGAGTTTCTATATTCTTCAGGTAAGCTTTGCCAATTTATCCAAGGTGGATTTCCTATTATGTAATCAAAATTTTCAAAAAATGAAGGTGCAAAGATATTTTTAATAATTTTTACCCAAATTCCATTTAAGCCATTTTTTTGTAAATTCAATAACATTTCATAAAATTCAAAAACGATCTCATTATCTAATTCGGATAAATCTAAAGAAAGAGATTTATATTTTATTTTAAATTCTATAAGTGGTAGCTCTATATCAATACATTCTATTATTAGATTTAAAAATATGTTAAGTTGATTATTTTTAATTAATGATACAGGAATTTTAAATATTCCAACTTTTGTAGGAAGTGAATAAAATGACTTGAAATCGGTTTTATATTCTAGTGGCGCAAGAAGCGAATCACTAAGATATACTGGTATATCAATACCATCTTGATCAATCTCATTCAAATATTCTGATAGAGCTATTATATAATTTGTTTTGGCAGAAATAACAGCTAATGGGTTTAGATCAATACCAACAACGCTATTTAATATTCTGTTTAGTATCTCTTTTTTAGAGGCAGAACTATTTATTTTGATTTTATCAATGGCAATAGAAAGAAAAGTTCCTGAGCCACAAGTTGGATCTAAAAATCTATTGTCTTTTGAGAAGTCTACATTGAGTTTTTCAATAAGAAATTCAGCCAACCAATCAGGCGTATAATACTCTCCAAGGCTATGTCTTAACTTTTGGGGCAATAGGTGGTGATATATATTTTTAATGAGATCTTTTGCTTCTTTTGGTTCAAGATTTAAAGAACTGAAATCATAGTTTTTTAGCTTATTTATAAGGTTTAATGAAATTTCTTTTATCTCATTATTCCACGATAATAAATACCAACTAAAAAAATCTCCTTCATTAAAATTATTAATTCCTTCAGATCTAAAAACAGCCCCATTTTCTAATGATTTTATATTATGTTCTAAATTTGAGTTATTTAAATTGCTCAGAAAACTCTTATCTCTGTGTCTAAAATATGTAAGAGTTTCTGCACCAAGTAATTTAATAAATAATGCATAATATGTATGTATAGCAAAAATTATCTTAGATAAGTCAACATTCTTATCTTTTATGTCAAATGCATCAAATAATTCTTGAATCTCAATTTTTTTTGTATCAAAATCATATCCACAAACTTCTCTAAATAATATTTTCCATTGTTCGTATAAAAGATTTACTTTTTTATCATTACTATTAATAAAATTTATTAAAAATGTTTTAATATCTTTTGTGACATCTTTAGAAATAATACTAAAATCTTTAACTAGATTATCAATTATCAAGGCTTTACCTTGAATGTCTATTGAAAACAGTCTTTGAAGAAGTGTTTTAAAACTTTTTTCATCAACCGAAACAGGATCTTCAATATCCCATAAATTATTTCTTCTTCTTACAAAAATGATTTTATAACCATCGAAAACAACAGCCAAGAATCTATTTATAGTTTTTTTCTGTTTTTTTTCTATCCCCAATATATGCCTTTGGACTTGCTCAATTGCTTTTGAATTTTTTGGTGAATTATTGGAATCAGATAAATAGTTGGGAGGTTTATATTCAAGTATTACTTCTCCGTAGAGAGAATCAATTCTTCCTTTATAAACACTGTATTCATGGCGTTCTTCAGGAATTGTTATTTTATAATCACTACATATCAAATCAATTAAAGATGAGAAGGCTACTCTTAAGTCTTCTTCGCTAAAAATTTTTTCTCTTTTTACGATAAAATTATTATAATACTGTCCATTTATTTTATTGATTATTATATCAATGCTGTTTGTCATACCACTTCTCATTAAATAGTTAAAATTATTTCCATTATATAAGTATTTCTCTTATTTATTCAATTTATAAATAAATCGTTTTCAGAGCGATAGCGGAGAAAATACCATATACCCTCTCTAAAAAAATTAAAAAAATCAAATTCATTATTTCTTAAAGCCCACCAAAAACATTTTAAAAACAAATTTTTCAAAAATATGTCGCCCAACTCGTCGCTATGCGAAGTGTTTTGCTTGAAATACATAAAAATTTATATATTATGCAAAACATGTCGGATAAAGCCACGATAATGAATATTATAAGTAATACATATGAAAATTCAAGAATATTATTTGTCTCTTTTGTTTCTAGAAAAAAGGTGATAGATTTTATTTTTTCAATCCAAAGATAGAACTCCAAAGACTATTAATCTTCATAAGGAAATTACTCAAACACCTCTTTAGCTGAATTTTTGATTGAATATCAATCTAGGAATCCTTCTAAATGGAGTTTTTTCTTTATTAACAAATCTAAACTAGTTTCCAAATCTTCAAAGGAAACTGACTTAGGGTAAATATATGTGATGGGATCCAACAATCCTGTTGGCCTAATAATTTGTTCTACAACTTGGTTTGATAAATCTAATTCATACTGAGCTGGTGTAGCAGAAAGAAAAATGGTTTTTGAGCCTTTCTTTTGTTTTTGCAAAATCAAGGAAAGCTGATTTTCTCAACGAGCTTTTGCTATCTTTTCCGAATTAGCTATTACTTCTCTGTAGGTATCAGACATATCATCTAAAACATCTTTATAGTTTTCTTTGTCATCTATTTTTTTTCGATTTAACATCATCTCAAGCTCTCAAAAATTTAACGGACGATGATCTATGGCACTTGGAAGACGAAATCCATGTTTTACTAAATTTATTTTTCTAGATCTATCAGCTTGTGGCATTGCTTGAAGTTGAGGGATAGTCATATGCGATTCATCTATAACCAAACACATATCTTCAGGGAAATAGTCAAAAATAGTATTAGGAGCTTCCCCTGGCAACCTGCGATCAAAATAGATAGAGTAATTTTCAATCCCATTTACAAACCCAGTTTCTCTAATCATTCTAATATCATACTCTACCCTCTTTTTTATCCTTTCTGCTTCCACCAACATTCATTTTTTTTCAAATTCTTTTACTCTTAGATCCTTTTCAATATTCATTTTTTCCAAAATCTCTTCCAAATGAGAATCGTCTTGTATAAATTGGGTTGCCGGCCAAACTATAACTTTATTTGGATGCCCTCCTCCATAATAAAGCTGTCATAAATCTTCTTCCTCTACTAATTTCATCGTAGTAGAGTCTCTAAACTCTATTTTTTCCAGCTGATCATCATTAAAAATACACCTATAAACAAATTTTTCTGTACTAGTAAAAATATCCAAAACCTCTCATCTAAAATCAAACATACCATGTTCAATCTTACCATGAATAGGCTTATATTGCATTTTCAAAAGTTGTCATTTTAATTCTCTGAAAGAAAATCTTTTTCAAACCTCCAAAATAAGACAATTTTCTTGGAAAAATCTTTTTTGTCACAAACCATACAGAGAAGAAACAGAAGCTACCACAATTACATCATTCCTGCTTAATAAAGAGGCCATAGTCGCTAATCTATACATTTCTATTTCTTGATTTATAGTTGCTTCTTTTTCTATATACAATCACTGAGCCGGCAAGTAGGATTCTGGCTGATAGTAGTCAAAATAAGACACAAAGTAATGTACAGCATTATTTGGGAAAAAATGTTTCAATTCTGTAGCTAACTGTGCAGCCAAAGTTTTATTGTGAGAAATCAATAAAGTTGGCTTATTCAAATGTTGAATAATATTTGCTATAGTAAATGTCTTTCCTGTTCCTGTAGCTCCAAGTAATGTTTGTATATTTTTTCATTTATTAAAACCATCAATAATTTCTTTTATTGCTTTTGGCTGATCTCCAGCTGGTTTAAACTGTGATCTTAAATCAAACATATTTTTAATAATCAACTAAACAAAATATAGTATAAAAATTGAAAAAAAAATCTCAATAGAAAAAAACTCTTAACTCTAAAAAAATTAATATTTACTTTTAAAAAAATCCCAAAGTAAATGAAGATTTTTTCATATATTAGTTGTAATAGTATTTCTTAATCTGCCATTGTTTTCTCAACCTTTTTTTCTTCGGACTCTTCTTCTTTTATGTCTTCAGACTTTTTATCTTCTTTTTTATCTTCAACTTTTTCTTCAGCTTCTACTGTTTCAGTATGTTTAGCTTTAGATTTCTTTTCTATATCTTCTGGATTTTCTGCTAAAACTTTAACAGAAATATCTCATTTGATATCTTTGTAAATAAATGGAACTACATAATCTCATATGGTAGTAATTTTCTTTTTCATTTTAAAGAAATGCTCTTCTACATCCACAGAATATACTGATTTTATTAATTCAGCAATATTTGATGCATCAATTTTTGCATACAAATTAGCATCTTTATTTACTTTTCCAGTAAATACCAAACCTCAATCTTTTTCAATATTTTGCAAAAGTCATTGAAATCATGCCGCCCTTTTTTCTCTTTCCTTTTTGGCAGACTCCATTTTTTGTGAATATTTATTTACCATATCAGCTGTAGCAAGAACAGCTATATTTTTTGGCAATAAAACATTTCTAGCATAAATAGGCTTTACTCTCACGATTTCAAATTTTTCTCAGAGATGTTTGTCTGATTCCAATAAAATTACTTCAATAGTTCTATTTGTTAAACTTCTTTTTGGCATCAAAAAAATATTAATATCTAAAATAGAATTAGTTAATTATATAAGAATTTGAAAACAAATTGCAACAAAATATATCAATTATAATTAAAAAGTTTATACAGTTGGAAATTACAAGTTGGTGAGTCCCCCTTAATAAGGGGGATTAAGGGGGATTAAATAAAACCCTCGTTTTATCACAAAATCCCACCCTTAAAAAAAGGGGGCTGTAACTTTACAAACCCCATCCATGAGATGAAACAAACTTTACTTTACAAACTTTATGAATTTCCTACTCCCTTATGAAACCAAGCTTTTTTCTTGTTTTTCCACCAACTTGATTGTCTGGTAAGTTTATCTGAATCTTCTGGATTTTTCAAAAGAATTTTAACAGCTTCCTCCAAAAATATTGTATTTTGACTCCCCTTAGCAATAATTAATTTTTTCCTTTTATCTCTTTTTAATTCTTGTTTAACAAAATTTCACAGAGCAATTGAATCATCAAAAGAATAAATTAGTGACATATCAAATCAAATCTTTTCTAATTCATCTTTTAGATAATTATTCATACTTTCTCAAACTAAAAACAATTTATCTGCTAATGAATACACATATCCAGCTACTTTTCTGTGATCTGATTCTGTCAAGTCTCATAACTCTCTCATATCTCATAAAATAATTCGCAAATCTCTATCAGAAAATAAATCTTTTTTTATGTTATGAACAGTATTTAATATTTTTTTTACACTCAAAGGAGAAGAATTATATGTAGAATCAAATATTATAGAACCATCAACACCATCAAAAACAGATAATCTACCTGCTTGCAACTTGTAATCTAAGAAAATATCTTCAAATTTCTCAAAAATAGATTGTTTTCATTCCCTATAGTTTATAATATCTAATATCGCCAAAGAAACTCAAATATAGCCATAATGAGCTTTTCATATTAAATTGCTTGTAACATTTATATTTTTTTCTTTAATTCTTAAATCAAAATTAACTAACAATTTATTTTCTTCATAAGAAAACTTTTCATTTTCAAAACTTATATCTCCAGTACTGTCATATCATTCTGTCTGATATGTTAAATAATCGATTTCCAAATTTTTTATTAAAGACATGGCATATACATCATCTACATTCAAAAATGCAAACTCTACGGTATTTTCTATCATCTTTTTTTCTTCTTTAGCAATTTCATTAGGACTACCAAACTGTAAAGAATGAACGGAATCTATTGCTGTAAATACACCAATATTTGGCTTTATAATTTCTAATAAAAATTCCATTTCCAAAGGACGATCTATTCCATATTCCAAAATTATTATATCATACGGTTGCCTAGAAAACAAGAGTTTAATTATAGTTTGGAAAAAGGTTTTTATAGAACAAAAGAAAGAAGGTTCAAATTCTTCTATTTTAAATATAGAAAGAGATAATCACAATTCTCAATTGAAATTTTTCGAAGAAGTATATATTTTTTTATTGTTAATAAACTTAGATAAAGTTTGGTAAATTATCATTCTAGCTGTTGTCTTACCCACACTTCAATTAACTCATATCACAAATACTTTATGTTTTTTAAGATAATTTTTAGCCAAAAAAGCCAGTAATTTACAGTAAAAATTGAAAATCTTTTTTTTCATTATTTCAAATACATATTAAAAGACAATTTATTTTTTTTCGCTGTTTTTTTGCTTATGAGGCATTTTTTTAATAATTTTATGTGCAGATTTTGAAACAATTTTTGAGATGTTAAAATCTTCCTCTTTTTTATTTAACTGTTCTTTGTCTTCAAACAACAATATTATAATAACTACTATAGGAACGGCTAATAAAACACCAAAAAATCACATAATCATACCTCAAAAAATCATACCAATAAATATTAAACTTGCATTAACTCATAATGCCTTGTTCATAAAAATTGGCAAAAAAACATTCGATAAAATCATATTTAAAACTACATAAATTCATACTACTAATAAAGATGCTATAAATGGATTATAAAGCGTAGATACAGCAAACAAAATTAATCCAGAAATAAATGCTCAAACATAAGGGACTATATCCAATAATCATATAAATAAAGATATTCATAATTTATTTGGTACATATATCCCAAACCATCATAAAACAACTAATGCAAGCCAAACAACTAAAGCTACAATTATGCTCATTAATAATCTAGCCTTAAACCAAACTCACAATCTTTTATACATTTTTTTTATTTTTAAACAATTTATCTTATAGTTATCTTTTCATCATATTTTAGCTAGAAATTTGGTTATTAAATCCTTATCAATTGAAAAGAAAATAGCCAAAATAATAAATGTTCAAAAATTAATTAAAAATTTTGTAAATCCAGAAACAAATGATATCATTATAGTACCCGCTTTTGTAATATATAACCTTCAAAATGAAATAATTTCAGACAAATGCTCTTGTAACACAAGTTGAAACTGTTCAATAAAGTTAGAATTAAAAGAAGAAAGTAAATATTCTTTAAAAGAGCTGGGCAAAAATTTAAAATTCATAATTATTTGATCTACTCACAATGTAGTAATATCTTTTTGAAGTTCTGCTAAATAATTTAATCACAAAGAGACCAATTCAACCGTTTGAACGGTTAGGAATGGTATAAAAACTAAAAATAACACCAATAAAACCAAAATAAATATAAAATAAGATAATCAAATAGAAACTGATCTCTTTATCTTTTTAGCTTGAAATCGAGAAATAAGCGACTCCACTATCATTGATAAGATAAAAGCAGAGATGAACAAAAAAATAAGGTTTAATGTATTGTAAGCAAAGTATCATAGTATCACAACTACTAATCAAAATAACCAAAACCTAAACATTTGCCTATTGTCCCAACAAGAATGATTTTTGGATTCTGTCTGCTTATTTTTAATTTTTTCCAAAAGTTTAACTTCCTCAACATCTTGATTGCTTGTTTTTTCATTTTGTGTTCTAAAAGAAAACACTCTTTTCAAATTAGCCCAGAAATTAGATTTTACTTTCATATTTTACTCAAAAAAAATAAAAAACTTTTTTGAAACTGTTCTACAATATAATTATTTGTGGTAGCTTTGTCAAATCTTTCAATTTTATTTTTTAATTCTCATATATTGCTTTTATTCACACTAATAAAAATTTTATAAAATTTTCAATTAATATCTTTTTTCTCAAATCAATTTTCTTTTAAAAATCTTAAAATAGCTCTTTTGAGAGAGGTTCTACATACAGCTTTTTTATTATATTTCAATGGAATATTAACAGAAATTTGATTAAATTTTAAATTTGGATATTGCTCAAAATAAAAAAATCAAAAAAAAGTTGTAGAAAAATACCTTTTTTTTCTGGTTAAAAAATTAATATCCTTTCATTTTAATCTAAATTTACTTTTAAACATTTTGTTTATTTACTGATTATATTATAATAATATACGAACTAAATATTAACCCTTATCCAATTTCATTCCTTCAGATTTCCCAACTTGAATTGAGCTTCTCTCACCCTTTGTAAATCCAATATTTTATATCATAATGATGTCAACATTCTACGAACATGTCTTTTTTTTCACTCTCAAAGTATTATTTTAATAAAAAATTTCTTTTTGTCCTCAAAAAACTTGGCTGTTTTGACTGTAAGTAAATCTCATTTGTCTAAAATTCATTTTTTCATTTTTTTATAATCATTCACAGAAAAAGCTCTATCAATTTGAACTAAATATTCTTTCTCTACATTATTTTTAGGATGTTGCAACTTGTCTACTAAAACTGAATCGTTGGTTAGAATCAACAATCCTCTACTATCCTTATCCAATCTTCAAATATAAAAATAATTGTGAAACTTTTTTGGTAAAATCTCATATATAGTTTTATTATGTCTATCAGATTTTGAACAAACAAACCCAACCGGTTTATTGAACAATATTACATCCAAGTTTTTATTTAAATCCTTTATTTTTTCTTTTATTCATTTTCATTTAATTTCTAAAAAGTCTCATATTTTAACAGTCTGAGAATAAGACTCAACAATCTTGTCATTTAAAAAAACCTTTCATGCTTGAACTAAAGAAACAAAAGCTCTTCTAGATAAATTTAAATTTTCTTGTACATATTTATTCAAACGAATATCCATATTCAAAAAATGAAATAAAATAGTCACCTTTTACGCAAATACATGGTAATAATAATCAATTCTAGTACTTTTTATAAATTCTATATATAAAATCAAAAAAAGGTACAACAAAAAAAGAGTAATGATAAAATCACCCTTTTTTTTAACTTTTTAATAACTTATTTCAAGATGTTATCTTACAAAAACATCTCTAATTTTACTATCCACACTATTCAACGAAAACATCTTCAACAATTTCCTCTTCTACAATTTCTTCTTCTATAATTTCTTCTTCAGGCTCAGGCATAATTTCTTCGTCAATAATAACATCATCTTCAATAACATCATTTCCTCCTAAATCATCCTCAATAACAGGATTGTTAACACATCAAGCAACAAGTAATGTAGCTAGAAACAAAACTAGAACACTTAATAATTTTTTTTTCATACCCAAAAATTTATAAAATAAAATCATACAGTGTGTATAAATAAAAAAACAAATATTTCAAGAGAAAAAGAAAAAAATGTTTTTTTCTTTTGAAAAAGATTATTATATTAATATAAAGAATATAATTTATAAAAAAATAACAAATAATTACCACAATATCCATACTTTTAAAACATATAAAACGATCATGTACAAAAAATTTTCATTAGAAGAGATAGAAAAAATAAAAAATAATTTTATACCACATCTATATTCCATAGTAAAAAAAGAAAGATACCAATGAATCAACGATTTAGTAAAACATATTTTTAAAGAATGAAATAGCGTATATTTTTTTGAAAGATGAGAACCATTTTTCAAAATTGCTATAAATAATAATATTTTAGAATTTACTGACGAAATTGAAAGAATTCAATTATTTCTTGCAATGGAAGAAAAATGAAAACTACAAAGTTTATTGAAAACATACATTATTCAAAAAGAAAAACAAACATGACAAAAAACTATCGAACAAATATTGTATGACGAATTTAAAACATGAAATTACAGTTATATATTAGACAAACCTTATATGGTATTTGATATTGAAACTACAATGTGAGTGGGGAACAATTTGGACTCTTATAAATTTTTATTAGCCTATGCTATGAGACCATGAGATGAAAAAATGAGTTATCATTACATAGATATAAACAATTTAAACGATTTTGCTAAAACTCTTACGGAATTTGAATGATATATAATATGATTTAACAATTTTGCTTTTGACAATCCAATTAGCATAAAACAATGAGGATTTGGTGAAAAAGAACTGGGAATAATAAACAAAAAAAGTTTGGACATATTCCAATTTATACGAAACATATCCGGAAAAAGAATATGACTAAACAAGTTATCTGAAACTCTTATATGAATACAAAAAACACTAGAATCAGGAACTAAATGAGAACTTTTATGGAAACAATACCAAGAAACCTGAGATAAAAAACATCTAGAAGAACTCAAAAAATATTGTAAAAATGATGTTAGAATGACTGCTTTTGTCCTATTATATTTGTTACACTTCAAAAAAATATTTATAGAATGAGAAGAGATAACTTTTAATATTGAAGATTTTGTGAAATTAGCTAAACCAAAATGAGATATCCAAAATGAGGATGACAACAAATTTAGCAATCAATCAATTTTTTAATAATGAAAATAAAAAAAGATTTGGAAAACTTCTATAATCAAGAAGCCGAAAAATATTATTTCACCAGAAAGAAATATCGATCTGATTGATACATAATTTTGGAAGAAATTAAAAAAAACCCTAAAAAGACAATCTCAATTTTAGAATTTTGATGTTGATCTGGAAGATTTATATCTTTTTTAAATCAAAACCTACAAGATAAAAAAATAAATTACATTTGAATAGATTTATCACAAAAGTTAATAGAATTTGCAAAAAAAGATAATTCTAATAATAAATTCATACAAGACGACATATCTAATTATATCAAACAAACAAAACAAGAATCCTTTGATTACATTGTATGAATAGCGAGTTTTCAACACATCCCAAGCAAAAAAGAAAGATTGTTTTTGTTAAAAAGCTTTTACAGAAGCCTAAATTATTGATGAAAACTGATAATGACAAATTGGTCCATCTCAAAACGATTTATAAAAAAATACTATAAAGTTTTTATAAATTCTTTACTTAAATTTCTATATACATCTTGAAATTACAGTCGAAACGACTTATATATCCCTTGGAAAAATAAGGGAATAACTAATAAAAGATATTATCACATCTTTACAAAAAAAGAAATAAAAAATCTAACAAAAACAGCTGGATTTAAAACTATACTATTAACATATGTAAACAACAAGTGACAAAAAATAAAAAACCGAAAAAAATCTAACAACACTATTTTTATATGAGAAAAAAATATTTAACAATAATGGGTTGAAATTAGGACAAAATTAAATATTTATTATCTTGGTAACAAACAAATATTTATTTATATAAAAAAACTAAAATGCAAAAAAAACTAATATTACCACTTCTAATCCTATTTCTAATTTTACAATGATGTATGTTTAAAGAAAACAATTTTTTAAACAATACCGATCAACAAACAGACCAAACAGAAAATATCAACAACATCGAAAATTCTCAAAATACTGATAATATTGAAAATGTTGATGATGTTAAGAATGTCGAGAATACCAGCGATTCCACAGAAACTGCTCAATATGAAAATAAAATAGAAAATTTTTCACTAGATTTTCCAAAAAATTGGACGGTAAAAGAAAGTACATTTAATGTAACAATATCAACCCCAAAGGACGATGAAATAAACGAAAATGTTATTATAGTTACTCAACAATTACAAAAGTTTTTAAGTGTGGCCGAATACTACGAAGAAACGATTCGACAGCTAAAAGAAACTTTGGAAAATTTCAAAGAAATAAAAAGTAAAGATGTAACTCAATGAGAACTGAAAGGAAAAACAATAATTTATGAACATATCCATAAAGACACAAACCTAACACTAAAATCTCTACAAACCTTTTTTATGGCACCAGAAAATCGTGTTTACTCCATCAATTATACAGCAACAAAAGACAGTTTTGATAAATATATAGAATGAGTTGAAACAATAATTAACTCCTTCAAATTAAATAAATAAAAAATTATTGCAAAAAACCAAAAACACAGATAAATTTAAGACAAATCAATTAAAAATAAAAAAAGCACGATAAAAAAACTTTTATTATAATATATTATTATATTTTTTTGTATTTTTTGCCAAATAATCTATCAATAAAACTACCTCTCATTTTTTTTTGAAATTATATCAATTATCCAAACAATTAGGAAACCAAGAATAGCTAAAGCAACACACCAAATAACATCCATCGACCAAGAAGGGATAATATTAGTTTGAACTAATGGTTGTTCTATTCCATGAGAATCCAAATATGTCTGAACTGTTTCCTTCCATGGCCAAATTTTTTGTAAAGATCAGATAATAAATCATGTTAAAACCAAAACCATTTGATTATGCCATTTTTTCTTTACTCGATAAAGAAATTTTGCAAATAAAATCAATCAAATTAGACATCATAAAACAAATATCAACAAAGGAATAATAGCAGACCGATCACGAGAAGTAAGATCTACAACATATTGTAAGATATTTTGATATTGTCCAAGAATCAACAAAATATAAGAACCACTTATTCAAGGTAAAATCATTGCCATAATTGCTATTGCTCATGAACCGAAAATAATCAAATTGGATGTTCATAAATTTACAACTGGTAATGATGTCAGCATAAATCATATTACAACACCAATAATCAACCACAATAAATAAATAACTTTGAATCAGCTTTTTAAGGATTTAATTAAAATAACTACGGATGAAAGCACTAATCCGAAAAAGAACGCCCAAACATAAGAAGGATGATTTACCAGTAAAAAACTAATAAGTTTCGCAAAAGTTAATACAGCAACTAGTATTCATGCAAATAATGTTAACAAAAAAGATCAATTTACTGCATTCCAAGCTTCTTTAAACTTTCATTTAAAAACTAATTTTAATGTGGATAAGTTGAATCAATATAAAGAATCAATAAGTTTATCATATATTCAAGTAATAAAAGCGATTGTTCATCAACTAACTCATGGTATCACATCACAAGTTCACATCAAAATTCACTTTAAAAATACTATAAATTTTTTCATATTTTAATAAAAAAAATAAAACTTTTCACATAATAAGAAGCCGTTATTTTTTTTCAAGTGTTTGTAGGTTTTTGTAATCCTCCCTTAATTTTAGCCACAAATTGTCATTTTGAGTGCTATTTTTATGAAGAATTTATTTGCAGAATCCAATTATCTGTTAACGAATATTTCACAACCCACTTCTTGCAGCCCCGCCCCACAGTATTGCGGGGCTACAATTTATGGAAATTTAAGCCACAAACTGTCATTTCGACTAAGTAAACGCACGGAGACAAAGAAATTCTTCCCTCGGGGGAAGTTGGGCTCCCGCGCCGTAGTCCTACGGGGCGGGGTAGATGGGGGTTGTTGGGAGCAAAACCCCACCTATCCCCGCAGTACTGCGGGGAAGAACAGCCTCCCCCAAGGGAGGAACTTTTGTAACAACAAAATGTCTCCCTTTAAAAAAGGGAGTTGCTCTAGTGCTGCGCCCCGCAGTAGTGCGGGGTAGAGGGATTTAACATCCTCTCCCAACATTGCAAACTAAACGAAATCTGTCTAAATAACGGGCGGTTGATAACCGCCCCTACATCAATTCATCATTCATCCCGCTAAGCGGGACAAGTCATTTTAACATTTTAACATTTTATCGCGAACACCGTGAGCATTCATCATTTTATCGCGAACAAAGTTCGTCAAGCAACTTTCCAACTCTATAAACTCTCCAATGACCCTGATAAATCCAACTGTCAGCTAGACAAATTATCCAACTCAATAGTTTCTTCCTTGCTATTTCAATTAATTTGCCATTGAATTATTAGTTCTATCTCATCAGAAAATTCTGATTTCAAATCAGATAATAAAGTATCATATATATCATCCCTATCTACTTCTTCAGGAGAATATAAGTTTAAGAATAATATAATTTTTTCTTGTTGTAAGAACTTATAATCCAATAAAACAATTCACTTAAATGTACTATCAAAAACATTTTTCACTTTGGACACCATCAATTGTTCTTTGGTTGGTTCTTTTGAAATATATACACTAGAAATTCCAACTATACTCAGATCCAACTCAATAGATTTTTGTAAATTTAATGATAATATTTTTGTCAAATCGGTCTTATTTTCATTCGTGATTAAAACATCACTTGGGACATTCAAAACAGAATTGATACGAATTAAATCATCTCATAAATTTTGGAAAGAAACCTTATCTAAATATATTTTCGTATCTATAGACTTAAAATAAGATTTTATAGTTTCATTTATTTGATTGTTTATTTTAATATTATCAGAAATTTGCAACATAGATTTTTTAAGAGGGAAAATGATAAGCAGAACAAAGAAGAACACCATCAGGAATACAATCAAACTTCTCTTTTGTCAAGCCCTATTGGTCGGGAAGAATCAAAATAGATATAATATAATCACTCAAACAATAATTATCGCCACTAAGTTAGTTAAAAACAATAAGAAACTACCTTGAATTATAGAAAAATCTAAAAAATACATTCATATTCAAACAACAGAAAGTGGTGGTAAAAGTGCAACGGCAATTGCAACACCAGCAACGGTTTCTTCTAATTTTTTAAATCATAAAGATAAAAAAGCAAATGCTCATGAAAATAAGGCCACAAAAAGATCAAGAATAGTGGGAGAAATCCTAGATGTAATCTCTGGTGTAATATGAGAAAATGGAACAATAATTGAAACAAATACACTAGATATAATAGCAACCAGAATACTCAGTAACAATATTTTTATACTTCTAAAATACATCTTTTTATGACCATTTGTAATAGCAAATGACAATGATTTGATAGGATCTAAAAGCGGTGAAATAAGCATAGCTCAGATTGTAACAGGGATAGAGTTCATAAACAATCATAAGGCAGCAATAACACAAGCCAAAAATAACTGTATCCAATATAGCTTAGTAGAGTATGAATCATTTATTATTTGTTGTGCTATTTCACTTTTTTTGGAATCATCTAATTTCAATAATGCTATTTTATCAAAAAATCTAGTAGACTTAGCTACATTACATTTTTTATTGGAATCAGCTCCTACTTCTACACCATCACACTCTGGTACATTGTCCTTGACTTCAATTTCTTTTTTATCTAGATCAGAGTTAGTATCTCATTCCAACCACCAAATTCTTATATGTTTTCAAATTTTCATAAAAACATTCACAAAATATAAATCAATTCAATTATATACAAAAACATAAAAAAAAGCAAATTTCAAATTGTTTTAATTTTTCAAAAAACTAAACTAAAGTTGTTTTTAGACTTATAAATTAGAATTTAATGATTTTAGCACTAGCTCCTATGGATGGGATTACTGACCTAGCCTGTAGGGTTATAACAAAAAAAATATTTGAAAAATATAATAAAAACCCTGAATATCAATTTACTCTACGGACAGAATTCATGACATCAGATGGCTATGTCGCGAATCCAGATAAAGTAATAAAACACATAATTCATACGGATTTTGAAGACCCAATAGTATTACAAATTTTTTGATGAAATAAAAAAAAACTTTTGGAAACTGCTTTGGACATTGAAAAAAAATACTGAAATAAAATTTTTTGAATTGAATTGAACACTGGTTGTCCAGCAAATAATGTTATGAAATCCTGATGATGATCTGCTTTATTAAAAAATAAAGAATCTACTTTGAATATAATTAAAACTCTTTCAAAAAATCTAAAAGTTCCCTTTAGCATCAAAAGTAGAACAGGACTAAATGAAGAAGATAAAAAAGCACAAATGGATTTTCTCATAGAAGCTAGTAATTTTTGTCATATGATCACAATTCATGCAAGAACATTAAAAGAACTTTATTCTGGAGATTGAGACCGAGAATTTATTTATGAATTGAAAAAAAAAGCTAATAAAAACTGTAAAATCATATGAAACTGAGCAATAAAAAATTTCAATGAAATCACAAATAAAATCCAGAATCTAGATGGTGTAATGATAGGTCAATCAGCTATATGAAATCCACGAATATTCACAAATCATAGTCCGACAATACAAGAAAGATTTGAAACAATTCTGGAACACATAAATTTACTAGCTAAATTTGAAATATTTACATCAGACCTAAATCCTAAGAATCTATGAAAAAATAAAATAAAACCCAAATTACAAGAGATTGAATCTATTGATATCCAAAGTAATTATGAAAAAATCTACTATACTCCTCTACTCTTTAGAACATATTTACACCAATACTTAAAAGGCATTCCAGGATCAAAAGAATTAAAAGAAATTTGTAATCAAACAAAAGACTTCAATCAAACTATCAAAAATATTGAACAATTTTTCAAAGCTACAAGCTTATCAAATTAAACTGTCCACCACCCTTACAAACTTTCAGAAAAAAAGTCATCAAAAATTTGACAAATAAAGAATTTTTATATATAATATAAGTGCCAATTTAGGAGCGGGCTAGAATACGATAAATTCTAGGACGAAAGTCCAAACAATACGCTTCTGAGGGAGGTAAGGGTTTGCCTTTACCTTCCTTTCTTTTTTTGTTGAAAAAAAAATTATTATACCTATACATAATAATACAGATAATTTTATATTAAAAATATCCACAAAGTGAATTACGAATTATTCAAACATAAAAATAAATGAATCTTTTTAGTAGATATGAGGAGAGAAACTGATTATATTTTTTCAGAAATCACAAAAGCATCTTTGAAAAAACAAATCAAAAATAATAAAAAAATATGAATTATCGTAAATAAAAAATGATTTTCAAACGGTATTTTCTGTCAAAAATGTGGGTATGTCCCAAAGTGTAATAGATGTGATGTAAATATTAGCTACTATAAAATCAATGAAAATAAAATAGGACTTTGTAATATATGTAAAACACAATACAATTTCCCATTGGAATGTCCTCATTGTCATTCTGCGGAAATTAAGGAATTTTGAATAGGAACTCAAAGAATAGCAGAATATATTCAAACAGAATACAAAGTAAAAACAGTAATAATTGATGCAGACACTACTAGATCACAAAAAAAAATTAAAGAAATTTTAGAACAAAAAGATATTCAAATTTATATTTGAACTTCATTGCTAAACACCCCTATTAAGTGAGTTGAATTGGATTTAATAATATTTTTGAATGCTGATATAGGTCTAAATATCCCAGACTACTCTGCTGCAAAAAATAATTTTCATTTTTTATATGATACTTTTACTAGTCATACTTGTAAAAATTATATAGTACAAACTTTTAATCCTGAAGTTTATAGTATTAGAAACGCTTGTAAAATGGATAAAGAACTATTTACAATAGAGGATAATCAATTTAGAAAAAAAAATCTATATCCACCATTTTCTGATGTTTGTGTAATCTCTTACAAAGATGAAATAGAAGAAAAACTGTTTAATAAAATAGATATAATGTACAAAGATTTATTGTACCTAAAGGATAAATACCAAATGAATAATCTGGAAATCTATACTACTCCCCCATTAATTTATAAAATGTTCAATAAATACAGATACAATATTATTTTGAAATGAGAAAGTTTAAGGAATTTTATGGATATCGTTTATACTAAATTAAGAATTAACCAAAAACGTTTCAAAGTAGATCGAAATACAGAAAACATAATTTAGTTTATAAAGTTTAGTTTGTATACCACCCGGGTGCATACAAACTTTCACGAACTCACCGCTACCAGATAACTTATTTCAAACAAGTCAAACCAAGTTAGCCTAAAATCATTTTTTTTTTGTAAAAAATAAAGATTTTCAATATAATTGATTATGAGTTATTATTTTATTAAAAAAAATAAAAACATGAAACAAAAATTAAAAAACATTGTCTTTGATACAAACCACACTAGACAAGTAAAGGAATGATGAGTTATAGATTTTCCTATTAGTAATAACGATAACAAAACTCAAGAAGACAAAAAAGAGAATAAAAAAGTGGCAAAAAAGTGATTCCTAGATAGATTGATTGAATCTATTATACCACAGACCAAAGGTGCTTCCAATCAAAAAAATGGCGAAGAAGAAAACCCAATACTTAAAAATCTATCTTTAAAAGAACAGGTAAGACAAATTATAGAAATGCCTGATGAAGAGTATTCTGATAAAATTTTAACCAACCAATTAAGACAATACATTTCTGCTGCTGAAAAACAATATTATAAAACAATTAGTGACTACAAATCTCATATGGCACCATCTTTTTGGGAAACAAATAGCACATATTTCAATGTTGCTGGACTTTTGGGTAGATCTTATTATGTCCAGAGCTATCCTTCTTATATCGATGCATTACGAACAAGAGAAATATTTTCATTTGACACAAAACGAGATATGAGCTTTATTTTATATCCAAAAGATGATGCTGCGATACAATCTATGTTAAAACAAAAAGCTACCCAATTGAAAGCTGAAATAAGTGAATCTATAAGAAAAGGTATAACGCTTGATACTGAAATTGAACAACAATATAGAGATGTGGAGGAAATTAGACAAAAATTAACTACTCGCGAAGAAAGGTATTTTGAATTATGATATTATACAAATATTTACGAAGAAAAAGAAGATAAACTAAAAGAAACTTGAAGAAAGTTTGAACAAAAAATTTCTGGATATTGAGTTAAAGTAAAACACTCTATTCAAAGAATGGATGAATGATTTAATAGCATACTTCCCTTATGTAATGATGAGTTGTGAATTACAAGAAGTGCTGTTACATCATCTCTAGCATGAAGTTTTCCTTTTATTTCAAATGACCTTATAGATAAAACCGGAATTTTATATTGAATTAACAGTTATACAGGTTCCTTAGTAATATTTGATAGATTTAATGGGAAGTTACCAAACATGAATAGTTGTATTTTAGCAACATCTGGAGCATGAAAATCATTTACAGTAAAATTAGAAATATTGAGATATTTAATAAACTGAATTGACACAATTGTAATAGATCCAGAAAATGAATATAAGTGACTTTGTGATAGAGTCGGTGGTACCTATGTAAATATAGCGACCAATTCTCAACAACACTTGAATCCTTTTGATATACCACCAAATATAGAAGATGTAGAATATTGACCATGAGATCTTCTTAGAAGTCAAATAATGAACCTAATATGACTAATAGAACTTCTGATTTGAGATTTAAGCACAGAAGAAGAAGCCTTATTGGATAAAGCTCTTCAGAGTACTTACAATCTAAAATGATTTTCTTTTGAAGACACAAAATACGAATGAAAACAACCTCCTATCATGGAAGATTTAATGAATACTTTGGATGGTATGGATTGAGGAGAAAAAATGGCATTGAAATTAAGCAAATATGTCACTGGTACTTTTGGAAAAGTATTCAACAACTATACAAATGTAGATATCACCAATAAAATGACTGTTTTTAGTATAAGAGATCTAGAAGAAGCATTAAAAACTCCTGCCATGTTTAATGTATTAAATTTTATTCGGACAAAAGTAAGAGCACAAAAGAAAAAAAGACTATTAGTTTGTGATGAAGCACGGATTATGTTAAAACATAAAACCTCAGCCGAGTTTCTGTTTTGATTAATTAAAAGAGCTAGAAAGTATTGAGTAGGGATTACAACAATATCTCAAGATATCGAAGATTTTACAAGAAGCGAATATGGTAAACCTATCATATCCAACTCAGCTTTACAAATATTATTAAAGCAATCTACCACCTCTATAAAATTATTAAATAGTTTATTATGATTATCAGAAGTGGAACAAAGAAGGTTGGTATCCTGCGGAATATGAGAATGATTAATATTTGCTTGAAATCAACATGTTTGAGTAAAAATATTAGCCTCTGCAGAAGAAGCGGCATTTATATCAACAGATGTAAAATAATATGAATCAAAAACAAAACACATATAGTAATAAAACAGAATTAGCATTATCTGCATTAATGTTCTTTTCTCCATTAATACAAAACTTAACCAAAAAAAACGATATAAACAAATCAGAACAAAATTTTTTGAAAGGATATATTAAATTAGGATATTTTAATATAATACTGTTGGGGATGACTATATTCTTTCAAATCATTTACTACACAAGCAACAACAGTTTATTTCAAAATTTATGATTTGTTATAAGTATAGTTTTATGAATATCTTTGACAGTTTGAAGTATTTGTGCAATATTAAACAAAGAAATTTTCTGAAATAATAATAAAACAAACTTAACTCACTCAAAAGATGCACTATTAGATAATATTTTGTGTTATATACCAATATATAACATCTATAAACGATATGATGAACACAAATTTGAAAATCCAAATATATTGTTAAAAGAATCCTTATTATTATGGACGATATTTAGTATACTTTTATTAATTTTTCCTTGAGAAAGTTTGATAATTATGATTATTCTTATTGTTGTTTTAAGAATAATATCCGTATCAAACGGAGTTTATTGATGAGAAAAATTTGAAAATACAATAAATAAAATATTCAAAAAAAATCCAGAAGAAATCTGGGGATATTTTTTAGGAATTATTAAAACACTATTTAATTGAAAAAAAATAAAAGAAAACATTTCTAATATCAAACAAACTTTTGAATTGATACCAAAAATAGATTACAAACAAATATTGTGACAATATTTAATATTATTAATAATACTACTATTTTCATTTTATTTGTGAATAAAAAACGATAACATTAATGTGGTTGTTGCTTTGTTATTAATTACATGAAGATATGGTGTAATGATAATTAAACGAAAACATGTTCCAAATATACCAATTTTAAAAGAATTTGTAAATTTATTTTTTAAGAAAAAAAGCTAAAATGAAAAAAATATTCAAATTATTTTTGTACATACTCATATGAATAACATGAACTATGTGAATTTCACAAGCAAATTTTGATTTAATAATAAGTAAAATTTATTTAAGTAATGGAGGTGACACGGTAGCTTTATACTCAGAACCCTCAATCAATATAAAAATAGAAAATATATGAGTAGGAACGGCGGTTAATGATTGACCTATATCAGAAGGATTTATAAAGTGTATAGAAGTAAACTCTTCATTAGAGGTGTTTCTATCATCTACAATGACCAAATTTATCATAGAGCCAGATAGCTGAATGATAGCAAGAAATCTACAATTGTCGGATAATTTAACGGAAACACAAAGAGAAGTGAAAATAAAATGTAGTATAAATGAAGATTGAGCTCGAAATAATAGCTTTACTAGTAATGAAACTGATACAAGTAATAATACAAAAGAATTCTCTTTTCGAGTAGATAAACTATCTAGATTTGATCCTTCTATGAACAGAGCAATTGAACCCATAAAAGACAATTTAGACGCAGCTGAACCCAGTTCTACCATAGGAGGGTGAGACTCCATAAGAAGCTTTATATTCAATAAAATAGTAAATGTAGTAACTCCTTTTATAATAATTATTGGTGTAATGGTATGAATAATATGAGCATATAAATTATTCTTTTCAGATAAGGAAGAAGATTTAAAAAAATGAGTTATGCTGGTAATTTATTGAATTGTATGAATAATTATAATTTTAAGTGCTAGATATATATGAAGTGTAATATTTGAAGATATATTACAATCTTGAGATACTGTATGACTAAACTGAGCAGATATAGCACAACAATTATATGGGAAAATCGCATATCCATTTATAAAAATAGTATTATATCTGGCTTTATGAATTCTGTTTTTAGTATTAGCAGGTAAAACACTATGATTTATTACACAATCTGATTGATCTGGTCAAAAAAAAGCAATAACAATGATAGCACGAAGTGCTATATCTATGTTAATCATAATATGAGCTAAACAATTAGTGGAAGCTGTGTATGGAAAACAAGATAATGTTTTAAATCAAAGTGCTCAAAATCTATGAGATATATGATGATGAATATTAGCTAATAAAAACATCCCCATCATATACACAATAATAAACCGAATTATGGGGCTTACCGCATTGGTTGTATTAATAATAATAATATTTCAAACTTTCCAAATACTAGTAAATCCAGAAAAATCTGAAAATCGACAAAAACTTGGCAAAACTATATTATATATTTTCATATGAATATTGATAATCTGAACAGGTTATGTGATTACAAATTTCCTAATAATCAACTAATAGTCTTGCTTTTTCCGCAAAAAATTATATACTACACTACGATTTATTTATCAACAAATATCCAATAGTGTACAACTTATACCAAAGTAATTTACGAAAAGATATACAAACAAAAATATACAACAAACCACATTTTACAATAAATTTATTTGGTAAAGATTATTTTTGATTAGTAAAAGAAAAAAACATATGACCATTCAAAACAAAATGGTTACAAATTATGTGAGTTGAATTCCCTACCGATAAAGATTATATAAAATCAGAACTAAAAAAATTAGCACAAAAATACAAAAAAGAAAAGTGAGTAATTTTTGTTCAACTATGTCTACTCAATGAAATAATAAGATTTGAAAATGTTTGAATAAGATCCGACAGCTTTTTAAATGATATGAAAGAAATTAGGCTACAAGTTCGTCAACAGATGAAAGAATTATACTGATTAGAAACAGCTTTTAGAGAAAATATGCCACAAGCCAATATTGTATACGACATTACAAAATCAGATGAAGAACTAATGAGTGAGATGAATTCTGGTTGCAAAGAAAGAGTAAAAAAGGCTATAAAAAAAGGAATTGAATTTGGTGTAGCATCTCCTGATCAATATGACTTATTTTATCAAAAATGGATAGAATTATCTTGAATGAAAGGTTTTAATATTATACCAAAAGAACAATACCACAAATTGATTAGATATATGACTCAAAACAACCGTGGTAATTTATTTACTTCAACAATAAACTGAGATATTATAGCTGGGAGTATCTGTGTATACGACCAACATCGTATAATTTACTTATATTGATTTTCAAATAGAGAATATTCAAATATTTGAGGTCATCACTATCTAAAATTCAAAATATTTGGACATGCCAGAAAACTATGAATGACTTATGTAGATATGCTTGGATGAGCACCAACTTGATTTCCAAATCATCCACTCAATGGAGTAAGTAAATTTAAAGAATCTTTATGATGAACAAAAATAGAACAATACGGAAGTTACGATCTAATAATTAGACCACGATTATATAAGATATACAAACTTTATTTCAGACTAAAACACAAAGAGTAATAGTTAGTTACAAGCCGAAAGTTACAAGTTGAAAGTTACAAATTATAAACTTGATGAACTTTATAAACTTTCCAACTTTATGAACTTTCCAACTTTACGAACTTTCCAACTTTATAAACTTTCCAACTTTATGAACTTTCAAACTAACTTCTATACAGCATCAACAAAATCCAAGCTCTCAATTCAGTTATTGCTGGATCTGGTTTTGTAATAATAAGTCTATCGTGAAGATAATTCAAATGATCCTCCCATCGAGCATCATCTTTATTGTTGTCATATTTATTACCTTCCAACATCCTTGAAAAAACAGTTGAAAATTCTGCT
>JAKJDW010000015.1 GCA_022705745.1 Patescibacteria group bacterium
ATTGTCATTTTGGTAACTTATATTGTAAAATTTTTATCAATTTTACTTTTTTGTTACCGAATTACTAAACCTATACAGGTAAAACCCCCACCTATCCCCCGCCCGTAGCCCCGCAATACTGCGGGGCGGGGGAAAACAACCTCCCCCAAGGGAGGAATTTCATACTAGAACTTTACAAACCCGCTACTCCGCCCCGTAGGACTACGGGCGGGGGCAGGCTTTATAAACTAAAATAAGCCACGCCTTATTTTCTGATTCCACAATTTTGAACATATTTTTTGGCAATTTTGCACATTTCTTCCAATTCTTCATCAGAAAAAGGTTGTCATCAAAAACTTGGATCTAATGTGTTCCCTCAGACATAATTTTGTAAATAGAAATTTTTTGCTCCAGCGATATATTGTGCCATTTGTTCTATATCTTCTAATGTGTGCATTCACTTAACAACAGTCGTTCTATATTCATAATCAATATTTCATTTTAATAGGAAATCTAATAAACAATCATAATTATCAAAAAAACTATTGTTTTGTTTTAATCATACTGCGATATCGTATTTGTCTCTTGTGTGTTTTAGGTCTATAGCTACATAGTCTAAGATTCAATCATTAACCATTTTTTTTACAATTTCACAATCACGCCCATTTGTATCTAATTTAACCAAAAAGCCCATTTCTTTAATTTTTTTGGCAAAGTCGTATAGGTCTGGATGTAATGTAGGCTCTCCACCACAAATACTTACTCAATCTAGTTTTCATATCCTTGTTTTCAAAAAATTAAATACAGCTTGGCTTGGAATTAAATCACTTTGAATTAATCTCATTTGTTCTGGTAATACAGATTCTGGGTTATGACAAAAGGGGCAACGAAAATTACAGCCTAGAGTAAAAATTACACAAGCTATTTTTCCTGGATAATCTATAGTAGTACTTTTTTGTATTCCAGAGATTTTCATTTTCCAATTTTTTGGTTTAAATTAAGCTATCTATGCTTAGAAAAGAAATTAAAACCCCTTTATCAAAAGGGGCCTTAAAAATTTACATTATATATTTTTCATATAGAATCATACAAAAAATCAGTATTATATAAATAATGTTTTGTTTAAAAAAATTATTCTACATCTATTGTGATAGGTTGAGCAGCTCCCTTTATTAAATTTGTGTTTGTGTTGAACTCCATACTTCCACAAGCACTTCCATATTGTAATATAAAATCGTGATTAGCTGCTTTTACTTTGCTGTAGTACTTTCTACTATAAAATTCAGATTTTTTACCTACATTGTACCTGTAAGTTGGAGATAAATATCCCATAACTCTAGTGTAAACTAGACATTTTGTTCTTTTTGCTTCATTCATTTTTGTAGTAAATTAATTTAATAAAAGGGTATTTTATTAGTATGTTGGTATTGTTAAGTTGCTTGTTAATTATTTGTAAATTTTAATCTACTCTTCCTTCTCTTCTGATCTTGTCTAATTTTTCTGGATCACTCGTATATTTTTTTCTAGTCTCCATATCAAACTTTTCACCGTTGTATCATATTTCTTTGTCACATACTGGGCAGTAATCGTGTTCTCAAGCGATATATCCATGTTTTGGACAAATTGAGAATGTTGGAGAAATAGATATGTATGGCATGTGGTAATTTGATATAGCTTTTTTTACTAATGCTTTACATGCATCTGCGCTCATCCTTTCTCACATATATAAGTGCAAAACAGTTCATCCTGTATATTTACATTGTAAATCATCTTGTAAGTCCATAGCCTCAAATACATCATCTGTATATCATACTGGTAATTGAGAAGAGTTTGTATAATAAGGTGCTTCTGGAGTACCAGCTTGAATAATTCATTTTAACTGTTTTTGGTCTTCTTTTGCAAATCTATAAGTAGTTCATTCTGCAGGGGTGGCTTCCAGATTGTATAAGTTTCATGTATCTTCTTGGTATTCTACCAAAACATCTCTCATAAAATCTAATATTTCTTTGGCTAATCTGATTCATTCTTTTGTACTAATATCTTCTTTTCAATCTGTAAAGTTTAGTATACATTCATTTAGTCCGTTTATTCCAATGGTGGAAAAGTGGTTTCTAAAGGTAGTCAAGTATCTTTTTGTGTAAGGAAATAGTCCATTATTTAATCGTTTTGTCATTTCCTTTCTTTTGATTTCTAGTGAATCTTTTGCTAAATTCATGAGATATAATAATTGATTTTTGAGTCCATCCATATCTCATTTGAAGTTGAATCATAGTCTAGCAGCATTGATAGTAACAACACCAATACTTCCAGTCATTTCTGCAGACCCAAACAACCCTCATCCTCTTTTTTCTAGTTGTTTTAAATCTAACTGTAATCTACAACACATACTTCTAACTGCATCTGGGCTGTATGCTCATTCTTTTTTTATGGTTGTAATTCTACCATTTTCATCTTTTTCGTATTGAGATCCTATAAAGTTTTGGAAATATGGGATTCCGTACTTAGCTGTCATTTCAAATAAATCGTCTACTAAAGGATCGTCCCAGGGGAAACCTTCTACAATATTGTATGTAGGTATTGGAAATGTGAAAACAGATCCACCCCAATCTCATTCAGTATATACTTCTATCAAAACTTTATTTAGTAGATGCATTTCTTCGTGCAGTTCTCCAAACTTTTTTTTGTAATAACCAAGGTCCGGTCCTCCTAGCATCAAAGCTTTTTCTTTTAGATCTGGAGGACAAACCCAATCCAAAGTGATGTTTGTAAACGGAGTTTGAGTTCATCGTCTACTTGGTGCGTTTAGTCCAAAAATAAAGTTTTGTAGCTGTTGTTTTACATATTTATGAACTTTTTTGAGAATATAATCTTTCTTTTTTTGTTCTGATTCAAATTTTACTCATAAATTATCAAATTCTTTTTCTATTTCTTCCTTTCTTTTGTGTACAAACGGAGCAAGGTATGTATCAAAAGAGCTAAATGCTTGAGCTCCAGCTCGTTCGTTTTGTAGCGTTCCAAAAAAGTTTATCATCTGATTTACGGCTGCTTGTAGATTTTTTGGAGGGGCAGATTGTAATTTCCCATCAACTCCATTAAATCATTCTTCTAGTAATGCTCTTAAACTCCATCCAGCACAATAAGGAGTAAACATTCCTAAATCATGTATATGATAATCGGCATTTCTATGGGCATTCCCAATTTCTTCTGAGTATATGTGTGAAAGTCGATAATTTGCAGTAATTTTTTCGCTATTTTTCAATATTAACCCTCAAATAGAATATCCTATATTGGCATTTTCATTTATTCTCCAGTCTAAATTGTCTAAATATTCTTGCATAGTTTTGCCCACTTCTACTACTACGCTTTGTGCGGCTCTACTTTGTGCTCTTTTTTCGCGATATTTAATATATGCTCTAGCTACTGTATCGTGTCATTGCTTGATTAAAACTTCTTCGACACTATCCTGAATTGTTTCTACATCAGGAATATTTTTACCAGATTTTTTTTCTACTAATTTTACAACAGCATTGGAAATATCACTAATTTTTGAAAAATCTTTCCCTCAAACAGCTTCTACAGCTGATTTTATGGCCTTTTGTATTTTGAGAATATCAAAATCTACAATAGTTCAATTCCTTTTCTTTACTTTGAATATAGCCATTAGTTCGTAAAATTAGCGTTAAAAAAAATTATATTTTTGTATTAAATTAACATGTAATTGACAATTAATTTACCAAATTTTTATTATTTTTTTTGCGTTTCAAGCTATAAGTTTGATGTTTTCTAGTTTCAAAACTCTTGTACAAACACAATATGTTGT
Organism: Patescibacteria group bacterium; assembly: GCA_022705745.1. Classification (GTDB taxonomy): domain Bacteria; phylum Patescibacteriota; class Gracilibacteria; order Absconditabacterales; family Absconditicoccaceae; genus JALOAF01. Next base: position 3,800 of record JAKJDW010000015.1, read on the forward strand.
GTTTTTTTTATGTTATTGACCACTATATATTGTATTATAAGATGAATTCAACAGAAAAAACTAAGATTTTTTTTATATTGTGATATCTTTTAGTTAGCGGAAAATAGAGGCAAAAATCATAGAATACAAAGGTCTATAAAGCTAAAACAAAATTATAACCAAAACTTGATTTTGTTAAAAAAATTTGTATATATTAAGTATATCTATTGTGGATGTAAAATATATATATTGTATATATATTGTATTTATATAAAGTTATTTCTTATGGACTATCAAGATTTTCAAAATTTTATAAAAAAATATGATTTTGATCAAAAGGATCTAAATTTTTTGAATGAAATCATGAAAACCTGCATTCTTCCTTCCAAAGCCAAAAAACCTGTCAAAAAATTGTATAGTCTTAGGCTAAACGAAGAGGATGTTAATAAGGTCAAAGAAATAGCAAAAGTAAAATGAATCCCGTATCAGACATTGATTTCTTCCATTATTCACCAATATGTCTCTTAGTTAAAAAATTTAAGATGAGTACTTAAATCCTTTCTGAAAAATTTTGGAAAGGGTTTTTTAAAATTAAGATTTTTAGGGGCCTAAAATTTGCAAAAAAAAGGAAAGCAAATATAATTACTATGTGTTTTATTTTAATTTAATACAAAATGGCTTTTAAACTCCTTACTGAAGAAGAAATATTACAGCTTTCTGAAGAAGAATTACATAATTATTTAAATGGATTAAAAATATATCAAGAAGAAGTGAAAAGAAAATTAGCAGAAAAAAAAGAAATTCTAAATAAGTTAATGAATGAGGATTTAACTTTTGATAAATCTATTATGTCTGATAGAAATAAAATATTGGTAGAAGATTTAAAGAATATGCTTTAATTTTTTATATAGAGAAATGCTAAATACAATACAAAAAAGAGAAGAGGTAAATCAAATAAGTTGAGTTGAAGCTTTACAAGAAGAAGCGATACAAGAAACTCAAAATACAAAAGAAATTCTTGAAGATTTTGAAAAAACAGAAACTGATATAAAACAACTAAATATAAAAAAAACACAAAGAAATATTGGGTTATGACCCAACATATTTCATAAAGATGAAGAAATAAATATGTCAGAAAAACCAAAAGAATTGATTCAAAACCAAAAAGATAATAAAAATGAGAAAATAAAAGATAAAAAAATTATTGAGAAATTAAATTTTAAATGAGAATGAGTTGATCTCTTTTCTTCCCCAGAATTAATATCTAACGAACAGTTAAAAGTCATGAGAGAAGATTTATCATGAGAGCATAGCTTTGCTTTTTCATTTAATGATAAAGAATATTTTTTATGATATTTGGATTGAAAACCTTTTATTCGTGTGACAATTAATTGAGAACTGCCACCAGATTTAAGTGAAAATCAAAAATTGAAATTTAAGAAAATAAATAACGATTGAAAAATACAGTATGTTCAAGATTTTTGAATTGTTCCATGAAAGTCAGAATACAACATTAAATCCTATACAGTTAGCGAATGAAGAAGAGATTTTTCTAGTAATGCCGTATCAGATTTTTTTATGAATGCATCTTATTCAGATTTCTCTAATTTGCTTGATAAATTTAATATTGATTGAGACAGAAAAAAAACGGCTATCCAATATTTTGAAAACAAACAATTTGATTGATTAAAAAAATTTTTCTCGGAAGAAGAAATAAGAAAAACATCTTCTTATCTTGAAAAAACTAATTTACCTCAAGTAAGAGGACGATCAACACTTGAATTGGCAGAAAATATTAAAAATAAAAAAATATTATTTTATACTTGAGCTTGAATGTCTATTGCATCTAATATTCCTGATATGAAAACTCTAGAAAAAGACCTTTGAATTAATGGAAATACTTTAAAAGACTGATTTCTAAATAAATTTATTAATAATCCTGAAAATGCTTTTGAAGCCCGATCTCAATTTACCCATAATTCTAGATATGGAGAACCAACGAAAGCTCATTTTGCAATAAAAGAGCTCTCAGAAAAATTATCATGTCAAATATTTACAGAAAATGTAGATTTTCTCCAAAAAAATACCTGAATACAAGACCACCATGTTTCATGACAATGGCTTAAAGAAAATATATCTGAAGATCAAATGAAAAATATTGATTTCATAATAACTGCATGATTGAGTGCTGATGATAGATGAATGTTACGGTGGTATAAAGATATAAATCCAAATGGAAAAATTATCGCTCTAAATTTAGAACAACCCAATTATTTATGAAAAGAAGATATATTAGTAAAATGAGATATTCAAAAGACACTTCCAGAACTAAATGAATTAATTCAAAATTAAGAGAGTAATTGGAGTAAGAAAATAATTTCGAATAAAGAATATAAAAAAGCAGCATAATTTTTGTTTTTTTAAGTGTTGTTTTATATTTATGTTGTTTTTTAAGCAATGATTTATTTATCTAAATTTTTTGAATGAAATAATGAAAACCTGCATTCTTCCTTCCAAAGCCAAAAAACCTGTCAAAAAATTGTATAGTCTTAGGCTAAACGAAGAGGATGTTAATAAGGTCAAAGAAATAGCAAAAGTAAAATGAATCCCGTATCAGACATTGATTTCTTCCATTATTCACCAATATGTTTCTTAGTTGAAAAAAGGACAAAACACTAATATTTCCTTTTTATGGACAAAAATATTCTATCTTGGAAAAGTTTAGATTTTTAGAAATATTTGCAAATTTTTGGACACTTTTTTATTAATTCCTTTATAAATTTATTAATTTTTGTGAAAATCACTTATTTTTTACTTCAATTTTGTATGTTTTTTTAAATATCTCTTGATTTTTTAGTAGAATAGATTAAAAATCAATTGTATTTAATGAATATTATCAAAAATATGCATCTTGAAACGACAACAACAAAAACTACAAGCACCACAGCATAGCTAGGAGTTTTTTGTTTGTTTCGTGATTGAAAAACTCCTAAAAAAATAGGAGCTTTTTTATTAATTAATGTAGCAACTAAAATGTGATTAGATTTACTAAAAAAAAGACACTCGCTTGCACATATTTTAGCGCAAGCCGTGCAAAGAGAACAACAACGAAATGTAGAGGTTGGTATAGGACCTGCTATCGATAATGGATTTTATTATGATTTCTTATTTGATTCAAAAAATCAAATAAAAGAGGAAGATTTGACCAAAATCCAAAATCAAATGGAAAAAATTGTAAAAGAATGACAAGAGTTTATTGTTTTGGAAATGACAGATGAGCAATCAAAAGAATTGGTTACCAAAATCATGAAACAGAAATACAAAGAAGAAATGAGAGCAGAGTTTGTTCAAGATTGAGAAAGTATAACTTTTTATGTAAATACGATAGTTGCTACAGCAAAAGACAATCTTTTGAAAGGTATTGATGAAAATTATGTTAAATATTATCAAGAAATTACTGATTATTTGCAAAAAAAATATCCTTGAAAATTTGAAAATAAGTTCGTTACATTTTTGGATATGTGTGAATGACCACATGTAGAATCAACAAAAGAAATTGATCCAAAATCTTTCAAATTAGAAAAGCTAGCTGGAGCTTATTGGAGATGAGACGAAAATAATGTAATGATGACTAGAATATATGCACGAGCTTTTGATTCAAAAGATAAATTGAGAGAATATTCTGATATGATGGAAGAAGCCAAAAAAAGAGATCATAGAGTGTTGTGAAAAAAATTATGACTTTTTGCTTTTTCTGAAAATGTAGGTCTTGGACTGCCTCTTTGGTTGCCAAAATGAGCAGAACTTTTTAGAACTATTGAAGACTTTCGAAATGAAGCTCATAGAAAAAACGGATATGAATTTGTCAGAACTCCACATATTGGGAACAAAAAACTTTGGGAAATTTCTGGACACTGGGGATTTTATTCTGATAGCATGTATCCTCCAATGGAAGCTGGACAAACCTTGGAAGACCAAAAAGCTGGGAAAAAGGTGAGCGAAGCAGACTCAGAACAATACCTTCTCAAACCTATGAACTGCCCTTTCCATGTAGAGATTTACAAAGCAGAACCCAAAAGTTATAGAGATTTTCCGCTTCGCCGATGTGAAGCTGGAACCGTTTATAGATTCGAAAAAAAAGGTCAGCTTAGTGGTTTGACTAGAGTGAGAGGTTTTACACAAGATGATGCGCATATTATGTGCAGAAAAGACCAAGTAGAAGATGAATTACAAAGAGTTGTGAGATTTATACTTTATATATATGAAAGTTTTGGATTCAAAAAGGAGGATGTCAAAGTTTATCTTTCACTGAGAGATCCTAAAAATACTCACAAATATGCTGGTAATGATGAATGATGGAAACTCACACAAGATGTGCTCAAAAAAGTAGCTGATGACATGCAACTTGACTATACTGCGGAAGAAGGAGAAGCTGCATTTTATGGTCCCAAACTTGATTTTAAGGTCAAAGATTGTCTAGGAAGAGAGTGGCAATGTTCTACTCTGCAATTTGATTTCAATCTACCAGAAAGATTTGATATGATTTATATCAACAATAAATGAGAAGAAGAAAGACCTTATATGCTTCACATAGCTTTGTTTGGAAGTTTTGAAAGATTTATTGGGGTTTTGATCGAGCATTACGCTGGGGCATTTCCATTTTGGCTGGCGCCAGAGCAAATTAGAATTATACCTGTAGCAGATAAATTTGAAAACTATGCTCAAAAAGTAAAAGAGGAGCTTGTTTCCAAATGATATAGAGTTACCGTAGACTATTCAAGTGATTCCTTTTCTAAAAAAATTAGAAATGGAGAAATAGAAAAAATTCCATACTTATTTATAGTATGAGAAAAGGAAGAATCAGAAAATACTATTTCATGGAGATCTTATAAGACTAAAGAACAAGGAACTTGCACTTTAGAAGAGTTTGTACAGTTACAAGCCTGCCTGCCGGCAAAGGCAGGTTTGTAAAGCTGCAAGTTATAAAGTTAAAAGTTACAAGTTTGCTTGCTGGCAGGTAGGTTTGTAGAATTTTGCTTTGATGATTGATTATATTCGTTTCTTGGATAATGAAATAGATTTCAAACAGAAAGAACAGATAAAGGTGATTTTAATATCAATATTTGGTAATGTGTTTATTGTAATTACAAAAAAACTGTCAATTCTTTTAAGAATATTGGTTGACAGTTTTTTTTGAGTTTTATATTAAAACATTATTTTACTGTTTTTTTGTTTTTCTCATACCACACTTTAAATTGATCAAATATTTCTTCATCACTTTCTGGTTCAATTGTTGTTTCTACTGCTGGTTGAGGCACATTGTCGATTTTTCATATAGAAAATTCTATTCTGTCTAGTTGATCAAATAATCTATCCCGATTAGTATCATCTTCCTCGTCTACTATTGTGTCTACTTCGTCAACAGTCGTTGTTAATAATAATTCCTCTTCTATTCCTTCAACATTTACGGTAGTATCTCAATTATCAACGACCGCTTCGTTTTGTGTTCAAACTAAAAAATTTGAAAACTTGGTTGCTAAAGGATTGTTAAAGAATTTCATATAAAGTATAAATACACAAAAAAGTACAATCCATACAATACTAGTCCAAAAAATTTTTTTCATTTGTCTTTTATTAAAAAATAAATTAGTTTATTAGTTTTTGGAAGTCTGATGGTAATTTAGACTCAAAAGATATGTTTTTACCATCCATATTTTTAAAACTATAACTGCTACAGTGTAACATTTGTCTGTTGATTTTCAACTGTTTATACAGTTTTCTATTTAAGGCTGGATTTCAATAAATAATATCTCATAACATTCAAAATCATTCACTTGCTAAATGAACTCTAATTTGGTGCATTCTGCCAGTGTATAATTTTACTAAAACCAATGATATCGTACCTAAAATGCTGTGTTCAATTGTTTTTTTGTTCCAAAATTCAGATTTTGAATATAGTCCATTTTGTGAGACTTTCATATAAGAACTTCAAAATTTTTTATCATAAACTTTCTCTAAATTGTTTTCTACCAATAAATGTTTTGGCATATTCCCACTAACTATAGTCATATATTCCTTATCTATTTCTCTATTTCTAATGATTTCGTTTAGATATTGTAGTGCTTGATAATTTTTTGCTCATATTAAAACACCAGAAGTGTCTTTATCCAACCTATATCCAAAGCTGGGCTTAAATCCATCATTGATCCCAATCATACTACAATATTTTTCTATATAGTCGTTCATACACAATTCATTTTGTTTGTTTCCAGGGTGAACTAAAACTCAAGTAGGTTTGTCAAACACAACTCGGTTTTGGTCTTCATATATTATTAGTTGTTTTATTTCATCTAAACTAAGTTCTTTTATTTTTTTTTCTTTACTGTAAATCATTTTTTTTGGAGTTTTTTCTCCTTTATCTATGTTGTTAAATTTTATTTCGTCTCCCAATAAAAGCTTGTAATCTTCTTTTACTCTTTTGTTGTTTACCAAAATAGCTCATTTTCTGATCCAAGAATATATGTCATTTAATTTTACTTCAGAATATGGTTTGAAATATTTTCTCAAATATCTATCAAATCTTTGATTCGCTATATTATAGTCAACCTTTTTGATTTTCAAAACTTTATATGTGATATAGGTAAAATGATTTTTTATCTAAAACAATATAAATATTTCACTTGAAATTTCAAAGCTAATATGTAAACATTTGTTCGCTATAAATTTATTTAATAAATGTAGTATTACGGGGTGTGTGTCCGCCGGTTCGAATAAAAATAAAATATTAATATGGCGATCGTAGCTCAGTTGCTTGTCCCGCAGAGCGTAGCGAAGTGCGGGAGTAGAGTCCCGTAGTCCTACGGGATGACTCGGTGTGTCGCCGGTTCGAATAAAAATAAAATATTAATATGGCGATCGTAGCTCAGTTGGTAGAGCAATGGACTGTGACTCCATGTGTCGCGGGTTCGATCCCCGTCGATCGCCCCACTGTAAATCTAAAAATCTTAAATAAAAATTTTTGTTAGATCACATCTATTTTTTGGCACGGTATGTATCTTTTTTAGTGCTAAAAATTTGGCAAGTAATTTTTTTATTGAAAATAATGTTTTTTTATTAAAAATTTGTCTAAAAAAGTCTAGAAAGTTTTCGACATTTTATCCACAAAGCCCCTTTTTGATTAGTAAGTTCACTTGGGACCTATGTAAAAAAAATCGTAAAAAAGTCAAAAAATCCCTTGCAATATGCTTTTGTTTAGTTATAAGTTTATTTGCGACATCTTTTTGAGATGTTTTTTGAAATAAAAAAAACTTTACAAAAAGTAGTCAAAGGTATTTAACACAACAGTATAATATATTACGTTTATTCGAATTGCGAAATAATTCATTATTTCAAAAATTGCAACAAATCTTTTTAAGAGCAAAGAATGGATGCCTTGGGTAAAAAAGAGGATGAAGGACGCGTTTGGCTGCGATAAGTTCTGGCGAGGTGCCAAAGACCGCTTGGAACCAGAAATTTCCGAATGGGGAAACCTTTCTACTATAAGTAGAAGTAAAATACCAAGACCCTGTGAATTGAAATATCTTAGTAACAGGAGGAAAAGAAATCGTAAGAGATTCCCTTAGTAGTGACGAGCGAACGGGGAGTAGTCCAAACCAAATCAGTGTAAGATTCTAGTCGTTGCTGGTTTAGGGGTTGTGGGGTTAATTGGGGAGTAGCTAGAAATGCTCCAAAGTGACAATATTTATTTAAAAGAAATGTCTGGGAAGTCGTACCACAGAGGGTTATAGTCCCGTATTTGAAAAGTAAATATGCCTTTAATTAATTCCCAAGTAGTGTCGGACACGAGAAATCCGGCATGAATCTGGGCCGACCACGGTCCAAGACTAAATACTTTTTTACACCGATAGCGCATAGTACCGTGAGGGAACGGTGAAAAGAACCCCAGGAAGGGGAGTGAAATAGATCCTGAAATTCTTTGCTTACAATTGAGTGGGAGTCCCACATCTTTTAATTTTGACCATCTTAAATTGTCATGCGATATGTTTATGTATTACAAAGTCAAAAGGACAATAGTTATTATATTTGATATACTTCAAATATATGACAAAGATTGCAACAACATAATGATTTAAAGAATTCTTGATATACAAAAGCCAAGCAACCACGAAATTTGATTTATTATGAAGCTTTTACCGATAAATCAAAGGCATTGCTTAGAGAAAAAAGATTAAAAACATGAAGTAAGGCTAGACAAGAGTTGTTTAAAAGAATTATGAGTTTTTAAAGTTAAAAGGTGTGGGATGACCACGTACCTATTGACGAATGGGCTAGCGAGTTATTAATACTAGCAAGGTTAAGACAGATATAGTTGGAGCCGTAGCGAAAGCGAGTCTTAAATGGGCGATTTAGTTAGTATTGATAAACCCGAAGCGATATGAGCTAGGCATGGGCAGGCTGAAGAGTCGCGAAAGCGGTTTGGAGGGCCGAACGGGTTGGTGCTGCAAAACCTTCCGATGACCTGTGTTTAGGAGTGAAAAGCTCATCGAATATCGCGATAGCTGGTTCTCTCCGAAATGCATTTAGGTGCAGCCTGTAAATTAGGTTCCATAGAGGTAGAGCTCTGATAAGGCTAGGGGTGTCGAGAGGCATTACCAAACCTTGTTAAACTTCGAATGCTGTGGAGAATTTTACAGAGTGAGACTGCGGGAGTAAGTTTCGTAGTCAAAAGGATAACAGTCCAGATTTCTGATTAAGGTCCCCAAAGTGTAGTTAAGTGGAGAAGGAGGTATTTTTACTAATACATTCAGGAGGTTTGCTTAGAAGCAGCAATCCTTTAAAGAAAGCGTAACAGCTCACTGAACGAGTTAGAGTGCGCCGAAGATGTAACGGGGCTAAACTACATACCGAAATCGAAAGTCATATTTATATGGCGGTAGGAGAGTGTTCTATACGGGATGAAGCATAACTGTGAGGTTGTGTGGACTTTATAGAAGTAAGAATGCTAGCATGAGTAACGACGCCGAGTAAAAATCTCGGCCGCCGAAACCCTAAGGATTCCTACGCAACGTTTATCGTCGTAGGGTTAGTCGAGACCTAAGATTTTACTAGAAGTAGTATGTCGATGGATAGCAGGTTAATATTCCTGCACCTATTTATACAGTGATGTGGTAACACATTGGGATGTGTGAGAGCTTACTAAGGATGTGAGTCGAGATAATAAGATGATCCCGATTTGTCGGGAAGCATATGTAGGAAAATCCGCATATGTTTCAAATCGAGTTTGATCGAAAATGATCTTTTCGGAGTGATTTATTCTCATAGTTCTAGTGTCGAGAAAAACCACTAAGCTTATGTATAAATAGCTCGTACCCAGATCAGACACTTGTAGGGTGGTAGAGAATACCGAGGCGATTGGGTTAACTAATGGATAAGGAACTAGGCAAATTAGCGGGCGTACTTTCGAAATAAGCCCTGCCTGCAGCAATGTAGGCCGCAGCGAATGACGTGGGGGGGACTGTTTATCACAAACACAGCTCTCTGCTAACATGCAAATGGATGTATAGAGGGTGATGCCTGTCCAATGCCAGAATGTTATGCTCTCTTGTGCAAGCTCGAGAGTTAAGCACTGGTGAATGACGGCCGTAACTATGACGGTCCTAAGGTAGCGAAATTCCTCGTCAGGTAAGTTCTGACGCGCATGAACGGCACAACCATCCCCACACTGTCTTGTCCTTAGACCCAGTGAAATTACAATCCCGGTAAAAATGCCGGGTAGTTGCAGTTAGACGGAGAGACCCCGTGAAGCTTTACTGTAAATTGATATTGGGCTGTAGTATGTGTTGCTCAGCATAAGTGGGAGGCTTTGAAGATTTACCTTCGGGTGAGTTGGAGCCATCATTGAGATACCACTCAAAACATATCGCATCTCTAACCCCGCTATATAGCGGGGAACAGTGTCAGTTGGACAGTTTACCTGGGGCGGGTGCCTCCTAAAATGTAACGGAGGCGTACAAAGGTTTGCTTATTACGGATGGAAACCGTGATGGACGTGTATTCGCACAAGCAAGCTTAACTGTGAGACTGACAGGTCGAACAGATAGGAAACTAGGTGAAAGTGATCCGGATCTTCCGTGTGGAAGGGGATCCGCTCAACGGATAAAAGTTACTCCGGGGATAACAGGCTAATGGTATCTAAGCGTTCATAGCGACGATACCGTTTGGCACCTCGATGTCGGCTCGTCGCATCCTGGGGCTGTAGAAGGTCCCAAGGGTTGGGTTGTTCACCCATTAAAGCGGGACGCGAGCTGGGTTCAGAACGTCGTGAGACAGTTCGGTCCCTATCTACTGTAACCGTAGGCAATTTGAAAGACCCTGACCCTAGTACGAGAGGACCGGGTTGGACAAGCCTCTGGTAGTACCAGTTGTCGCACCAGCGGCACGGCTGGATAGCTATGCTTGGAAAAGATAACCACTGAAAGCATCTAAGTGGGAAACTTGTCTTAAGATTAGATTGCCCTCTCTTTATGAGTTAAGAGCCCTGCGAGACTAGCAGGTTGATAGGCATTATGTGTAAGTCTAGTAATAGATTTAGCAGAAATGTACTAATAGCTCGAGCGAGTTTTGTTGTAAATTTCGAATAGCGTAATATATAATACTGTTGTGATGTTTATATTTCCAAAATCTTTAGTTTGAGCCAGACTTATGATTTCTAGGATTATCTTTGATTATATGTTGCAATATGAAGTTGGAACTTTATTGGGAAGTTCGTAATTTATGTTCACAAATGGTGGTACTTATGTGTTTTGGGGAAATACCTGTTACCATTCCGAATACAGAAGTCAAGCCCATTACAGTTGATGATACTGGTTGCATTGCAGCTGGGAAAGTAGATCGGTGCCACCATTTGTGAACATAGAAAGATCATTAATAGTATAAATAAGAGATAAAGTATGAATTTTTTGTTTGTGAAGAGTTTGACCCTGGCTCAGGATGAACGCTAGCAGGACGCCTAACACATGCAAGTCGAACGCCCCACACCTTTTGTTGTAGACACTATTTGATTTACGATAAAAGGTGTGGGGAGTGGCAGACGAGCGAGTAATATGCACTTAACTTGCCCTTGAGATGAGAACAACTATGGAGACATAGCTAATTCTCAATATGCTCACGATGGTGAAATCCCAATGTGAGGAAAGATTTATCGCTCAAGGAGAGGGGTGTATCCTATCAGGTAGTTGGTAAGGTAACGGCTTACCAAGCCTATGACGGGTAGCCGGTTTGAGATGATGATCGGCCGCGATGGGACTGAGACACGGCCCATACTCCTACGGGAGGCAGCAGTGGGGAATATTGCACAATGGACGAAAGTCTGATGCAGCGATTCTGCGTGGAGGATGAAGCATTACGGTGTGTAAACTCCTTTTCTGGTAGAAGACGAATGACGGTATACCAGGAATAAGGGACGGCTAACTATGTGCCAGCAGCCGCGGTAATACATAGGTCCCAAGCGTTATCCGGATTTACTGGGCGTAAAGAGTCTGTAGCCTGATGTGTAAGTCTGTTTTCAAATACTCCGACTCAATCGGAGAAAGGGGATAGATACTGCATATCTGGAAGTTATTGGGGGTTAGTGGAATTTCCGGTGGAGCGGTGAAATGCGTTGATATCGGAAAGAACGCCGAAAGTGAAAACAGCTAACTACAATAAACTTGACGGTCAAAGACGAAAGCTTGGGGAGCGAACGGGATTAGATACCCCGGTAGTCCAAGCTGTAAATTATGCATGCTAGATGTTTTGTCCCGATTTTCGGGGTGGAGTGTCGTAATCTAACGAGTTAAGCATGCCGCCTGGGTAGTATATTCGCAAGAATGAAACTCAAAGGGATAGGCGGGGGAACACACAAGCAGTGGATTATCTAGATTAATTGGATAATAAGCCAAAAATCTCACCTAAACTTGACATGTACTATGTCCTATGTGAAAGCATAGTAGTCCAAGCAATTGGGCGTGGTACACAGATGGTGCATGGTCGTCGTCAGCTCGTGCCGCAAGGTGTCTAGTTAAGTCTAGAAACGAGCGCAACCCTCATCTTTAGTTAGAATGTCTAAAGAGACTGCTTCGGTAACGAAGAGGAAGGAGAGGATGACGTCAGATCCTCATGCCTCTTACGTTTAGGGCTTCATAGATAATACAATGGGTAGCACAACGAGAAGCTAAGCCGCGAGGTGGAGCAAAACTCTAAAACTATCCTTAGTTCGGATTGTAGTCTGGAACTCGACTACATGAAGTTGGAATTGCTAGTAATGGCGGGTCAGATACACCGCCGTGAATATGTCCCTGTTCCTTGCACTCACCGCCCGTCAAACCATGGGAGCTGAGAGCCTCTGAAGATGTGCTTTGCATGTTGAGGAGGATATTGGTGACTGGGGTTAAGTCGTAACAAGGTATCCCTACCGGAAGGTGGGGATAGACCACCATCATAAAACTTTCAAAAAACAGGTTTCGGCTGAAATGCCCAAACCATTATTAAATTCTGCTTTATCTCTTATTAATACTATTGATAAATCAAAAACTAGACATTAAGTCTAGTTTTTTTATTTTTAAAATATATTTTTTTGTAACGATTAACTACCTTTTTCATTTTTTTATTGTGTTTATTTTTTGTTATTTAATGTCTGTGATAAAATTCAAGCTACTCAAATCATTGCTGCATTGTCTGTACAATAAACCTTTTTTGTAGGAACAAATAATTTTACATTTTCTAGATTAACTGAGTTTTCTTCATTCAGAATATTTTGTTTTTGATTTTCTATCCATTGTTTGTTGTCTAGTAGTTCTAAAATGTACTCTTGTAATCTATCATTTGCAGAGACTCAGCCTGATAATCAAACACTTTTTGCTCAATATTTTATCGCTGATCTGACTAGTTTTTTCCCTAAAACTTCTACAACAGATTCTTGAAATTCCCAAGCAATATCTTTTATTTCAGAATCTGAAAATATCTGTTTTTCTTTATTTTCTCAAGTCTCCACTTGTCTTTTATTTATTAAATGGTTGATCTGACTTTTGACTCCAGAAAAACTAAAATTGAATTCTTGTTTGGAAAGTCGCACTCTATTTAACTCAAATTCCTTATTTGCTTTTCCTAGTTTAGCTTGTTGGCTGATCCAAACTCATCAAGGATATGGTCATCCTAACATTCTAGAAACTTTATCAAAACATTCTCCAGCAGCATCATCTAAAGTTTGTCAAATTTGTTCTATCTCATAATCTCAACAATATAATTTATTGTTTTCTCTTCATTTATCTTTGTCATGTTTTGATACAATATAAAGATTGTTGTGTCATCCAGATGCTGTTAATAGTGCCATTGGAAATGGGATTTCATTTATATTTCTTTCTAAGAACAAAGCAAAAATATGTCATAAAATATGATTTACCTCTATTATTGGTTTATCAAAATATTCTCACAATAAACTAGCAACTGTTTTTCCTACAACTAAAGATCATGGTAAACCAGGTTCTGTAGTTACAGAAATGCTGTTTATATCTTTTATCTTATCTCGTCAAATCTGGCTCAATACGGTTATAATTTTTTCGCTATGTAGTCTGGAAGCTATTTCTGGTACCACTCCTCCAAAAATATTGTGTTCTTTTACTTGTGAGTATGCTAAAAGTTCTTCTACTAAAAAAGTATTTCAGTCAAAATTTACAATTCAAATGGATGTATCGTCACAACTAGTTTCTATTGCTAAAGTTCTTTGTATTTTCATAAACTTTTTCACTTGTTAATTAAAAATTTACATATTGAATAAATGTTTTATATTTTATTTTAAAAATTTTCACTTACTGTTTTTAGTTCTCTGAATTACTGGATACCTTTTGAGTTAGTCCAATAGAAACTTTTTTGATAATTGGTAGTGCTAATAATATTCCAGGAATATTTAAAATTGTTGCTATTAGTAAAAATTGAAATATGTTTGTGTAATTGTCACCTATAATATAATATCATACTCAAAAAGTGATTAGACTGAATCATAAAAGAGTTCCCAGTCTTTCCCAATTTAATTTTGGTAGTAATCTGTTTCTGTATGCCACAAACAAAGATCAGGAAACAAACATAATTTCTAATAATACTTGGGTATATATTCCTCAAATTATTTGAAAATTAGGAATTAGATATAGTCATAAACTAAGTCCAACAATTACTCAAAAAGCGTTTATTCCCAATAGTTTGTTTTGTTTTTCATGAGCAACAAATATATAGTTAAATACTTGTTTTATGAAGCTCAAAAATAAAACAATCCCAAGAAATGGGAGAATAGTGTTTGTTCACGGGTTGTTGAACCCTGTGCCTAGAAACTCTTTCCCAGATATTGTATATATTATTTCATCACTGAATAACGCAAAATTTAATAATAATATAGAACCAATTCGTACAATCATGGTCATTAAATTTCAAAATGATTTTCTTTTATTTTCGTCTGTATATGTTGCCACATTGTGTAATAAACTATTACCTAAGGCTGATGGTATAATCAAAAAGATTTCAATTAAAGTTAGTCCCAATCACCATATTCAAGTGAAAACATAACCTTTTGCAGTAGGGAAAAAGTTTGATAAAAATATTAAAACTATGAGAGTATGAAAACTACTAAGGTAAAAAGATAATCAGTATTTCCAATTCGATTTTATAATTCATAGGGTAAATTTTTTATCAAAATTCACTTTTAGTTTTAGTTTTTTGTTTGATTTATATAGTACATAGAAAATTTGGGTTAATCAGCTCACTACGACAGATAATAAGATTAAGCAGAAAGCTATAATGGATTTTGGATCTCAGCTTGTAAAATCTACACTAGGTAATAAAACAAAAATAGTAATTATTAATAAAATTATTTGACTAACCCTAGCTAGAATTAACCCAACACTTAAGTCTTTCATCCTCCAAAACAATTGTAGAGGTAATTGTAGTATTCCTGCGGCCATAAAACTTGCTGAAAAAATCATTCATAGCGGTAGTCATCGAACTATGTATGGGTTACTAGTATATGCTGGTAGAAAGTATGCTACTATGATAGCAACAAGATAAACAACAAAC
The DNA here is from genome assembly GCA_022705745.1 of Patescibacteria group bacterium. Classification (GTDB taxonomy): domain Bacteria; phylum Patescibacteriota; class Gracilibacteria; order Absconditabacterales; family Absconditicoccaceae; genus JALOAF01. The sequence continues at coordinate 18,878 of JAKJDW010000015.1, forward strand.
ATTATTGAAAATCTTGCTCACACAAACTTACCGTACATAGATTTTAATTCAGGTTTTTCTATGCTATTTTTTTCTTTGCTTTTAATTTGTCCGAGTTGTCTAACTGCTATTACATATAATCCAAAATCTGCCATTGCAGACCAGATTGCAAAATATTTTAGTATTGTACTATAATCTCCATATCTCAAAGGTCCCAGATAAGGAGACATAAATTTTACTACTAAAAAACCAGCAAGTCAGCTAATGACTCTTCATATCAATTGTCGTATAGCATCTTTTATTACTAATCTATGTGTAGACAAAGCGTTTAAATGTTAAAATATTAAAGTTTTGAAATGGTGTAATGAAAAAATGGAGAGTTGTTGAACATCTATAATAATACATTATTTGTTTATTCTTTATAATTTCATTTTTCTAACTATTTTTTCCCAAAAATTTTGCGGGAAGTCTGTTAACATTGGTAGCATTTGATTCAAATTTTCTAGAAAAGTTTTTATATTTTCTTCACTATCATTGATTGTGTATATAGTGTGTCATCTTTGGCTAACGAAGACAATGTTTTTGATTTGTTGTTTTTTTAATTCTAGTTCTATACAATATCATACTAGACTAGTCCAAGGAATAACTTTTGTTCAAACCAATAATCAATTTTCTGAAATGGTAATAGTTATTTCGTTTACATTTATAATACCGTAATATATGTATGCTCCCAACAAAAAAAACATTAAAATAATTCAAACAATATTTTTATAAAAAGCAGACAGAATAAATATTAGTATAAATATGGAAGCAAACACAATGTATCGAACTTTATCTCTTTCAAACTTTTCTCAATTGAATACTTTTAGTTCCATTTTTTGGTATATTAAGTAAAGCTTGTTTGAATAATACTTAAGTGAATCGTTTATTCAAGAAAAAAGTCGACTTTATTTAGCCGACTTTTCCTGAACCCATCATCATAGGTTTTTTTGTTATAGAAATTTGATTTTTTTTTGTTTTTGTGTTTTTGTTTGTAGTTCTATTATATTTAAAAATACTTTTTTTGTCAAAAATTTGGTATTAAAGTTAATATATTTGTTTTGCATAAATAAAAAGACCTTTTATAATATTTTTTCTTGTTTTTAATTAAGAAAACACTAACTTATGAGTACTTGTATAAATTAAGGGATTATTTTTTAAGTTTTATTATAAAAAATCATGGATTTTGTAGAGATTGGAAAAAAATGGCAGAAATTTTGGAAAGAAAATCAAACTTATAAAGTAGTGGAAAAAAAAGACAAAAAAAGTTTTTATATTTTGGATATGTTTCCTTATCCGAGTGGGGCTGGATTACATGTATGACATCCAAAATGATATATTGCCACTGATGTAATAGCTCGTAAGCATATGTTGCAATGAGAGATGGTCTTGCATCCTATGGGTTTTGATACTTTTGGATTAGCTACAGAACAATTTGCAATTGCAAATAAAATAAAACCACAAATAGCTGCAGAACAAAATATTGTAACTTACAAAAAACAGCTTGAGATGTTTGGTTGTACTTATGATTGGGATAGAGAGGTTAATACAGCAGATCCTAATTATTTTAAGTGGACACAAAAAGTGTTTTTGGATTTGTATAATTCTTATTTTGATGAAAAAACTCAATCTGCAAAACCTATTACAGATTTGGAATCAAAAGTTGAAAATGGACAATTGAATATCCCTGTGTGAATGACTAAAGAACAATTTTTGGATACTCAAAGATTAGCATATATTGACTATAAACCAATCAATCGATGTCCGAGTTGTAAAACATGATTGGCAAACGAAGATTTAAATTCAGATTGAACTTGTGAAAGATGTAGCTCAAAAGTTGAACAAAAACCGATGAGACAGCGAGTTGTTAGAATTACAAAATATGCAGAAAGACTTTTGGATTGATTGGAAAGTTTACCAGAATGGATTGATTCAGCTAAAGAACAGCAAAGAAATTGGATATGAAAAAGTGAATGAACACAATTCAAAATGGAGGTAATAACCCCATCCCAAGTTAAAAAAAATGGGGGTGAGGTAGACTACATAGAAGTATACACGACTCGTATTGATACTGTTTTTGGGATGAGTTTTGTTGTTATGGCGCCAGAACATAAATTAGTAGAAAGTTTGAAATTAAAGGTTGAAAGTGGAGATGTTCAAATAAAAAATTGGGATAAAGTACAAGAATATATAGAGCAAGCAAAACATAAAACTCAGCTGGAAAGAACAGAACTACAAAAAGAAAAAACATGAGTTATTCTGGATGGCGTTTATGCTATCAATCCATTTAACTGAGAAGAGATCCCTGTTTATATTGGGGATTATGTTTTGGCAAATTATTGAACGGGAGTAGTGATGGCAGTTCCTGCTCATGATGAGAGGGATTTTGAATTTGCAAAGAAGTATAATTTGGAAATAAAACAAAGTATAACTCCAACAAATAGAAATTGTATTGTTGTTCATGGTTCTAATAGTACTGAAGAAAAAGCAAAAAATCCATGTAGAGAAAATGAGAGACATTGGCATCCTTGGTTAAAAAAACAATTAAATGATATTTGAATAAATACAGAGACTCCTTTGTTCCCGAAAGATTGGAACCCTGATTATAATGAATGGAAAAAAGAATTTGAAAAAAACAATATTTGACCAAATACTATTTTGGTTTGACATAGTGCTTGATGTGCATTTATTTTGAGATATTTACAAGAAATCAAAATATCGGTGAATAAAGTGATTCTTGTTGCTCCTGCATATATAAAATCTAATAGAGTAAGTCGTTTAAGTAAGTTGTATGATTTTGTATTAGATAAAAATTTAAAGAATAATATTTGATCACTTTCTATATTTATTTCTGATAATGATAATAAAGATATAATAGATAGTGCTAACGAGATACATAAGATCATTTGATGAGACTTAATAGAATTAAAGTGAAAATGACATTTTACTGAAAGTGATTTAGGTTCAAAAGAGTTCAAAGAGCTATTAGATCAAATATTAAATTTAGATGTAGCATATACAGAAAAAGGAATTCTTGTAAATTCAGGGCAATTTTCAGGACTTACTTCTGATGACGCAATTACTAAAATGCAAGAACGACTTGAAGAAAAACAAATATGATGAAAAAAAATAAATTATAGACTTCAAGATCGAGTTTTTTCTAGACAAAGATATCGATGAGAACCGATCCCTATGATACATTGTGAAAATTGTGGAATAGTGTCCTTGCAAGAATCAGATTTACCACTTCTGTTACCAGATGTAGAAAATTATGAGCCTACTGGTACAGAAGAAGGACCTTTAGCAAATATTGAGGAGCGAATTAATGTAGAATGTCCAAAATGTTGATGAAAGGCAAAAAGAGAGTCAAACACTATGCCTGGTTGGGCTGGTTCATCTCGATACTGGATTAGATATATGGATCCTCATAACGATAAAGAATTGGTGTCTAGTGAGAAAGAAAAGTTTTGGCACCCTGTGGATATATATGTTTGAGGAGCTGAACATATTACGAGACATATGATATATGCTAGATTTTGGCATAAGTTTTTACAAGATTTATGAATTGTTTCTGTAGATGAGCCTTTCAAAAAATATCAGCATGTTTGACTTATAATGGCTGAAGATGGGCGTAAAATGTCCAAAAGGCGATGAAATGTGATTAATCCAGATGATATTATAAATGAATTTGGGGCGGATGTTCTCAGAATGTATGAAATGTTTATGTGACCTTTTGACCAAGCTGTAAATCGAAATACAAATGGGGTAAAGTGAATAAAAAAGTTTTTAGATAAAGTAATTAGTTTAAGATCAAAAGTTGGAACTTGAAATTTAGATGACAAGAATGTTATAAACTTATTACATAAAACTATTAAAAAAGTTTCTGAAGATATAGATGTTTTTGGTTTTAATACAGCAATATCTCAGTTGATGATTTTTGTAAATGAATTAAATACAAAAGAATACATTTCTGAAGATACTTTTGAAAAGCTGACTATACTTTTGGCACCTTTTGCACCTCACTTAGCAGAGGAATTGTGGTCAGAACTATGAAATCAATTTAGCATTTTTCATCAGGGAGTTTGGCCTAAGTGCGATGAAAAGTACTTGGTAGATGATGTTCTTACTATAGCTGTGCAAGTAAACTGAAAGGTAAGATGAACCATTGAAATTAGTCCAGACTCTACTCAAGAGCAGGTGTTTGCACTGGTTAAAGAAAATGAAAAAATAAGTAAATACTTAGACTGAGAAATATTGAAAATAATTTATATTCCTTGAAAAATTTGTAATATTGTTGTAAGCTAATTTGTTTGTTTTAACTATGATCTTGTAACAAAAACATGTTTTGTAAAGTAGATTTTTTGTTTTTGACAAATTAGACATTAGTTATTTTGCTTGTTTTTTTAACCGTTTGGGAACTAAATTATTACTTGAATAAATTTGTCTACTTTAATCGGTTGTCATTTGCTGTCTATATCTAAAAGGCTTGAAATATTTCTGTGATATGTTAAATATGTTTTTGTAAAATTTACAATTTTTTATTTTACTATAGTATTGTATGAGTATTTTCAAAAAGGTATTTTTGATGACAATTCTGTTATTATTTACATTTTTTTATATAGTTTTTTCTGATGCAGTAAATACTAGGTATACAGAATTTCATTTTTTGATTGGAGATAAGTTTTATGACCACATAACAGTAAACTTGACTTGAGCAGAAACAGGTAATGCTTTGATTTATTTGGAGAATAAGTCTGAGACACAACTTGATTGAGTGTTTTCTTTTGTAGATGGCGATATAATTGAATATTGATCTACTTGAGTAAGAGTTTGTAAAAGTGACAATGAAGTAGATGTTTTTTGACAGTATGTAACAATGAATTCTAACACTTTTTCGATACCACCATATGAAGCTATTACAGGGTTTTTGGACTTGTGTTTTCCTGCCTGATATAGTGGAACTTATTATTGATGTATAGTTTATCATCCTAATATTAGTGAAAGTGATGGTAACAGCTTAAATACTGTTCCTCGTAAATCTATATTTTTGGATGTAAATGTAGGATTGGTAGATAGTTTGTTTAGATTTAAGATTTATCCGTCGGATCGTTCAAATCCCAAGAAAAAGTGACTTAGTTGAACTATACTTTTTTACGAAAAAAGCAATACTGAACAGGCTGTACTTAGTAGGCAAATTCAGACAAATTCCAATTGAACTTGAGAATTTTTTGCTAGTCTACCAAATTGAGAATATTTTATTGTATTCAAAGGATTGGCTCATTTAGCATCGTACCTTAGTTGATTTGCTATTGTTTGAAATGCTGGTATAGAGCTTGATTTTACTACATGAGATAATTTGTTTTATACTAAACCATATGGAGATGATTGATATCGTTATCAAATAGCTGGAGATTTGAGAAATATTAATTGACTCTATGATTGACAGATAAATACAAATGATATAGCAACTCTTTTTAGTACTGGCCTTTGTTTATTTAATACTCAAATTCCAGTTGATCAGTATCATCCTTGTAATTTAAATGGTGATTCTTTAGTGCTTATGTCAGATTTGTGAGTTATTGTTGCTAATATAATGGAAAATTGACCATTCTTTCAACAAGCTCCGTTGTTTTGATGATTTTAGATTTTATATTTTGTTAGTATTCTTATGAATGTTAAATTGAATTTTAAATTAAAAGTTTTTGTTTATATTTCTTTATTGTTTAGTGTTTTTTTTGCTTATTCTTTTTCTAATGAATTTCACCTTATTCCAATTTCATGAACTACCATTAGACATTATTGTAATTATCCAATACAGATAAAAATAAAAAAATGAGATTATTCATTTACTACTTTTTCTTCAATAATAAAATTTAGCACTTGAGAAATTATTATAAATCCTGCTACAATTGACATTAATCCATTTTTTTGACTGGGTTCAAAATGGAGTATTACTGGTAATTTGTTTAGTGCAGAATGAGGAAGTTTGAATCCGTTCAACGATTCAATGGAAGATGTGGTTAATTTTGATATAAAGACTAAAGAGTGATTTACTGGAGATCTTACATCGTTGAGATTTGTTAACTTTGAATGAAATGACCCTGAATTTTCACCAGAAAACACAGATGATGGAATTACTATAACTTCTAATGATATTGTTTGAGATACTCTAAGTTGAGTTACAAATGCGACATATAATATTATTGCGCGTCCTTGTAAGGAGGATATAAATCCTCCTATTGTATTTAGTGGCTCTTGGTCACCAAATATAAGTTGATGAAAACTGGAATGAATACATACTATTAGACTTTTGGTTCTTGATTGGATATGAAAACATGGACATTATTGGTATCAAGGATCATGAGCAAATAATATGAATAATTATGTGTTAGCCCCGGCTAGTGTAGATAATCAAAATGGAGTAAATAATTTAACTATAAGGGTACGCATAAATAATTGATGAAATATTGAATATCCGGAATTTGACATGGATTTTTATACTGGTTCAAATCCAAGTGAATGGACTTGGAATAGTAAAAGGAGGGGATATTGGGTTGAATTCCAAAATACAATACCATTTGAAATTGAAAAACAGGTTACAATTACAATTACATGATATGATAATTATAATGTTTCTGGTAATCGTTATTTAATGAACCAGTCTTTCGTTTTTAACTCTTCTGACAATCCGACCATCAATATTATAACACCACCTCATGCTTCTAGTGGTCAAAATTATATTTTGTCTAGTATTGATTTTGTTGTTAGTGATTCTTGGGCAGGAGTAGATACGGATAAGGTGTTTATTACTATACCAAGTATATATTCGGGCACAACACTGTTGTTAACTGGATATACCTATTCATGATCCGACTTGCAATTTACATTGATTACTTGAAGTTCAGGGTTTGGTGAAGCTGGCTCTTATGATGTAAAATTGGTCCCTAAATGAAAATTCCCGTCTAATACAAGAATAAACATAACAGGAATGGTTGTAGATCTAGCTTGAAACACAGGGTTTGGTAATTGGCATTTTAATACCAAGCCTAGTTGTGAAGATTTGTGATGTTTTAGTATATTAAATATAAATTTTTTGTCTGGGCCATCCTTTTGATATAATCCACGATTGTTTACCTGACAGTACTTAATAGTTACCTGATTAAGTTATAACACTGCTTATCCATATTTTACATGAACTAATTGAGACACTTTGGTTTGTGGATTTGATTATGAGGGGACTGTTTTGACATGAAATGTTGATATTTATTCAAATACTTGAATTATTATAAATGGTCATTTTTATACTTGAATGAATCTGTATGTTACTTGATTAGATTTTGTATACAATAATTGAGTGATTACGGTACTTGATGACTAGTTTTTTTACTTCTTGTTAAAAAATTTATATGAAAAAACTTATAACCTTTGTATTGTTTACATTATTTTTTGGAGCTAGTTCTTTGGGAGCTAGTATTTCTATTTCTCCTGAAAGTGGTCATTTTGGTAAAAATTGTGTTATGGAATTTGATATTATTGTGGAATCTTTATCTGACAATATTCTTACAGTGGATGTTTATTTGGAAAGTTCTATGGAATATGTAGATTTTGTCCCTTCAAATATATTTAAGTATTATTTACCGCCAATTATTGAAGGTAACAAAATTTATTTATGAGCTTTTTCAGAGTCATGAGTGAAGTTTGTTTGAAAGGAAAAGTTTGGTACATTGTATTTAAAAAGTGATGATGTGAGTTTGGATTGATATGTTAATTTTGATTTTAGATGACAGGGAAATACAACTGATACAAATTTAAATTTGATTTGATGAATAGATGTGTTGGATGAAGTTAAAAATTGAACTTATTACTTTGACTTGGATCCTTGTGAACAGAACATTGTAGATGATGTTGTAAGTGATATAGAATGATGATTTTCTTCTATTGATGAAGAACAATATGTACAAGATATGATATCTGAGTTTAATAAAAGATGAGTTGCTCAAAAAGTTTCATTATTTTTTTCTAAATATTGGCGAAGTTTTGCATTGTTTGTGTTAGTTTTAGCGTTTATATATGTTTTTATTAAAAATAAAAAATCTTTAAGTAAATGAAAGAAATTAAAAAAATAATATATGCTGTATTTTTGTTGTCTGTTTTGTGGGTATATGTTGACTCACAATATTATTATTTTTCTGGACCAATAAATTCTGATTGATATCAACAGGGATGTTCAAAAGAATTAGAAATTAGGTTTGATACAAAAACGGGAAAAGCAAGTGCAGGAATATTTTGGTTGAAATTGGATGATACAAAAATTAATTATGTTACTTGATGATCTTTAGATTCTGATTTGTTTGTTTGAAATCCCTTGTGATTTTCAGATCCTGTGTATATGGGCCGACATCATGATTCTGGGTATGATCCATATACGGTTTTGAATATTCAGCGTCGTAATGATTTTTGAGTTGAGTCTACTTGAGATAGACCTTTTGGTGTTGTAAAATTTGTTCCAAAATATCATGTTACATGATATACGGTAGATTTTGGAATGGTGTATATATCTTGAAGTAATTGGACAACGGAAACAACTTTATCTTTTGAGTGAGCAGATATTATCAATCCAAGCCAGCAAGCCTTGCGTTTAACAGGGACTATTGAGGTTGAACAGAAACCTTGTACTCTTGATACAGTTGCCCCTATTGTGTCAGATAAAAATTATGTAAATTGATCCACTAGAAATATAAATTCCGGACTAAATGTAGAGTTAACTGATTCAAATGGAACTGAGGTTCCTTATGTGTGGAGGAATGGAGCGTGGACATGAAACATTTGGGGCATCAATAATCAATACTGAGTGGATACCTCAACTATAAATGTAAATGTTTCTTGAAATGGTTATTCTGTTACTTTATATAGCAATAATTTTCATATTAACCCATTGGGTACAGGGAAAACTTGGCAAGATTTAGATAGAGATTATAAAATAACTTTGAGCTCTTGAGAGCTTTTTGATTTTTGAATAGAGAAATTAATTACTATTAAATATATAGTGGAAGATCGTGCATGAAATAAAGCAAACGCTATACACTTATTTAATCAACCTAAAAACCCGTGGGTAAGTGAAGTTTCTCCAAGTAATAATCAGTCTGATGTTGCATCAAATTCTGTAATTAGATTCAATGTACATGATGATCGAGCTTGAGTGGATTCGGGAACAATTAATCTTGTACTTAGTTGAAGATGAAATACATTTTATGCTAACTACTCTTATCTTGATTTTGAGTTGACACCTATTGGTTGAAGTGCGAATTTTGATGATTACAATGTTGTGCTTCAATCTCATGCACCATTCCCTTCATCATGAATAATAGCTATGAGCGTATCTTGATATGATTTGGCTTGAAATGGAGGCCTGCTTTATAGCTGACAATTTTTTACCAAAGCTAGTTGTGAGGATTTTGGTTGTAGTTCAACAAATATGGTTAAAATTAGTACTTGAAATTTATTGAATTTCATAAATTATTATCATAATGTACTATATATTTCTGGAGGCGTAAACCCATCTCTTATTCGCGATGGTGGGAATACGGGATATATAAATTGTAACTTACAAAACAATTTCTTATCCATATATGGTTGATGAGCGGGTTGAACATGATGGGAATTTCGCTGAAAGTCTGCTTTTGATGAATTACAAATAATATGAGATGATGTAATAGCAACATTGAGTGGAGATGTTTTGACTTTGGAAAGAATAAATGTATATACTCCTCCGCCAATAACAACAGATAATATTGATGGTGAACGGATAAAAACTGATTTTTTGGTAGAATTGATCGCAGAAGCTACATCATGACAATGAGTGGCTAATACTTATTATTGTACTTGAATTGACACAAGTTGTACACCATTTATCATTTGAACGCCACCTGTTACAACATTTACAGTAACTTGTCCAAACAATACAACTTGTCCATCACAATATGTGAGATATTATAGTGTAGATACTGCTTGAAATGAAGAATTGCCAAATACATCATTACCGATAAAAATAGATAAACAAGGTCCAGAATTTATATTCAACAATGATTTATGAGAAGAATGTCTTGATTGAACTTTAACAATAACAAGTGTATCAGATGGTAATGGTGTCTGATTACATAATACTCCATATAGTTTCAATGGAAGTACTTGGTCGACAACGACAAGCATAATTATAAATGCTCAACAGCCATGAACAGTAACGAG
>JAKJDW010000016.1 GCA_022705745.1 Patescibacteria group bacterium
TTCTCTATTCCACTTGATCTTCCTAATAAATTATAACCAATAAATATATATTTTTCAATATATTTCTCATAGTAGGGAGACAGTTTATTGCAAAGAGATTTCTCGACTTCACCGATTGATAGAACCACGCTTTTTAGACGGGGGAACTGTCCTCGGCTCTTGATTCTTAAGAGAGCGGGATGCTCGAAATGACAGGTTGTTGTATTCACTTCGTTAACCTACTAGAAATGATCTTTAGTTTCTTGTAGATAACTTGTATAATAGATGAATTTCTTCTCTGATATCGTCATGAAATTTTAACATTTTATCACTGATAACTATATGTTTTCACTTAGGTCAAAGTTGATTTATTTTCCTTGACAAAATGGGCTTTCGTATAATTTTTATTAAAAATTCTATTATGTTTCAAAATATTCAGCCAAGTAGAAATTCTGTTATTTTTTTGAATTTTGTGTTTCATGTAAAAAGTGTATTTCAAATATTTATAGAATATTTTTGTGGATGGTTTGGTATTAGTGTTTCTAGTCGTTTATTTTTTTGGTAAAAAAAATCATTGTTTACTTCTTCTTGGTATAATGGTACTAAATGTGCTAATCGATATGCTAAATATATATCTGTTTTTTCTAACATTATTGGGTATAGGTTTCTATAATCCTCTGTAACATAGAAACTAAGACAGAATTTTTGTTTTTTACTTTTCATAGATCTTTTGATTCCTAGTATCTTAAAAAATAGGGCTGAGAAAAATCTGGCTCTTCGTATACTATTGGATTTTGTTACTATAAATAGATCTATATCTGAATCTCGTTTGAGTGAGTTGAAAGATATTGAATTACATAAAAAAATTTCTTTTACAAATGGTAAGGACTTATACAAAGATCAAAATTTGTTTATTCTTTTTATATATGTATCCATATATTTGTTTTTCTCATCCCGTGAAAATCAATTACTTGGATTTTTTTTTTGCTCTATTTTTTTTTCAAAATAAAAAAGTTCCTTATCTTTTGGGATTGGATAATCCATGATTTTATAAAAAATTAATTCTTTTTCTATTTTTTCTATTCAGTACAACTTCATTTATTGTCGTTATTTAGATAACAAAAGTATAAATCAAATTTATTACTGGCTTTATTGTATTCTATTTAACTTCAGAACAGTTTGATCATCAGCCTCAAGGATTGCAAACTTCTATTGTCACAGTAGCAAAATTGTTATCTTTTTCTATATTAATACCAAAGTCCTTGTCTGTATTTCTTATAATATACTCATTTTTGTTTTGTATATGGGCTGTTGTACAAGAGTACTATTTATTAGTGTTTTATTGCTCTTTCAATCTTCCTTAAGCATATATAATCAACTGATATTTGCTTTTGGCTATATTGTTCTCTTGGTGCAAACAAAATCTCATCTTATAAATTTATTGTTTTGTTTTTTTTGATATTATTATCTTGATTTATAATTTCTTGAAAAATGTATTTTGAACATTCTTGTCAATATTTGACTTTTTTCATTCTCACTGTTATCTCTAAAAATATATGAAGTTCATAATATTACTGCTAGTATATCAGTTACTATGATCAGTTTCATTAAAGTAAATGCTTTTTTTATTTATTTGTAATAAAATTTATGTGTAGAATATATATAAAAATATATTTAATTCAATCAAAAAAAGCCAAGGTAAGATACTTCCGTTGGCTCATTTGCTTTTTCGTTTATTACCTCGCCTGCGATTGATCATGGCGAGTATGAATAAAATAATTAGTGTTGTTATCATATTTGTTTATTTTAGATTTTTATTATCCGTTTAATAATGGTCTAATTACACAATTGTAATTTGTATTATTTTTATTTTGTAATATTATTGGTCTTTGGTTGTCCACTATGTTGAACACGATTTCATCGCTTTCCATTGTTCTGATGAAATCTGTGATATATCTACCATTTACTCCAAAGCTAACAGATTCTCATTCCATAAGTATTGGAATATTGGTTTTTCACATTCATTTATCAGTTTTACCTGAAGATACTGTGGCTTCTCAGTTGTCTATCGCTAGTTCTATGTAATTATTTATATCTCTTGTTAAAATTCATATTTTTTTGATAGCTTTTTCACAGTCATCTTTATTTACAATAAGTTTTGTGTTGAAGTTTGTTGGCATAATTTCCTCTTTTTCGTAATCTGGAAAATTCCCTTGAATTAATAATGATGTAGCTAATATTTTCATGCTATCTATTTCAAATTCAAAGGCAACTAGGTTGTTTGAATATTTCACAACAACATTTTCAGAATCTTTTTCTTGAGCAAAATCAGATATTTTTTGAATATCAATAATAGACATTTTGGGTATTATTAAAGAAAAATCGTCTCATTTTATAGAACTATTTATTTTGTACTCAGTTAGTCTAAATGAATCTGTACCTACGAAAACTAGTTTTTTGTGTCAATCCTCTTCTTTTGATTTCATTAGAACTCAAGTAAGTACTGGGCTGAAGTTTTTTTCTGTTACAGAATACTCTACCTTTGCTATGCCATCAGAAAGTGATTGAGTATCCAATGTAATTGTGTTTTCTTGTGGGACATCTGGTAAAGCAACATATTCGTTTGCTGATATTCCATTTATTTCAAAATTATCTTTTCTTGTTTTGATGATCATAGTATTTGTTTGTGGATCGGTGCTAATTTCTATTTGCTCATCTTCTATAGTTTTGATAATATCAGAAAACATTTTAGCATTTATAGTAATAGCTCATTCCAACTTTATGTCACAAGGTGTTTCTATTTCAATATATTTTTCCATATCAGTAGCTCTTACAATCAGATTGTCTATAGATGCTTTTAGATAGATGTTTTGTAAAATTGGCAATGTCGCGTTTTTGGCTACAAATCTACTACTGATATCCACGATATCATTTAATTTAGTTGTGTTTATTGTGATTTTCATTTGGAAAAAAAATTAGGAACTAAACAAATTTGTCGTTTATGTATGACAAACTACATCTATTAAGATAATACTTAAATGATAAGATATTTCAATAGAAAATTTGAAATTATTAATTTTATCTTTGTATAATTTCTAATATTGTGTTTAGATTATTTTCATCTTGATTGGTGATAATATATCTATCATAAATATGCTTGGCTTTGTTTGATGATACTATGACAGTGTTTTCATCTTTTCCAAAAACTCGAGTTCAAGTTCATTCATCCCAACTTCACTTTGCTTCAAAACTTCAATCACTGCCAAAATATATTGTGTTTTTTCCGTTGTCGTTTGACATATAATTGAATATTAAATCATTGCTGTCTTGTAGTTTTTCATCATCTTCTGGATTCCAGTTATAATATCGTAGCTTATCACAGAATGGACAATCAAAATCATTTTCTGATTCTGGAATGATTGTTGTGTCAAAATATTCTTCGGCCTGTTCCAAAAAAGTTTTTTCAGTGTTGTTGAAAGTATATTTTCAATTTCTTCGTATATTGTAAGCTTGTTTGGAAAACATTTCTCTTGTGGAGCTGTCGTATTCACTTCCATCTCTTGCTATTTTATACTCTTGCAATACTGGTCAATTTTCATCTTGTGATATTGAAATTGTTGTAGGGATTCAACCAAATCCACATGAACTAGCTATATTTCATCTTTGGTCCAAGAAATATCATTGCCCATTTACCACCAAATAATATTCTGTATATCATTGGGAATTCAATCAAGTTCAAAGTAGTGCATAGGAGATGAAGGTCTTTTCATTTTCACTATCCTTACTGCAATCTTCATACTGATGAATTGCATCAGAGATTATCTGATCTGTGTTTTGGTTTGGTATTGTTTGTTGAGTTTCATTTGTGTTTTCAATTTTATTGAAACAGCCAGTGATGAGAATACTGGTTAATAATGATGGAACTATAAATCGTGTTTTTTTCATGCTGATTTTTTAAGGGTTAAATGTTTTTTTATTTGTTTTTTTAATAATGAATTATTATTAGAAAACTGAATTACCAAACTTCTCTATATCATTCATAAATCAGATTACCTCCTTATGTTTATATCGTTCTTCTTCGTATTGTCAAAGCTTCTTGAGATATGATATAATACAAAAACAAATAAATTCTTTCTTTGAGCTGTTTTTTAGTAAATCTGAATAATGATTTTCAATGGAAGCGGAAAGCATTTTACAAAATTCTTTTTCAAAATTTCAACTATCTCCACATTCAGTAGTTAAAACATAATAATTTGTCAGTAGTAAGGAATAATATTCAAATCTAATGGGAGCAAAATAGCTTGTTTCAAAATCAATTAGTCCAGAAAAAATATTGTTGTCCAAAAGAATATTTTTATACCAAATATCATTGTGAATAAGAAATTGTTTTTCATTTTTTATTTCTTTCAAAAAAACATTAACTTCATTAATTAAATGTTGTAATGATTTTGGATCAATATTTGGATTAGTTTTATATTTTCATTGATTGATAATATTTATTCGATTATCATAAAGGCTTTGATTTCAACTTGAAAGTTGAAAACTGTTTATGTATTTCATGCATGAAATTAGATCTAATATAAGTTGATTTTTTTCTTCTCAATTCATTTTTTTTCGATAGTGTTCCAATGTTTTACCTTTGATTTTTGAAATTCATAAAACATAAAATGTACTAGAATTATTATCAGAAATTTTTTCATAAAATAGTGGTTTTGGGAAATGTTTATTGTTTAATAAAGATAAAACATCATATTCTGTTTTTAAGTTGTTAGCATTTGGGCTTACTTTAATGAAAATTTCATCAGTACAAAAAACTTGATTTCCACAACTTTCATGGACTTCAATAAAATTTGAATTCCCTTTAATATGTCATTTTTTCAAAAGAATTTTTATTAAAATTTGTTTTTCAATTTGTTTTCACATTAATTTTTTGATTAAGATATGTTTACAAAAAATCATTATTTTTGAGCCAAGTTATTGATTCATCCATATGATCAATACAACACTCTAAAGCTCGTATTGCATTAGGTGCATATCTGTTCAAAGCTGAAAAAACTTCAAACATTGGAATATTTCATTTTCCAATTCATAAATGTTCATCCTCTGCTCCATTGTTATCATGAATATGTACATAACCAATTTTGTCTTTTAGTATTTTAATCCAGTCTAGTACTGGTATTTTTGAACAACAATGAGCATGTCATATATCTAAGCAAACTTTTACATTATTTTTGTTGATACCATCTATCACTAATGAGAGAACCTCTGGATTGTGATCAAATAGATTTTCAATATAGAAATTTATATTTTCAGATTTTCCTTTGAGAAAATCTTTCCAAAAATCGATACAGTGCTCTGCCCGTTTTTGAGCTGTTCCAGCTTTTGGAACTCGTCAAATGTGATGAATTATACTTTTAGCTCATAGTTGATTTGCTGTTTTATAGCCAAGTTCAAAGCGGTTTCTTGCGACTTCTCTTACCATAGGATCTGAGCTTCATGGACATAAATCTCCAAATGGTGCATGCAGAGAAATTGGATTTATTCATTTAATTTTTTCTTTATGAAAATTGATTTGTGCTTCATCTTCACATTTTGTGGGTTTAGAAAATAGTTGTACTTCTATTCAAAATCAATTGCTTTTAGCTTTTGGGGAAGCAGCTTCTATGTTCAAATTATCACAAAGAATGATTTGTTTCATATTTTCAGATTATATAATAAAAAATATTTCTTACCTATGAAATAGGTATATTAAAACTTTATTTATTATCAAGATAAAAAGATAGATGGTATATAGACACTTTCATTACCATGAATTTACAAATTTTTGCATATTATTTTTTAAGAGAATCCAATTATTTTTAGATAATTTTCACATTTTTGTGGTGATGGATTCTGAACTTATGGTGGAAATTTTGAATAATAAAATTACTGAATCTTTGCGGAGATTGTTTTCGCTGTCACAATTGAGATAGATATCAAATTGTCATCATTGTTGTAATTGGGTAGATATAGCACAAATTAAAAAATCTCATCTATTATTATTTAATATTACAACAGGTCTTTTTTTGTATCATATTCAATCTGAAAATTTCATAGGACATAGTACTATATCTCATGGGCTATACGATGTCTTCATATAAATCTTCTTCATCAAGTAAAAACTGGAAAGCTGGATTGTTCGTAAAATTATTTGTATCTTGTTCTATTTTCTTTTCTCTAATTTTGGCTGAATATGGGTATAAACGATGATTTGCAAGATTTATATCAATAATTTCCATATCTGGAGTAGCTTTCCAAGGGATGTCTCCATGACTATATTCTGATATTTCTGAAGCATTCATGTTTTTGAATTTTTCAATTACTTTGTTTACATGAGTTTTTTGCTCTCATTCTAATAAATTGTCTGCTACTTTTTCATTGATTATGTATCTTTGCTGTATATATCACATATATTTTGCTGTAATAGAGATAATAGACTCTTCCTTTTCCATTCTATTGATAATAAAATCAAAATTTTCTGGAGCTGGTCATTTTGGTAGTTTAATAAAATCTAATCAGGTAAGTCTTTCTCATGTGAGTTCATATCGGTCAAATTCACAAAAATATAATATTTTGTAAATAACAATTTTTCATACATTGGGGAGTGAAGATGTTTTATTTAGAATATAGAGAATTAGATTTTTTATTTTTTTATATTGTCTATCGTTTAATGTTTTATGTTTAATTTTTTTGTTATTTTGTAATGCAGAAAAGGATATATCAAAAATATCTTGTAAAGATTTGATATAGGGAGTCCGTGGAGTTTTTCAGTTTTCAAGTAAATTGTATGTCACTCTGCTTATTCAAAGCATTTCTGCAACTTGATCTTGTGTCCAATTGTTTTTTTTTCTAAGTTTTTTGATGATGCTATAGTCCATAATGTTTGATTATAGTCAATAAAAAATTATAGATGGTTTTATTTTAGTAATATAAAAACTATTTTCAAGTTTTTTTAAACTGTTTTTATTAAATATCTTAACAAAAAAATGTATTGAAAAGTTTTTGTTTGTATAAAATGATATATCAAAAATAGCATTAATATTAAAATTGTAATGAAATTTTTCAATTGTTAAGAAAATGAGTTGTAGTGTTAAATTAGCATTCTCAAAATAGCTTGAATACTACTCCGTTGGTAATTTTAGTTTCGGTAAAATCTCCAATTTGTAATGGTTTTTTGGAAGAAATGATGATTTGTTTCATATTATCTGTATATCATTCATATTGATAATTTCACTTGTCATCCTGTGCTAAAAAATCATTGATCAAAGATGTTCTAATATTTCAAATCTCTTTTTGGTTATTTGAAAGTGAAATTTTGTTTAGTAATTCATTTAGTTTTTGCCATCTTTTATGTTTTATTTTATATGGAATATTGTCTGGAATGTTTTGGTTTGCGTAAGTTCATGGTCTAGGTGAATAAATTCCTATATAAATCATATCAAAATTTCAGTACTCCACTAAACTTAATGTTTCTTGAAAATCATCTTCAGTTTCATTTGGAAATCCAATTATAATATCGGTTGTAATGCTGATTTTTCTATTAAGTTTTTGTATTTTATCTATAAATTCTTTTGCTTTTTGATTATTATATCATCTATTCATAGCTTTCAATATTTGATCTGATCACGATTGAAATGGGATATGGATATGTGGACAAAGTTTTTCTTCTTTTTCATGTAACTCCAACAATTCATTGCTGTAATAAGTCGGATATGGAGAGGTATATCTAAGCCGTTTCAATCAATCTAATTTCAAAACTTCTTTTATTATTTCTACAAACTTTGGATGTTTATTTACTATTTGTCATAGTAATACTATTTCTTCAGCTCAGTTTTGTAGATGAACTTTACACTCATTTACGATATGTTCTACTTCAAAAATTCTTTCTAGTCCTCTAGCATAAGGGACAATACAGTATGAACAAAACTGATTACATCAGGTGGAAATCGGAATATAAGCTGTTTTCTTGTGTCTTATATTCATAGAAGTATTTTGATTTTCTGGGATTATTTTTTCGTATTCGTTCAATAAATCACTGTTATATTTGATTTTATATCAAATTTTTTCTAATATTTTTGGTAGGAATCAAGTATCATCGATTCTTCGAAACAACTCTATGTTTTCAAAAGTTTTTTTTAGATTAAAAAATTGTGGATTGAATGCATTGTTGATGGGCACAATTCCAGGTGATTTATCGATCTTCTGAGATTGTGCATTATTTATTTCTTTCGTGCTTAATCACATTATTTCATAATTTTCCATATTTATAGTTCACAAAAAATTTCCTATTCTCAAATTTTGAGGTAATTTCTTTTTTGTAAGTTTGCTATTTCTAATATTGTGTTGGATCATGCATCAAGTAATCCAGATTTTTTGAGTTTTTTTGAAGTCTTTTAATAATCATGTTATTTTATCTTCTGCTTTTTGTCTGACAGAACATGTGATCAATATGATGATATCAGCATCGTTTTGTTCATCTGTATAGGAAAATCAGCAATTCAATAGGATTGATTTTATTCTAGCATGATCTGCGTAATTCATTTGGCAACCGAATGTGAGTATATGGAATTTCATAGTTTTAATTTTTTAAAATACTATAAGTTCATAAATTTTCAATTAATTTATAGGCGGAGATTCGAACTAGTATCTTTAAAAGGTAAATTAGAATTTGTTTGTAGTGCTTATTTGTATCTGGGTGCTTTTAGTTTATTGATCGTCATCAATCTACTGTTAATGTTTCTCAATGAATGTAGCTAGCATCATCTGAAGCTAAAAATGCTACTGCTTTTGCAATTTCTTCTGCTTCTCCAAACCTTCATGCTGGAGTATGGTTTAGCAATATTTTACTTACTTCATCATTTTCCAAGCTTTCTTTTGTCATATCTGTCCTGATAAATCATGGTGCTACAGCATTTATATTAATATTGCGTGATGCGTACTCTATTGCCAAAGATCTTGTTAGATTGATTACAGCTGCTTTGGTTGTACAATATGATGATGCATGAGTAAATCATCTTTTTCCTAAAATAGAAGATATTGAAATAATTTTTCAACTTTTTTGCTTTAACATATATTTTATTACATTATTTGTACATAAAAATACTCATTTTAGATTTATATTTATGACAAAATCTCGTTCCTCTTCTGTTAGTTCCTCAAAGGCTTTTGTAGGACCAATTCATGCATTGTTGACCAAAATATCTATTTTTCAAAAATTTTTAATAGTTGTGTCGACTAGGTTTTTTACATCTTTTGAATTTGAAACATCACATTTTACTGCTATAGCTTTTCAACCAAAATCTTCAATTTCTTTTACTATTTTTGTGCAATTTTCTAGTTTTGTACTTGAAATTACTACACTTGCTCAATTTTTTGCAAGCTCTAAAGCGGTTGCTTTTCAGATTCCTCTACTGGAACCAGTAACTATGGCTACCTTGTTTTTAAATTTCATGTTGTTATTTTTTAAGGAATAAAGTTTTTTATTTTATCAGTTTTGAATACTTTATTTTAATAAATATTTGTTTCTAAGAATGATAGTAATATATAAAAGAACATTATTAAATCAAATGGAAAAGAACACTTATTATTTTGGTACTTTTTTGTTTTTAACTTGCAAAAAAATCTTGCTTTTTTATAAGTATTTTCGTTATGATTTTAGTTTTTATTTTGAACAATGTCTTATGTTATTTTAACATTTTTTGTTTTTGTATTATTGTTTTTTACATATTTATTTCCTGGTTTTTATTTTAGTGAATTGGTTTTAAGTTTTTTGCCATATATTGTTCTTTTTACAATCCTTACTTTTGCAACTCAATTTGTCTTATTAAAAAATAAAAAGGTTTGAATTTATGCTAAATTCTCACCCTTGTTTATTTTAATGTTTGGTCTTTTATTTTTTCTTTATTCCAAAGACTACACAAATTTTTATAATTGAGATTGATTTGATCAACAGGAATGAACTGGGATAAATGTTTTGTATTCAAATATTTTGTATAAAAATCATAACTATACTGGGATTTTGGATTGGATAAATAAATATGATGCTGATGTGGTTTTGATGGTAGAATTTGCTGATGAGCATTATCAAAATATGAAAGAAAATTTGTATGATAAATATCCTTACTCTGCTCGTACTAGTTGGTCACAAAAATATTTCTGAAATGTTGTCTTTAGTAAATATCCAATTGATAACTTAACTGATAATGTAGATCAATGAACATGGAGATATTCACATTTCAACTTGAAGCAGGATGATAAAAATTATTATTTTTATTTAGTACATACGAGTTCTCCTGCAGCTTATAAATTTTTTACTATGAGAAATAAACAATTCAATATATTGATGAATGATTTTGAAAAGCATGATTTGGAACAATCACAAAACAATCATGTAATGGTTTTGTGAGATTTCAATGTTTCTCCGTGGTCTATTTATTATAAAAAATTAGAAGCTGTAATGTCTGGATTCAAAAATATGACAAAAAATTTTAGGATACTATTTACTTGGAGAATAAAATCATTACCTTTTATTATATCTCACATTGATCATATATTTATAGACGATGATTCTGTTGTGTCAAATATTACCAAATTAAATACTCCAGGTTCAGATCATAGATGATTCTTTATTGAAAATTTTAGATAATTTAATTCTTTGAAATGTTTCAATTTATTTGGGATTTTGTTCGTTATCCGTTTGATCAAGATAAAGAAAAAAATAAATTTTCTAAGTTTTTGAATTTGTTGTTAAAGGACTACCCTGCTTTTTTATGGTCCAAACCTACTTGGCAAAGGATTGTAGTTTCTCCACTTTTGTTTATTGCAAAAATTTTTCAGAAAAAAAAGTAGTTTTTTAACATTTATGAATTTTATTTTTGAATTTTTTATTCATCAGCTTGTTTGAAATTCTTAATATTTTTTCTCACTTCGTCAGAATACCCAGCTTCAATTAATCTTTTCGCCATCCTCAGATCTAGTCATTCAAATTTATCAAGATTGTCAGCTAGATACCATGACTCCCCAATTTTAATCGCTACTTTCGCGATCTCATTATGGTCAAATCTTTTAAATTTATCAAGGGTTTATCAACTTTGTAAAGTTGAAAATATTTTACCATCTAGGTGATTAAATACCATCTGTTGAGTGCTAAAGAATAGTATGTGTGATGGATGATCTGGGTGGTAAAATTATATTTTATTTTATTATTTTTCGCTTGATTTTTTGTGTAAAATATATATTATATGTGATGTGTGTCTACATGAATTTATTAAAAGCAAAACTATTTCTTTTATGTTTTTAGACCTTATATTATGCAAAAAATCTCTATTCAAGACTCATATTTTAATATTTTGGAAATGCTTGATCAGCAACCATGATCCGAGCAAATACTCAATGCATTGATTCAATTGGAATCAGATATTGAATCTGCAGTTTTTGATATATTAAAAAATTATCAAGCACAAAACAAAAAAATCAATAATACCAAAATATATCAAGCGATGCATAGTAGAAATTTCGAGTTAAGAAATGTTTTGGAATCCAGAATTATGCAAATAGCAACGGGCGACAAAATGAGTATTAGTGATTTACTGGATCAGTGCATTGCTCATCTTAATAAAATACTAGATAATCAAGAAAATATGGAAGATATACTAAAAAAGATGAAAATTTGTTATAAAAAAGTCGAAGATACAATTCTTCCGCCAGATGAAAAGCCAATCCAAACAGGTTCTTGAAATTGATGGATTGAAAAGAGAGAATGATACAACAAGTTTTGATTGTTGCTTAATTTACTTAGAGAAAAATGAATTTATACCGATGATTTGTATGTAGCTATTGGAGTAAATCAAGAAAATCAGATGAGAGAGCAAAGTTATCTTTATATTTATATTCCTAGAATCAATAAAATAATTCTTATCAATAATTCTTACGGAGAAAAAACCTTTATTTATAATTGATATATCCAGTTGAATTATTTTTTGGGAAACACAAAAATCTGAATCAAAAATAACGAAAATATCGTTGGTGTCAATTTTGACTATGAAAATATTACAAACTGGAAATCCAAGATGAATTATTATTTATTTGAAAAACAAGAAACAGATAAACCCCTAATCTGAGAAAAAATTAATGTAGAAAAATTTGTAAAAAGACAAGATTTTGTAGATTTTTACGAGCAGTTGCCAGAAGCAGAAAAGAAAATGGTTATTGGCAGTTCTGATAAGTATAAAGAACTAGCAAAGACTTATTCAAACATACCCAAGACTTATGTATGAATAATCTCCTTATTATGATGAAAAGCTGGATGTTTTGAATGATGATATATAGAAGCATTATTGAAATGAGAGGAAGAATGAAAGAGATATTATGAAAAACGAAAAAAGATAAATTCTAAGAAAATAAGAACAAGAGAGGGTTTTTTGGATTTTTATGAACGCTTATCAGAAGAAGAAAAAAAGATGGCTATCAAAGGTGAGTATGAATATGAAAAATTAGCAGAGAATTATCTAAGCATACCCAAGAGTTATAGAGGATTAATTTCCTTATTATGATGAAATAATAAATGTTTAGGATGATGATATGTAGAAGCATTATTGAAATGAGAGGAAGAATGAAAGAGATATTATGAAGAACGAAAAAAGATAAATTCTAAGAAAATAAGCACAAGAGAGGAATTTCTTGATTTTTATGAACAATTATCAGAAGCAGAAAGGAAAATGGTTGTTGGCAGTTCTGCTAAGTATAAACAACTAGCAAAGACTTATTTAAACATACCCAAGGCTTATGGATGAATAATCTTCTTATTATGATGAAATAATAAATGTTTAGGATGATGATATATAGAAGCATTACTAAAATGAGAGGAAGAATGAAAGAGATATTATGAAAAACGAAAAAAGATAAATTCTAAGAAAATAAGAACAAGAGAGGGTTTTTTGGATTTTTATGAACGCTTATCAGAAGAAGAAAAAAAGATGGCTATCAAAGGTGAGTATGAATATAAAAAGTTATTAAAGAATTATCCAAATATATCCAAGACTTATGGATGACTAATCTCCTTATTATGATGAAAAGCTGGATGTTTAGGATGATGATATGTAGAAGCATTATTGAAATGAGAGGAAGAATGAAAGAGATATTATGAAGAACGAAAAAAGATGAAAAAATAAAAAAATAAATCGCAAATTACGGAAATTCTCCCAAAGCTTTCATACATACAACAGCCCCTAACCAGAGGTTGTTTTATAAATTTATTCAAAAAACTTTTTTCATTTTAATTTATCTGGTAAGTATTGTTGTTCTACTTTTGAGTCTTTGTAGTCATGTGGATACTTATATTCTGCTCAATATCATAATTCTTCTGTAAGTTTGCTAGTAGAGTTTCTTAGGTGGATGGGTACTTCTAAATTTCAAAACTCCTCTACTGCTTTTCTTGTATCTAGTATACTTTTATATACTGCATTTGACTTTGCTGACTTAGCTAAGTATATTGCTGCGTGGAATAATGCAAACTCTGCTTCAGGGAATCAAACTTTTTGTACTGCATCAAAAGCTTGATTTGCTATTAATAATGCGTTTGAATTTGCCAAACCAATATCTTCACTAGCAAGGATTATCATTCTTCTAGCTATAAATAGTGGGTCTTCTCATGCTTTTATCATTCTTTGTAACCGGTATGCTGTCGCATCAACATCACTACCACGCATTGATTTGATAAAAGCTGATATTACATTATAATGTTCATCTCCATCTCTATCATAATAAATATTTTTTTGTGTGTTTTTTTGGACATCATCTAAATTTAATTTTCATTTTCATTTATATAAAATATTTGCTTCCAATATGTTTATTCAAGTTCTGAGGTCTCCGTTAGCTAGTTTGGAAATTAGAGTCAGTACTTCGTCATTTATTTGGATTTCTGGATATTTTTGGTAAATTTTTTCTAGATTCTTTTTTAGAAAATCAAATATTTCTTCTGGCTCTAGTTGTTTGAACACAAATGTTCTACATCTTGATAATAAAGCATTGTTTATATAAAATCATGGATTTTCGGTGCTTGCTCATATTAATGTAATAATTCATTTTTCTACGAATGGTAATAATGTATCTTGTTGTGCTTTATTTCGTCTGTGTATTTCGTCTAAAAATACTATTGATGCTTTTGCAAAACTGAAATTTATTTTTGCTTGTTTTATGATTTCTACTAAATCTTCTTTTTTACTTATAACTCAAGATAATTCTCGAAATTGTGCATCCATCTTTTTTGCTATAATTCTAGCTAATGTTGTTTTTCAGGTTCATGCTGGTCCCCAAAAAAGCATAGATGGAATATATTTACTATCCAAAAAACTAGATATAGGTAGTAATATATCTTTTTGTCCTGCAAAATCTTCTATTTTTTGTGGTCTTAATAGACTTGATAATGGTTCTAGCATTTATGGTTTGTAAAGTTATAGCCCCTTAACTACGGAGTTCTCCGTAACGAGTAAGCGGGGAAAAAAGGGATTTATAAAGCTTTAGGGGTAAATTCCTCCCTTGGGGGAGGTTGTTCTTCCCCGCCCCGCCCCGCAGTATTGCGGGGCTACGGGCGGGATAGGTGGGGGTAAATAGTTCCACCCAATCTCCAACAACCCCCAACTACACTAGAGCAGCTTCCCCCAAGGGAAGAATCTTAATTGGGAAGTTTATGTAATCCCCCTTATTTACGGGGTTCTCCGTAACAAGTAAGGGGGACATTCAAAAACTTTATAAACTATTTATTTGTAACTACTTACTAACCTTGTCATAAAGTTTTTGTTCCACTTCTAATTTTCATGCTTTTTGTCGATCTATATCTATTTTTAGTTCTTCTGTGATTTTTTGTAAGATAAAGAATTTTTCTAAACTATCTTGAGAAGCTTTGGATATGTCTTCTACAAATTGTTTTGTTTTTTCATCTCATAATTGCTTGAAATATTCTGTTAGTTTTTCCTGACCTCCAAATCTTTGTTCTAAATTATCTATTCTAGATTTAAACTCTTGACGAATTAATGTTTGAGGGATAGTAATTTTCATGCTTTTGTCTCTGATATTATTTATATACTCTTCTATATTTTTAATGAGTTCGGAATCGTGTTTTTGTTTTTCTATTTCATTTTTGATATATTCTTTTAATTGTTGTAGATTTTCTACTTCTTTTTGATCTGGGAAAAACTTTTTAATATTTTCTTCTGTAAATTCTGGTAATATGATTTGTTTGATGTCTTTGATGATAACATTAATTTTTGCAGGGGTTTGTTCTGATTTTCTTTTATGGAAGGTGGGAGGTAAATCATTTTCTTTGTAGTCTAATTCAAAATTCATATTTTTTTCTTTTCATATAAAAATATCATAAAATTTAGATTCTGTAAATTCTGGTTCTCATACATAAACTGTACCAATTTCTAAAGATTTTCAATCTTTATCTAGGAAATCCAATGAAACTTTTGAAACAGTATCTTTTTCTATTTTGTTGGTATCTTTGTATTCTGCGTAGTTTTTCTTTAGTTGTAATAATGAATCTTCTATTTCTTTATCGGTAGCCTTAGTCTCCATTTTTCACATTTTCAAAGATTTTCGTTTATCGTTTAGAATTTGAACCTCAGGATAAATGTCTAATTTTATACCTACTCTATTTTCTTTATCATATTCTTTTGGCTCATAAGGCTCTCAAATAAACTTTATTTCTTGATTTTCATCTAAGACTTCGTGTAATCATTTATTTATTAAATATTCATAAGTTCCCATCTTTACATGTTCTGGATTTAATTTTTCTTCTATTAAGTTGATGGGAGCATGACCATCTCTAAATCAAGAGATTTTTAGATCTTTTCCTAAAATTTTAATAGCTTCATTTTTAGCGTTTTCCTTTTCTTCATCAGTAAATATTACTTGAATTTCGTAATTTGAATCTTCTAATTTTATTAGTTTTTTTTCCATAACAAAAAATAAATGAATAAAATTGATTACTTAATCAATAAACAAATTTGCTTTAAATTCAAGAAGAAAAAAAGATCAAGAAATTCCTCCCCAGGGGGAGGATGTGATGTCCCGAATTTATGAGGGACTAGGTGGGGGTTTTACTCCAACTACAACCCCCATCTACCCCGCCCCGTAGCCCCGCAATACTGCGGGGCGGGGCGGGGAGCTACAACTTCCCCCAAGGGAAGAATTCTTTAACACTTATACCTTTAATTCTACGGGGTCGGGTGGTAGGAATGTATAAACTGTTAAATTTCTTCTTGAAAAAGAAAACAATATTATTACGATGTTTTTAGCAGATTTTTTAGTATTTACAAAAGTTTATGCCTCGTATTGAAGATGTAATAAAAGATTTATGAGTTGCAAAGGGTACTTTTTCTAGGTATTATGAAAAAGTTACTGGAAAAGAAGTAACAGCAAAAACTGTTATAGTTTCTGATGCAAATTTATTAAAAATAAAAAAACTTTTAGAAAAAAATTGAAAGTTGGGCACAAAAGTTGTAAAAAAAGAAGAAACAAAACCAACAGCATTAAAATCAGATGAGTTGTTGTGAGGTGGTGGCTTTTTGGCATGACTTTGATTTACAAAACAAGAAGAAACTATAATTCCAGAGGAAGATGATGAAGATGAAATTATTGAGGATCTTACAGAGGAAGAAGAGGCTGAAATACAAAAATTTATACAAGATGAATTTTCTGCAAAGCCATCTAAGAAACCGGCCCAGGAAAAAATTGAAAAATCTAGTGTTTCTGTAACAACAGAAGATATTATTTCTCATAGTGGTAGACCTGCTCCAAAGACCATTACTTATGAAAAACCTAGATATGACAAAAAATCCTGATGAGATTATCCTAGATGACAAAAAGTAAAATGAGTTATTACTACAAGTAAAGGTAAATATAAAGAAACTGAAGATACACAAATTGAAGAACAAAAAGTTGTTAAAAAACCAAAAATAGCTACTACTTCAGCAAACTTGGTAAAAAAAGCCGAAATAGTTATTGATTGAAATATTTCTGTAAAAGAGTTTTCTGAAAAGATGGGAGTCCCACTAAATGAAGTGATGAGAGTTTTGATGCAAAATCAATTAATGTTATGAATTACTGCTAATTTGGATTTTGATACAGCATCTTTGATAGCAGAAGAATTTTGAGTAACAGTAAAAAAAGAAGAAAATACACAAATGGATTTGGAGAGTTTTATTACAGGAGATTTGCAGTCCTTATTGGATATGGACAAAGAAGCTTCTCATTTAGAAGAAAGAGCTCCTATCGTGACTATTATGGGACATGTAGATCATGGTAAAACTACTCTACTTGATTATCTTAGAAAAACTGTTTTTGCTTCCAAAGAAGCTTGAGGGATTACTCAATCTATTTGAGCATCAATTGCAGAATATAATGATAAAAAAATTACTTTTATAGATACTCCATGACATGAATTATTTACTGATTTGAGAGCCAGATGAGCAAAACTTACAAATGTAGCAGTGATAGTTGTTGCTGCAGATGATAGTGTGATGCCACAAACTATAGAATCTATAAATCATGCAAAATCTGCTGGTGTTCCGATTATTATTGCTATTACAAAAATAGACAAAGAAGGTAAAAAGAATATAGAACAAATAAAAACAGATTTATCTGCAAATGGTATTACTCCAGAAGATTGGGGATGAGAGACTCCAATTATTCCAGTTTCTGGTAAAACTGGAGCATGAATTCCAGAACTTTTGGAAGCGATACTTTTACAAGCAGAAATGTTAGAGTTGAAATATAATCCAGATAGATCTGCTATATGAGTAGTTTTGGATGCTCACAAAGATCCAAAACAATGAGTTGTTACAAGTATGATAGTAATGACGGGAACTCTAAAAGTTTGAGATGTTATTGTGGCCTACAATACTTATGGTAAAGTTAGAAGGATGCAAGATTGGACTTGAAAAATAATTAGAGTTGCTAGATGAGGAGACCCTGTTCAAATATTATGAATTACAGATTTACCAGAAGCAGGTAGAATGGTAGAAGTAGTAAAAAATGAAAAAGAAGCTAGTACAAAAATAGCATTAATTCAAGAACAAGAAACTAAACAAACCTCTAAATCAGCGGTTCAAGATTTCTTATCCAAATTATGAGGATGAGATAGAGATGAAAAAACAGAATTAAGATTAATCTTAAAATCTGATGGATCTAGTAGTTTGAGTGCATTGGAACAAGCTGTTCTTTGAGTTTCTACACCAGACAATGTTATTATTAAAATAGTACATCAAGATGTGTGACATTTTAGTGATTCAGATCTATCTTTGGCACAAGCATCTGGAGCATTATTGCTAGGATTCAATATTTCTATAAATTCAACATTGAAGAAAAAAGCAGAACAGATGAAAGTAGAAATGAAAGCTTATGATGTGATATATGAATTGACTACATACTTAGAAGATTTGACTATGTGAATGATAAAGTACGAAGAGATAGAAGTAGTTACTTGAAAATTAGAAATATTATGAATTTTCTATACAAAGTGAAAAGAAATGGTTGTGGGTGGGAAAGTAATTGAGTGAATCGCTCAAAACAAATCTAAATTTAGAGTTATTAGATGAGAAGATATTATTGCTTGATGAGAAATCATATCTCTCCACAAAAATAAAGATGAAATTAAAAAAGCAGATATGTGAGAAGAGTGTGGTATGAAAGTAAAAGTATCCAAAAAAATAGAAGAATGAGATATAATAGAGTTCTGGGAAATGCAGGAAGTGAAATAGTTTGTAAAGTTACAAGTTATAAGTTGGAGTGTTAATAAGAGTTGAATTTATCTTTTGTGCTAACTAGTTTTTTATGGAATATGATTTAGAATAAATATAGCTTGGTGGTTTTTTGTTTTGTGTAGAAGTTTTTGGGTAAATAGTGTTTTTTAATATAAATATCTCAAAAACAATATTGATATTTGGAAATGAAATTCAAAAGAAGAAAGTATAAAAACTTTTATTCTAGGTATGTTATATTATATAAATAGATGAAATTTATTTTATAAGTTCTATGTCGCTAAAATACCCAAAACAGATTGGTCCAGTATTTCATTCATCAGATTGTTCCAGTATTTTCATTCAAGCATAGATTTTGATAGGACTATTTTTTCTAGATTTTTTTAGGGCTTCCAATACGGCTTTATCAAGAGTATATAATTTACCAAATCAAATTTTACTCAAAGTTAAGTTGTTATAAATTAAAGTAGAAATATTTCAATCAATACCACATCATATTGGCAAACGGGATAAATGATTGGTTTGTCCAAATCTATTTATAAATTGTTTATTCGTAATATCTTTTGTTAAAACAAAATAATATTGTTCTGTTGGAATGTTATTTTTTGGATCGCATTCATCTTCTGTACCTCATGGACCACCACATGGATTATAGATATAATTTTCTTTTTCTAGGTATCATTCTAATATCAGGTGTCATCATTCTATTTGGACATTGCCAACATTTTCTCAGAAACATCATGCAAAGTAATCCTCATCCTGTATATCATCATAATATCTTAGCAAAAAGTTAGCACCATTTTGTCCAAAAACTCTTGGCAACAATTTGCTATCCATTGTATTTATTTTTTTTAAGATGTTGTATATTTTTTGTTTATGATAATTTTTATCTTTTCATTTTTTTTCTAAAAAATTGTCAATACTTGAAATAAATTCCATTAGTCCAAGTATTCATGTATTACAATTATGTGTTTTTAGTTGTTGTGGAAGTTTTTGGTAACTTGTAGAATTCCAAGTCCTAACAAATGTTTTAACAGCATTTTTTGTCGCTACGGATGTATCAAGGTGGTCTCAATTGGTGAAAAAAGGAAATGAGATAATTATTCACAATAATATAGATAATAATGTTTTTTTCATGATAAATGTTGTATTATGTTTTTAAATATTGGAACTTCACGATATTTATTTGAAAATGAAATTCAAGAGAGAAATCTAGTGAGATTAAGAATCTAGTGAGATAAAAATTTAATCATAACATAACATTTCATTGATTTTTTTTTCAAAATATTTATTTTAGTAGTAAACGAAAGGGATTTTTAATTTTTTTGTATATTAAAAATGGCAAATGATATGAAATTGATTGTATGACTGGGGAATCCTGGTGAAAAATATGTAAAAACTAGACATAATATTTGATTTTTTTTCTTGGATCAATTTGTAGAATCAAATAGTTTTTGAGATTTTGTTTATAATAATAAGTATGGATGAGAAGTTTGTATAGGAGAGATCCCCCTTAATCCCCCTTACCAAGGGGGACAGAGTGGAAAAATCCCCCTTAATCCCCCTTATCAAGGGGGACAAAGTGAAGAAAACCCCTTTTTCCCCCCTTCACAAAGAGGGACAGAAAAGGTGTATTTTTTGAAACCTATGGAGTACATGAATAGGTCTGGTCAAGCTGTGCAAAAGTTGATGAATTTTTATAAAATAGATGCTAAGGATTTGTTGGTAATACATGATGATATAGATTTGATGGTTTGAAAAGTTCAGTTCAAGTTTTGATGAGGATTGGCTGGTCATAATTGACTAAAAGATATTGTTGAGAAGTTGTGAACAAAAGATTTTGCTAGGATTAGAATTTGAGTAGATAGACCAGCTATTCAATCTCAAGTTTCAGATTATGTGTTGAGTAGTTTCAAAAAAGAAGAAATTGAAAAGATTCAAGATAGGTATTTAGATTTTGAAAAAATTGTTTTTGAATTTATAAATAGTTAATTTGTTTTTTTTGGGGGAATTTTTTGATTGAAACAAAATTGAAGAAATTATTATACCTTGGAAACGTATTTAATATTTATTGTTTTAAATGAAAAAAGAACTTAAATTTACAAAAGAAGTGCAAAAAAGTATAATTAATCAGATATGAATTGAAAATCTTTCCTATTGTTTTTGTGGTAGTTGATTCAGATATGAAAAATGTTGTAAAACAAATAAGGTAGAAGACTCTTGGTTTATGGACGCCAAATTTAAGCAATTTTTAGGAGAAAATGAAGATATAATAATAAGAAAAAATGGAGTAGAAAAAGAAAAAATTAAACCATGACTTATAAAATGATTATATCAACAACTGGAGAGTTATTGAAGATTAAAAACATGTATAGTTCCTTGTTGCAAAAATGATACAATTTTTTCTCATCTTATCCCAAAAAATTTCATTAAAAGTCTGCAAAAACAATGATATAAATTTAAAATAAAGTGAACGAATAATAAACTATGAGCTGATAGTTTTGCAATCAAGTTGTGGTGCCAAGTTCACGATTGACGTTTATTCAAAGAAACAGATAGCGTATGAGACATAGCAGCTTTAGTTGATATTTTTGATGAAGAAAACAAAGATCCCAATAGAGCTGAACATCTTTGAGAGTTTTTTTTAAAAACATTAAGCTTTAAAGTAAAAACTTTAATTTTAGATCAAATGTATTGGTATTTATGAATGTTGTTGTCCACCTCTCAAAGTAAAGAGTTTAAGGGGAAAATCTTAAAAAGATTTCTAGATAATTATGGTAGATATAATAGGATATTAACTTATTTTGATAGTTTGTTTTTTGTTGATCACTGAAAAAGAGATATATGCATTCCAGATTTAGATGGCAAAAGTGGTAAGGTAATGGATATTATTGATCAATGAGAAGTTTTTTATCAAACTAATATAAAATTAATTTGAGATATACCTTTATTCATAAATAGTATTGTAAAAAATTGAAATTGGATATACTATATATGAACTACAAAAATTCATATATTAGATAAAAAATGAAAAGAAAAATTAGAGAAAATTTATGAAGATATTTGATATTACAAAAACCGTAAAGATTGTCAATGAGCATTAGACCATTTCAACAATCTTTTAAAAAATGAAAATATATATTATTTAAATATGGATAAAGGCTTTTTTTGAAACACTTATATTTATTGAAATAACACAACTGAGTAAATGACGAATACTATTATGAAACAATAATTTTTTTTAATTAAAATTGAAAATTAAGATAATATGGGATTGATCTAATTAAATAAACAATATTGAAAAATAGGAACATTTTCTTGAAATATGTTTTGTGAATGTTATAAGAAGATAGAACCATTGTTTCTTTTATTTTTCTTAATTTTTTGAAAATGAAAACTTTTTTTGAAAACATTGGAATAAAAGTTCCAGAAATTTATTTACCAAATTCAAATGTAGATTTGAAAAAATGGTCAGTAGTAGCTTGTGACCAATACACATCTCAACCTGATTATTGGGCTGAAGTTGAAAATTATGTTGGATCAAATCCTTCTACTTTGCATATTATTTTACCTGAAATTTATTTGGAATGAGCAGATGAAAAACAAAGAATTGAAAACATTAAATCAAACATAGTAAAATATGTAAATGAAGGTGTTTTAGAAAATAAATGAGCTGGTTTTGTTTATTTAGATAGACAAACTTCTCATGCTCTATCTAGAAAATGATTGATTGTAGCATTAGATTTAGAAAAGTATGATTATAGTAAATGAAGTCAAACATTGATTAGAGCTAGTGAATGAACTATTGTAGATAGATTACCACCTAGGATAAAAATTAGAGATGGGGCTCTTATGGAATCTCCACATATTTTAGTATTGATAGATGATCCACAAAAAACTGTTATAGAGCCTATATCACACAATTTAGATAAATACAAAAAATTATATGATTTTGAATTAATGATGGAAGGTGGTCATATAAAATGATATCAAGTAAGTGATGAAGAATCCATTAATTCAATAGCTAGCGCTTTAGAAAAATTAGCTGATAAAGAATGATTTAAAGATAAATATTGAGTTGGAGATGATTTAGGAGTATTGCTTTTTGCTATGGGTGATTGAAACCACTCTTTTGCTACAGCAAAGGCTATTTGGGAGGAAAAGAAAAAAACTCTTTCTGAAGAGGAAAAGTTAGATCATCCTGCTAGATTTGCAATTGTAGAAATAAACAACATTCATGATGCATGAATAAACTTTGAACCTATTCATAGAGTTTTGTTCAATGTAGATACAAAAGATATCCTTGATCAAATGGCAAAACATTTTTCATCTATTGGTTCTGAATTAGCTATTCAACGCTATTCAAATAAAGAGGAATTAAAAGAAGAGTTACAAGAATCTACGGATGATATTCATTATTGTCGAGGTATGGATGAAGATGGTTATTTTATTCTTTGAATAAAAAATCCAAAATTAAATTTGGAAGTATGAAATGTTCAAGAATTCTTAGATAAGTATTTATTAGAAAATAAAGATGTGAAAATAGATTATGTTCATTGAGAAGAAGTAACAGAACAATTATGAAGAAAAAGAAGAAATATGTGATTATTATTCCCAATAATGCATAAATCAGATTTTTTCAAGACTATTGTAGTTGATTGAGCATTACCAAGAAAAACATTCTCAATGTGAGAAGCAGAAGAAAAAAGATTTTATTTAGAATGTAGAAAGATAGTTAAATAGGTAAGTTGAACCCCGCAATACTGCGGGGGAACAACCTCCCCAAGGGGAGGAATTTAACCCTAAAACTTTATGAACTTATTACTTTATAAATTAACTTTTTTACTTTATGAAAGATATAATTTTAGCAGGAATATCTGCATCAGGAAAATGAACCCAATCCCAAAGGCTTTTGGAATATTTTTGAGATAAAATGAAATATTTTGAAACATGATGAATATTGAGAGCTTTACAATCCAATGATAATGCAATTTGAAATCATTTAAGAGATATTACAGCCAATGGTTTACTTGTAAAAGACGAAATTGTTAGTGGATTGTTTTGAGTTTTTTTAGAAACATTGTGAGATGATGATATTGTTTTAGCTGATGGTTGTATGAGAAAGATATGACAAAGCAAAGAAATTGTAAGATTGTTGGAACAAAAAAATAGGAAGTTTGTTGTAATTGAATTAGTGATCCCGGAGGAAGAAGTTTATACTAGGTTATCCAATAGAATAACATGTAAAACTTGTGGAGCTAATTTTAATACTTCTTTGCATGGAGAGGTTAATAAATGTTTGGAATGCTGATGAGAGGTCTATCGTCGTAACGATGATATTAATCAAAATGCTATTAAAAATAGAATAGATGCATATCATGATAATATTGTTCCGTCTTTGGAAATGTTGGATAAAATGTGATATTTGGTAAAAGTAGATGCAATGTTATCTGCTGATGAAATATTTCAAAAAATATTAGAAATAATTGAAAAATAAAGTTAACATTTGATTATTAAAGTTTTTTTGTAGATTTTGTAACTCTTATTTTCCAAAAAAAATACTAAGTCATTTTTCAGATGGACTTACCTTAATGTAGAAGAGTTTTTATATCCCTTTTTATTGTACAGGCGCGAATTCGAATTCGCGCCTATATGTCCTTGGATATATTTGAACATTTGTAATCGCAAAAAATAGGTCGAAAATTGTCTCCCTTTTATATGAAACAAAATCACCCCCTTAATCCCCCTCTTCGAAGAAGAGGAGGAAATCTTAATAATATAAGCAAGCCCCTCTTCTTCGAAGAGGGGTTTGGGGTGATTGAAAACAAGAAGAGGGGGAAAATCCTATAATATAGCCCCTCTTCGCTTGTTACGAAGAACTCCGTAATCAAAGTCCTATTATAAGGAATATCAAGAGGAATAAAGAAACTTAACTTGTCAATTTGTAATAGTTATGGTCAAATTGTGTATTATTTTTGAGCAAAGCTCGCATAATATAGACCATTTTCTTAGCTACAGCTAATACAGCAATAAAATGATGTTTTCATCTTTGGATGTGTTTATCATAAATTGATTTGAAATACGAGGAATGTTGTAAAGAACAGAATGCAGATTGGAATAATCTTTTTCTCATATAAGGATGACCTCTTTTAGACATCCTTAATGCTCAAGTTTTGGTTCCACTTTGTCTAAGTCTAGGATCTAAACCTACATAAGCTAACATCGCTCTTTTAGAACTAAAAGTATTATGAGCAAAAAGTGCATAAGCAACTTTTGCTGTAAAAGGAGAAATTCCCACAATAGAATCCAAGCAGTCAACTTGTTCTTGTGCTTCTGGACTAAGCTGGATATCAAGTATTTCTCTTTCTAATCCTTTAGCTCTTTGCTCTAAAACTTTTATTACTTCTTTCATTTTTTCTAATTCTTGGC
>JAKJDW010000017.1:0-18847 GCA_022705745.1 Patescibacteria group bacterium
CCCCCATCTACCCCGCCCCGTAGCCCCGCAATACTGCGGGGCGGGGCGGGGAGCTACAACTTCCCCCAAGGGAAGAACTTTCAACTTGTGACTTTTAACTTTATAAACTTTAATGCTAAAACTACGATATGAATACTTTTCTGAATCTTATCCTAGATTTGGAGTATACAAGATACAAGAATGAGAAAAAATTCAGCATCATATTTTGCATGAAAAGTTTTCTAAAATAGTTGATACAGCATTTGAGGAAGAGCAATTCCAACATATATTTTTATTGGATGAAAGTAGATTCTCTTTTTTTAGATTTGATATTTTTTTGGAGATAGAAACCAATTTTTCTATACAGAAATTACAAGAAATTACAAAAGAAAAGATGGAAGAAATAGAGTTTAAACAAAGAATACCGTGAAAATTTCTTACAACTTATATAGATAGTATTTTTATAAATTGAGAAGAAAAAAAACATATAATATGAGAATCAGGACAAGTTTTTTTTAGACTATATATTATATACATTGACACTAAAACATTAAATACAATTGATTCATCTTTTGGGAAAGTCAGAGAAAACCCCAATATCAAAATTTTGCCACAATCTTTTCATACTACACTATTTTTGAGAAATTCTTTGAAAAGAGATAATTTTTTGCTTTTGTATATTACGGAATCTAGTGCAAAAGTGATAAAAATTACAAATAGCTTTTATGAATCTGTGAATGTAATTAATTTATGATTATGAGCATTAAAGCAAATGTATAAAGATAATTGAGTTTATCAGTATTGGTATAAAGATTACAATGAAATACAACAAAATGTATTAGCCGAAAACTTGGTTGTGGAAACACTTGAATTCTATTCTATGTTATTTTTTTCATGGCTGGAAGGACAAAACTGTATTTGAAATGATATTTTCGTAATATCTCCAATAGTTAAAAATTGACACTTTATGGAAGTTTTTAACAGAAAATATAGAGAATATACAAATAACTATATCGTACCTTTTCATTATTCTGACAGTTTAGAAACTTTCAATAAGGAACGAGAACCAGATGATATGGATACTTTAATTTATTTAAACCGTGAAAAAATAGATATATTATTCTGTAAAAAGATAGACAAAAACCGCGATGATAATGATATATAATTTGTTGATAAATTGATTTATTTTTACTATTGCAATAGTTAAAGAATTCTATATATTGTGGTTAGTATTTTTATATTTTTTGTATTTCCAATGAAAAATAAAAAATGATTCACTTTGATAGAAATGCTAATAGTGATTGTAATTATAGGAATCCTAGCAGCAGCTATCATACCTAGGCTAAATTCTGCAAGAAGTAGAGCAAATGATGTTGCTCGTAAGGCAGATCTAAATCAAGTGGCTAATGCGTTGATTACTTATCAGTTGGATGTATGAAGCTTCCCTGTGTCCGCGGGAACTACAATAGACACTATATCAGAAGAACTTACAAAATGATGACTAACTGCTATTCCAAAAGATCCGAATAACAACGGTCGATTTTCATGATCTAATGCGTTAACAAATCCAAGCCAACCATTTAATTGATATTATGTATACCAAACTGTAGAAAAGAACTGAATCCCTAATGGATGATTTATCCTTATGACTCAGATGGAGTCCGCGGGACAAGCAAATTACTTAATTTGTTGAGCAGAGGATATTATTTGAAATCCAAACTCGAATAGTTATTCCAATATAGAGCTTTGTTCTAAAATAACTTATAGTAAAAATGCTACAAGTTGTGACAAAAGTAACCTAAATAATTGTATTTCCAATAATCTTTTACAACTTAGGTATATCTATAAACATTAAAATCATATTATAGTAAACAAAAATCCCACAAATTGTGGGATTTTTTGTATAATCATTTTTTGAATCTAGCTATTATTTTACAAAAATCACCTCTGGCTCCAAAAGAACATTGAATCTATCTTGGACGCTTGTTTGTATTTCTTTTGCAAAATATTCAATATCTTGTCCTGTCGCGATTCATTCGTTTACTAAAATGAGAGCATGATTTTTGTATGTTCCAACTTTCCCATTACTCTTTCATTTGAAACCACATAGATCTATCAACTGTCATGCAGATAACTTTATATCGTTATCAGAATCAAATCATTTTATTTCTGGGAACCTTGACTGTAAAATTTTCCATTGTTCTTTTGTAATTACTGGATTTTTAAAAAAACTACCTGCTGTTCAAGTGGTTTCCCGGTCTGGTAGTTTATCTTTTCTAATTTGTGTGATTACTTCTACAAAATCAGAAATTGTCATGGCAGATAAATCCAATCATAATTCAGATATCTTTTCATTTATTCCAGCATAGTCACAATTGAATTTGTAGCTTGGTTGAAGTTTTTTTAATCTAAAAACTACATGAGTAACGATAAAATTATTTTTTAATTCATTTTTGAAGACACTATCACGATATCCAAAATTACATTCTTTATTTTCTAAGGTTTGAGATTTTTTTGTGTCTAAGTTTATTCCAAATACTGTCTGAACGACGCTTTTTACTTCTATTCAGTATGCTCAAACATTTTGAACAACAGTAGCTCAAACACTACTAGGAATATATGCTAAATTTTCTACTCATGCAAAATTGTTTTCTGCACATCGAAGTACAAAATTATGTCGATTTTCTCATGCTCAGACCTTGATCAAAATCTCTTCATCATTTTCTGATAAAATTTCTTTTCATAAAATATCTATTTTTATAATTAAACCATCAAAATCATTCACGAAAACGGTATTTGCACCTGAACCTAAAAAATATTTTTTATTTTGTAAGTAAATCGGCTCATCTAATAGGGCAATAATTTCTGATTCATTTTGTATCTGCACAAAATGTTTTGCTATAGATTTTACTTTGAAAGTATTGTAGCTGGTTAAATCAACATTATTTTGTATTTGCATGGTATAGTATTTGAGCATATAAAAATTAAATTTTATACTTTATTGTATAAGAAAAAAACTCTCCTATTCAATAGGAAAGTTTTGTATATTAGTTAATATTGGAATCTAAAAATTTCTAAAAATTCACTTTATTTTATTTTTCTGTTCTTTCTCTTTTTTTTGTTTTTCTACCTTTTTATATTCTTCTGTGATAAGAAATATAAATTTATTTAACTTCTCCAATGTTTGTAATTTTTTAGGTTGGTCGTTTACCAAATCTTCAACTTCATCGTATAACAACTCATCATTTATTAATATTTGTAAAGATTTATTTTCTAGAACAAATGCAAGTGTATTAACTTCCTCTTTTTCTTCGGTTTTAAATGTTTCTGTTTTATCGATACTTGCAAAGTTCTCTCCTGCAAAAACTTTATACATTGTTCTCTTTCTATCATCATTTCATCACAAAATATCAAATCACTCTGATAAGTCTTTATCTACTAACTTATGGGCTGATTTTATTTCATGAACTAATTCATAAAACTTTTTTTGTAAATCCGTAGCATCTTTATCTATTTCTATGCGAGTTTCTTTTGTGCGAGCTTCTTGTAATTCAACATCCTCTTCTTCTTCAATATCTTCTTCCTCTTCAACATCTACTTCCTCTTCAACTTCTTCTTCCTCTTCAACATCTCCTTCTTGAACATCTCCTTCCTCTTCAACTTCTTCTTCCTCTTCAACATCTTCTTCTTGAACTTCTTCTTCTTGAACATCTCCTTCTTCAACATCTCCTTCCTCTTCAACTTCTTCTTCCTCTTCAACATCTTCTTCCTCTTCAACATCTTCTTCCTCTTCAACATCTTCTTCCTCTTCAACATCTCCTTCTTGAACATCTCCTTCTTCAACATCTCCTTCCTCTTCAACTTCTTCTTCCTCTTCAACATCTTCTTCTTGAACTTCTTCAGAATCCTTTTCTTCTTGAACTTCTTCAGATTCAAATGGGTTTACTTCTGCATGCTCGAAATCTTCATTCACTATTTCTCATTCCTGTGTGTCCGTAAACGAAGTTTCATTTCATCCTGACATATCTACAAGATCAATATCATCTAAAACATCAATTTGTGGTGAATCTTCAATATCCGCTTGCTCTAACTCAACATTTTCATCGCTCTCCTGTGTCGACTCCAATGTAGTATCCTCAAAGTCTGAAATATCTTCTTTTTCGTCTTCGTTATTTCCCATATTTTTAAATGGATCTATTTCTTTATTCTCAATATTTTCTTTATTCTCAATATTTTCTTTATTCTCAATATTTTCTTTATTCTCAATATTTTCCTTATTCCAATTTTGATCTAAATCATAAAAATTATTATCTGTGTTAGAAAGTTCACTGGTTGGTTGCTCAATTACTGGTCCTTGTTCTACCTTTTCAGGGGCAAGTTCTTGATACTCATAAGTTTCATTTTTTGTTTCTGGCTCCTGAGTATCAATAAATAAGTCTTCGGTTTCAACCTTATTGTCTTCTTCTCAATCTAAAGCATCATTTATTGGTTCCAAAATCGTGCTATTTTCAAAAATATCGTCACTACCACCAAAAATATCAAAGCTTTCATCATTTGTGTTTGGGTCGATTGTAGCTGGGTTTGGATTTTGATCTGTCATTTTTATTGGAATAATTTATAAAAATCTGTAGTAATATTATATTTAGAAAATTTTTAAATGCAAATTTTAGCCTATAAAATTTTTTATGTCAGGATACGAAATAATTTATAGCAATAACAAACATGGATACGCTAGGATTAAAGAGGGAAAATTGATAATAAGTATTCCTAAATTTTTGAAATATAATAAAAAATTTAAACAGACTTTGATAGAAAATGGAGAAAAATTATTGAAAAAACATAAAAAAAATAAGTATATAAAATCTAAAGATGAGGAAAATGTTTTACTTTTTGGAGAATTTGTAGAAAAAAAGGAATTGAAATGAAATTTAGACAAAAATCTAAAAAATATTTTATTGGACTATGTTTCACCCATAGTTGATGAATATAGTAAAAAACTGTGAAATAATTTTACTAGCATTTCAATCAGAAAAGCTAGTAGCAAACGATGATCCTGTTCCCATGATCAAAAAATTATGTTTAGCCAAAATTTAGTACATTTACCAACAAAATACATCAAATATGTAGTGATACATGAAGTTTGTCATCTAAAGCACAAAAATCATTCCAAAGAATTTTGGAAGGAAGTAGAAAACTTTTTACCAAACTATAGAGAAATAAGGAAGGAGATGAGAAAAATGATAATAGAGTAACCCCTTGCCACCCGGGTGCAATTGTTAGCTCCGCGAACAGCACCGGGTGGTAAGGGGATTAAAACCTAATATCCTTTATTTTTCTGGTATAACCATAATTATTTTCCAAAACATCATTTATTTTGTCCAGAATTTCTTTTTTATGTCTAAATGCTTTTATCTTGATTTCTTGATTTTGAGTTTTGATATGTAAAGTACTAAACTTAATAAATCATTCTAAATTGGGATCATCAAAAAAATCTTGAGCTACTTTTAGCCCAATAACTCATATCATTCTATCTCCCATAAACTTTTTGGCAAAAGATTTTCTGGCTACTTCTTTGAAATTACCCATGTTTTTGTTTTATATAAATTGACTATAGTGTAAAAACTATAAATAAAATTTCAAGCAAAATAAATTTGAAATGTAAAACAAAATTGATATAAGCTAATTGTTTTATATTGAAATTTTTTCTGATGAAAAAAGTGGTTTTGTTGGTTTTTGTTTTTATATGATTTTTTGGGATATGATTTACTTCTCCCTACTATGCGCCCAACTGTGTAAATTGAAAAGTGGGGGAGAATAATCTTAGTTGCCAAGCCTGTGAAGATGAAGGACAGCTATACAATCCAGTAGAGAATATTTGATGAGTACAATTTTATGCTTGATGTTGTCCAAAATGAAGTATCTTACAAGATGATCCACAAAATCCAAACCAAAAAATTTGTATAAGCAATACTGTATGAAATATGTGAATAAATATGGATTCTGATTGTTTAATAAACTGACAATGCAGTCTCAATATTTATAAAACTTTATGAATCAGAAAATCTAATCAAGATCCAACAGTATCTACATTTTTCCAAGATATAGTCCTTTGAGCAACTATGTTTTTGGGAACAGTAATAACTATTATTTTGGTAGTTAGCTGAATACTTTATATATCTGCTGCAATCTCAG
Organism: Patescibacteria group bacterium; assembly: GCA_022705745.1. GTDB lineage: Bacteria > Patescibacteriota > Gracilibacteria > Absconditabacterales > Absconditicoccaceae > JALOAF01. The sequence goes on from JAKJDW010000017.1 coordinate 6,172, forward strand.
GGAAAAGCAATTCAGCAGATATGGCAAAAAAATGAATTTTTAATTCTATATTATGACTACTTTTTGTTGTATGATCTTATGCGATAATTAGACTCATACAGTTTATAGCTACAGCTGGTGGATGATAAAAATTTATAGTATTGTAAATAAAACAAAATAATGCAATTATTTTGGTGAATAATATGAATTATAGTAATTGTTTATGTACGGATATGGATAATAAACAATGCCTTTAAAAACAAAAACTTCAAACGACATTTGAGTTTTGATGTTTTTATATTATCAATATTTTTGGTTACTTTTCTCTATTTTTACAAAGATTTGTTGATCTTTTTTAATGTAGAGCATTTGTATTTTTTGGAAAATAATGGTTGGAAAAATGTTGCTTCTTTTGTTTTTTATTGCTTTGCTTTCATTATTTTATTAACATGATCTTTTTGAAATTTTAAAAAAAAATCTTCTTTTAAATTTATTTCAACTGCATTAATTTTGTTTTGTGGGCTCGGGTTATGATGAACTATAATGTGAATTAATGTATTATTTATGTATCATATTATATCTAGCTATGCAGAAGAGATTTTGAAATTTTCTGTATGACAAAATATATTTTTGGAAAAACAAGAAGTAAATAAACATACAAATATGTCAAAATGAAATAAAAAATTTGTCTTGGTAAAAACAGATTTGATGTTTTTTGCTATTATGGCTGGACTGTGATTTAGCGTGATAGAAAATATGTTTTATTTAATAATGTCGTATTTTTCTGGAGGAAGAAGTATCTTGATGGGTATGGGTAGGTCCGTTTTTGCTACATTATTACACATAGTTTCGACTGGATTGATAGCGTTTTTTGTAATAAAAAAATATGATAATAGAGGCAAAAATCTTTTAAAATATTTTGTGTGAATACTGGCTGGGTTTGGGTTGCACGGAATATATAATTTAAGTTTATCTTATAATATTAAGATTGTCACAATAGCTATTTTAATAGTTTGTTATTTTGTGCTAACTTATTTATTGTTCAATTCTGATCTAATCTATCAAAAGAAATAGAAATAGTTACGGGTTTGTAAAGTTAAAAGTTATAAAGTTACAGGTCTACAAACTTTACGAACTTTATAAACTTTTAACTAGTTTGTAACTTTTTTGTCACAAAATCATTTTTCATTCGTATATAGATGTAGAGTGGTATTTAAATTTTTTGTTTGAAATGAAATTAAAAGAATACTTTAAAATACAACAAGAATATAAAATAGATGAAAACAATAAGTTTTTTATTTATGAAAAAATTATTTCTCAAAAAAACAAAAAAAACTTACGAAACATCAAAATATTTGATTTTTTGAGCGTAAAATCATTTGCTTATGGATTTGTGATGATAATCTTATTGGTATGAATTTATTGAATTTATTTTTTCAATGGAGATTTTTCTTATGAATGATTTATGGTCAAAAATGGTTCAAATTTAGTTACTGCTGACTATATTGCTCAAGTCGTAGAATTTAATGGAGATTTTTATGTCAAACATGACAATAATTATTACAAAACCAATAGAATTTCAAACGGAGATAATGTTATCCTAAAAAGATGATCTGAAATAATTTTTAATACAAATTCTGGAACTAGTGCCAAGATTATTGGACCAGCTAGGTTTGCTTTACATAAAGAATTAACAAATTATAAGCTCATTATTTCTGAAGGGGATTTTATAAAGATGGAATCTCTTAATCCGTTTACTGATTCTATGGAGATAATTTTAAATGATATTACTATTTCTAGTGAAAAAAATATCAATCTATTAGTTACAAAACAAAATAATGAATACAAAATAAACAATCAGTGAAGTAAAATATTGGTTAAAAAAGATAATAAAACCCAAGAAGTGGAATCAAAACAACTACTAGCTATCAAAGAAAATGATATTACTTTGATCACAGATATCCAAGATTTTGGACAAGCTATAGTAAAACAAAATATTAGTCAGACATTTGTTATGACAGATAAAAACACAAAAGATTCAGAACAAATTACTGAAAGTTTTATAAATGAAATTTCTACAGGAGATAACGAACCTGCCAATTTAGAACTAGCAAAAGATTTAGGATTTTTGGACAAAAAGGAAATCCCTAATCAAGAACAAACAAAAGAACTTTATTCTATATTAAATATTGATTCCATTTTGTTTGATTTAGAATGATTGTACAAAAACCAATTACTATGAAATCAAGAACAATACGATGACTATAAGTGATCTTTGGAACGCAAAATACAAAAGTTATGTAAAATATTTAGACTAGATTATCAAGATGTTTCTTTGGATATTGGTATAATAGACATCAAAGAACAACTGGAAGTTTCATACCATATACCATCAAAACATCTATTAAATTTAGAGATTATGTCCAATTGGATTAAATATATACAATCAGTAGAAAATCAATTGGACATAGATATAGAAGAAGTAGATCAATTATGGAACAATCTCAAAACCAATCCGCCAAGTAATTTGGTGTTTAAATAAAATTGGTTTATTTAGTTTAAAACAAATTCCACAATCTTATTTTTAAACTAAAAAATCGTAGGTTAAAAAACTCGACAAACAACAATGTCGAGTTTTTTATATATAAATAAAGCTCTAATATTAATAAAGTTTTGGGGGAGATTAAAAACAAAATATTATTTTATTTCTTTAATAGTTATATCAAAAATTAAAGTTTGTCATGCTAACTCGTGATTTGCATCCAAAATAACTTCATCTTTTGTTACTTTGTGAACTTTTACAGCTTGTCAATTTGGAGCATACAAAACATCTCATTCTTTGTATTGATCTGAGGACTGAAGTTGGGACTTTTTTACAGTCATAAATAAAGACTCGTCTTTTTCTCCATAAGCATCTGAAGGTGCTATTTCTATAGTTTTGGTTTGTCAAATTTTCATTCATTCTACGCCCCTATCAAATCCTGCTATCATCTGACCAGCTCATACTATAAATCACAATCCCTGAGAGTAATCTCTAGCTTCATTATATTTGTCACATCATTTTGCAACTTGCTCAATACTGGTATCAAACACTGTCCCATCTTTTAGTCTTCAAATATAATCAACAACAATTTCATCTCATTTTTTTACTTGAATTCACTCTCATTTGAAATCAGCTACGGCTAAATACTCTTTTACAGAAGGACAAATCATTACACTTTTTTTACAAAATAAAGTACAAAATAATATAATGATAGCTATTCATACAGCAAATATAAGTATTTTTTTTAGCATACCATTATTTGTATTAATCTTTTTCATTTGAAAAAATAAATAAATAAAATCAAATTCCAGGATAAGAAAAAATATAAAAATTTCAATATTATTTTACAATTAAGAATTAATAATTGATAATGAATAATTGAGAATTTATTATTGTAAGTTTATCGAGTTTATAAAGTTTATAAAGTTTATAAAGCCTGCCCCGCCCCGCAGTACTGCGGGGCTACGGGCGGGTAGGTGGGGGTTTTACCCCCAACTACACTAGAGCAACTTCCCCGCAGGGGAAGAATGTCTAGTCTGTGACCAAATCCCCCTTAATCCCCCTTGCTAAGGGGGATAATCATCAACTTTACAAACCTGCCTGCCGGCAGGCAGGCTTGCAACTTTTAACTTTCAACTTGTAACTTTTAACTTGCAACTTTATAATACATACAACATATTAGAAGAGTATTTGAAATAAAGTCAAATTGTAATGTAAAAACTACATCAAAAATTTGCAAAAAAATAACTTTATCAATATAATTGGGATACAGTAGAACTTTTAAAATATTTTTTAATATAAATGGAAACAAAATTTATCAAAAAACTATTATTATCCCTATCTTTTATTGGTATGTGATTTGTGTTTGCTGCTATACCAAGCGACTATGTCGCTAACTATGACATAGAAACTGATCGGAGCAGTATTTCCAATATTTTTATACAAATTCAAGCAAACAATAAAATTTGAGCAGAAACTCCTGTTTCTACTTTTTGAACATTACATCAAAGTTTTGTTAATATTTTCCCAAAATTTCCACAAGATTATAACTTTCAAGTAGTATACCAACAATGTATACAACTAAGTAATACCTTATCAAAGGTGTATAACACTAATACTTTTGCTTCTTTTATGGATAATTGTTATAAGCCATTATCTCAAATATTAACAAACATAAACACAAATTTTACAGTAAAAGCTAATGCTATTGCAAGACCAACTAGCTGACCAGCTCCTCTAACTGTGACATTTGATGCTAGATCAAGTGTAGATCCGTCAAATGAAACAATACCATCTGACAATTTTTTTCGGTATTATAGAGATGTAAACGGGCAAGATAAGGCGATATGAATTTGACCAGTAATAAATCATACTTTTGGAGAAGCATGAAATTATATCGTTCATTTAACGGTTAGAAGTTCAAACAAAACTGCTAAATGAGTTTTTGATTGAAAAAAGACATTGTCCATAGATGTAAAACCAAAGGCGGCAGTGATTAGTGTCTTTGCAAACGGAAAAAAATTAAAAACAAACGAAAAGATGAAATTTTGAACCCAAGAATGAGCTAAAGGGATGCTTTTGGATGGATCTGCTACTATGGCAATATGAGGAAGACAAGTTCTTTCGCATTCACGGGAAATAACATCTGCAAATTGATTTAGGTTTAGTAAACCATGAGATTGATTACCAAGCGCAATTAAGGTTATCTTACCTCATGAATGAGAGTACAAGGTTTTGTTGAAAACTACAGATAATGAATGAAACAATATATCGGAACAATATTCTGTGATTATTTCAGATCCTATCGCTGTAATAAAAAAATATCCTGAAACATGAACAACAAGCAATTCTTTTAAATTTGATGCTGGCGCATCCTATTCTATAGTTTCAAGATTGAGATCCTTTACTTGGGAAATTTTTGATTGACAGTGAAATAAGATGCAAACTTTTCAATGAAAAAGTATTAATTATCAATTTAAACAACCTTGATCTTATATAGTAAAATTGACTGTAGAAGATGATTTATGACAAACTAATATTGAAACAATTCAAGTTTATGTTGATTCTTCTACTCCTATCGCTCAATTTAATATCAGGCCATCAGAAACTCGAAAATTTGCTTCAAAATTTATTTTTGATGCTAATCCCTCTTTTGATGTGGATGCAGAAAATTGATTTGATAGTTTAAATTATTCACGAAGTTTTTCTAATCCAAAAAGTACTAATGTAATTAGTACAAAAGAATGAGATAAGGTGATTGAGGTTAGCTTTGATAGTATATGAGAACATAAAATTAAATTAACAGTACAGGATAAGTTTGGGAAACTTGGTGAAATAGAAAAAACTATCAATATAGCTTCTACATTGAGACCAGAAATATTTGTGGTTCCACAAGCAACTACTTGGTGAAATCCGATTAATCTTGTAGCACAAAGTAATGAGAATATTTTAAGCTATCAATGGAACTTTGGGGACTGAGAAGTAATATCTACACAGACAAACAAAGTGTCCCATATATATAAAAAAGTGGGGCAATATAAAATTACCTTGACTGTGCATGATGAAGATGGTAATGAAAACACCATTACGGACAAGGTATTTATATGAAGCAAAAATCTACCTCTGGTAATATATAAGGTAATTTGAGAAAATCAGGATATACTTAGACAAAATGAAGAATGCCTTGAAATTATAAATGGGAATGAGATTGTGAATCCAGCATATAAGGTGGAAAGATATCAGACATTTACAATAGATCCAAAAGAGTCAGTAAACGCAAAATGAGATAAAACTAATTTAGCTTTCCATTTCCAAGCTAAAAATTCTGAAATTTATAGAAAGGATACTTTTAAAACTAAATTTGATGAGATTGGTTGTCAATTTGTAGATTTAACTGTGGAAGATCTATCTTTATGAATAAATCAAAAAAATAGGGTTTGGTTTAAAGTATACAACGCTCTACCAAGATTAAAAAATCTGGTTTTATTTTTCCCTCAGTATGGAAATGAAATGTGAATATGATTTAATGAAAATCAAGCAAGAGATATCACTAATGCGGGATTTGATCCCTTGATAGTAAAGGTTCAGGCATTGGATGCTGTAGATCCTGATTGATTTATATCTTATTTCAAACGATATTATTATGATAAAAATGATCCTACTAGACCGATAGAAACAAAAATAACACCAGGAAATATACCTTATGCTTATTTTTCTTTACCTAAAATACCTGGAGAATTTATGTTTGGAGTAACTTTATATGATAGTGATGATTGAAAAAATTCTAGTGAACAAATAATATGAAACTGACCTATTGTGTTTTTCCCTCCAGATACAAAAAGACCAGATATCCCGTTGGTTACTTTGAAAGCAGATAAAACAACAGTAGATGTGTGAGATGAGGTTGTGTTTGATGTGATATCAAAAATAATTTCGGATAGAAGCGATTTTGTTCAGGAAAGGACAATATATTATGATTTTAATTGAGATTTGGAACGAGATTTAATTACAAAAAATGATCGTGTAAGCTATATATATACAGAGCCTAATGATAATTGATATATCCCTAGAGCGGCTGTAACTTACAGATGATACAAATGAATGTGAGAATGAGGAAGTATTGTTGTAAAAAAATGACTAAAACCTAGGATGTTAACAGAGACTGCTGGGAAGTTTGTATTATTTAGAGATATTAGTTTGTGAGAAATAGAAAAAAGCACCATTTGTTTGAACCTTTTGGACTGTAAGAAAAAAGAAGACGGATATTTGATGAATACTAAAAAAACTCCTGTTTTTTCTTTTGAATATCCAGAATATAAAAAATATGTAGCATCAATAGATATTGAAGATAAATATGCTAATCAAGCAAATGCTAGACAAATTATAGATTTAACTTGAGTTAGAAATTCCGATGGAGAAGTGGTAAATTATACTTGAAACTTTAAACTTTTGTCTATACCTCAAAGTTCAGAAAATGAAGATGGGGACTTGGAGATATTAGTAGGAAATAGTTTGGATAATAGTGTTGCTTTTTATTTGCTTTTTGATGATCAAGATGGTAAAAAGGAGTGTTATGTTGATTTGGATATAAGCGATTGAGAAGATAAAGATTTTTATTGTAATCATGTGTTTTTTCAAAAATTTGATCCAAGATATGAAAGCATAATTTGAAAAATATATTACCAAGAAGGAGAAGAAATGTTGTCCAAGAATTTGAAAGTATCTTTTATAGATTTTTCTATAAAATTAGATGAAAAAACTCAAGTAATATATGATAGAATCACAAAATTGATAAATAATAGTACGAATGAATGATTTAAGGCGTTACTAATAAATCTTCAAAAGTGAATAATAGATCCTGTTGAAACACAAGCTAATTTGGTCGCAGTACAAAATTATTTATTGGATGAGAGTGTAAGCTCATTGACTGATGAAGAAAGGAAAGAGATTCAACGAATAATAAATGAATTGTCAGATTCTACGAGCATATCAGCAATGTGAGGGACAGAGTATGATATAGCTAAAAAAGAAATATTGCAAATATTGCCTAGTAATTTGAGAATTGAGATAGAAAGATTATTTGTGGAGTTTGAAAATGTGGAGTGAGATGATGAACAACAGCTTTCTCAAAATGATAAAAGAAAAAGAGTACTGAATGAGATGCTGTCTTTGATATCTGAAAAAATAACAAAAAATGTTGAAAATCAAAAGCCAGATGAAATTATTAAAGAAGATATGGATTCTATAATCATGCCAAATATTTGTAAAATAATGAATTATTATGAAATAGCCAGTGAAAAGTGTGCTTCTGATGATGTTAAAATTATTGATGATACTGCAGTAAAGGTTGAAAGATGAGCTAGATCTGGACTAAAAATTTTATTGATAGTGTTGTTGTCTTCAGTTTGATTGCTTGTGGCCGTAATTGCGTTCTTTGCTATAAAAGCGAAAATGAATAAACAAGAATATAGTGAAGATGAAAACGCTTAAAAATATATAAAAGCATTTGACTTTTGTATGAAAATATATAAGCTCAAAAGAGCTATATATTTATATTGTACAATACTGCAAGAATGAATACGGTCAATAAAGTATCAAATTTTTTTGAGAAAGGTTCTTCTAATTTTGGAAAGAAGTTTTTGATTCCTTTATCTATTGTTTTGGCGATAAGTGTTGTCGCAAAAACAGTTGATGATAGTAAAACTAGATTAAGTAATGTTTTATTGGAACAAATTGATAGGGAATGAGTGGCTGAAGAATATTTGAAAAATAATCTGTTTATCAAAGATAGGCCTATTACAAATGAGGAGTTTGGTCATAGTATTACAAAAATAGATAAAGATGTATATCAAATAAAATATTCTCATCAATTTGAGTGAATCCCTGATTTTTCTGAAGCATCTAGGAAAGAAGTTATACTCAATGTAAGATTTTCTTATAAAAATAATAATATATATATTGAGTTTGAAGAAGTAAAAATTTGAAAACATAAATTGAAAGACAATGGAGCCTTGATAATGAACAATACGGTCTATGATTATGATATTAGCCAGGGGTTTAATAAGTCTATTGAAATTAATTCTAAAGTAAATCAAGATAAAACTTTGGTAGCAATAAGAAACAAAATTAAAGAGTATGAGTTTTCTTTTTTGTGACTAATGGAAATTATAGAGGAATTTGAAAATACTCAATTAACGAAGTTGAATGATCTTTCATTATGAAAAGAGGTGATGAAAGAATGAGAATTTTATTACAGGGAAATGTTTTTAAGAGAAAATGGAAAATATCGTCCCATAGCCAAAGTATATTTCGACAAATATGGGAATTGGGAGCAAAAAAAGACTAAAGAAGAATTTGAAAACAAGAAAAGTACTGTACTATGAACTACAATAAGTTTTGATGTTCAAAATCATGCGGATACCGTAATTCCAGCTACTGCTAATAAAAATTGGGATGACCCTAGCACAAGTTATGTTCAAGAAAAGGATATAGCAGTTTCTATTTCAGATAATTCCAAAGAACAGTTGAAAAAAAAGGTAAAAGATCATAGGCAACAGATAATAAATATAATAGATAAGGCGAAGGTCGGCCCCAATAGAGAATTCAAATGATTTAATAAAATAAATTCAGAAAGAGTTTGGTCTGATAAAAAAGAGTGGTTATTTGATACAAAACTTATATCTTTGGAACTGATAGATGATACTTATGTATTTCAGCGATGAGATAAAACTCAAGCTATTTATTTTGGGATAGAAAATAAAGGTTGAGAAAAAGATAATATATTTTTGAAAAATACCAACAATCAAAAGGTGGAAAATTTTTTTGTGACCATAAATAATAATTATTATCAAGTAAGTTTGAAAAATGATGAATTGATAATATATAAAATTAAAAAGGAGGGAATGAATGTAAGCAATAATTTGCCGGTGTTTGCTTGAAATCAAAAATTGGCGAATATATTGAATGCAAAAAATATAAATATATACTATAATGTTGATGGTAGGAATTTGGAGTATCGGACTAAGGATTGAAGTTTGGTAACATATATTCCTTGTGAAAAAACAGAACAATGAGAATATAAGTTGGGAAGGCAGTCTATAAATATAGATATTCCGGATCTATACAATTATCCTGAGTTTAAAAAAATCGTCAATGATATACAAAAAATTCAAAAAGAACTTAATGTGTTGGATGTAGATATATTAAACAGTTTTTGGACCTTATTAAATAGAAAATGAGTAAAATTAGATCATCAAGAATTAGTTAGAATTGTAGACCAAGGATGAACAACTCATTATTGTACAATCAAACAAACCAAAGATTGAATGAGGGTAGACTTGGATGCGAAATTATACAAAGATGTAGAAAAAACTTTGGATAAATTAAAATTAAGGTTGGAAATAGTAAAAAAATTGAATAATACAAAAATACGATGGGTTAACAAATGAAAACAAGAAGATTTCACAAAATTTGTATGATGAGGATGGTGAATATGAACTAGATTTATATCTCAAAACAATATTATAGACTTTATTTCCCAAGCTAGCAACGAAGTAGAATTGGAGTTGTTGCGATGAGAGGGACAACAAACAAAAATTATCTATGATATATCCGCTAAATCATGGAAGATGAAATTAAGATGAAAATCGGTAGTATATATTTCATGACAGGATTATAAAATTAAAATAAATGAAAACTGAGAGGTGTTTTTGGATCCTGTAGAAAAAAAGTAAGATAGTTTGATTGGAAAAGAATATACAAAAAAACACAATAATATTGTGTTTTTTTGTTTAAGTTTTGCTAGTAAATAATTATATTGCTCCGTGTTTTTTTAGTTGTTCCAAAAGATTATTGTATATAGAATCAATAGGTTGGTCAGCATCAATGATAATTAGTTTGTCTATTTTTTGGAAATACTCTATTACTGGCAAAGTTTCTTGTGTGAAAAGGTCTAGTCTCCTAGTGATACTTTCTACCGTATCGTCTTTGCGTCATTGTTCTTGTGCCCTTTTTAATAGTCTTTCAATAGCCTTTTCTTTGGATAAATAAAAATGTACTCAGATGAAATCTCTCTGTTCTGCGTTTGCTTTACTCAAAAAATGATACATTTGTGTTAAAGATCTAGGAAATCAGTCTATTAACATATAATCTGTTTGGGACAATAAATGACCGCACATATCAAACAAATCAAAAGCTAAGCTATCATCCAACATTTTTCATTGAAACATACGATCCGCTATGTACTCTGATATAAGGTTTTTGTTGGAACTTAATGCTCTAAATATTTGTCATAGCTCTAAATGTTTGCAATTGGGAAAATCTTTTGAAAATAGATCGGCCTGTGTTCACTTACCTGATCACTGAATCCCAAAGAAAACTAAATCTTTTTTCATTTTTTATTTTGTTGAATATAAAATTATTATTTGGTAGTATAATTATTATTGTTTGAAAAACAAATTTTATTTTGTTTATTCCAAAACTATATTTATCTTGTTATAAATAAAGATAATTACTTTTTTTATAAGGAGCCTTGAGTGCTACTAGATTCCATACATTCTCAATTTCAAGTATTCAACGAAAATGATTTGGCATAATCAGATAATGATATAATATTATATTTTTCATTTTGTGAGGATTTTGTATTATTTAGGAAACAATATTTACAAAAAAACCTGTTGATTGCACAAAATTTTGGCTTGTTGTCTAGTTTGTTTGGACAATAGTAATTTTGTTGCAAAAAATTTGACAAATTTGATTTTATAGTTATAATATTAGTGGTTTTAATCATAAAAATTTTAAAAACATGAAAAAATTAGTACTCTGATTCCTTATTCTAATGGGGATAGCAACCATTAATTTGGCTTTTGCAAAAACAGCAATAGGAGATATTTTTGAAACTCAAAGTTTTGTAGAAAAAGAGATCAAGCTTGAAGAGCTTAGTATCAAAGACGATATTCCTTTTTGAATTATCACTAACATCCTTGAACAAGAGTGTTCTCCGACAATAATCAATGAATCAAAGATGATAGTAGAACATTTGGGTACGCTCCGATGAAAAAATATTCCAAAATGGAAAATTGAAACTGAGATGAGGAAAAGGTTCAATCTTCTCAAAAAGGTTATTCTTTCTATTGCAAAAAAAGATAAAACTACTTTTTGTAAACAAAAATATATCACCTATGGTATACTAGAAATTACTCAAGAAATTTTTAACAGAGAAAAATACGGTTCTACAACTGGAAAGATAGAAGACTGAAAAAAAATAAAAAATCCAGAAACTCAGACAAAAACGGAAATGAATACTCAGTCTTCAATTACTTGAGAGCTAGAACATAGTAGCGCTGAGCAGAAAAAAGATTATGTACAACTCCAACATAACACTACAAATCTTACAGGGAAAGAAAAAATGCTTGCACAAATCACAGAAAGAAGTGTTCAAACTGTCCTGGAAACTATGGTCGCCCAAAGACTTTTGGGACAGGAGGATATTAAAATACTTGATGGAGCAATTCATATCCAATATGCTAAAACTTGTGAAAAAACCATAGGTTCTTTTCATGCAGTGAGAAGTAAATCTACTCAACAAATGAGATTCAAAGAAATCAAACTTAATATCAATATTTGTTCGAGTGAAGGTTTTTATAATAACTTTGATAAATATATAAAGCAGATTCTTACCCACGAACTTTGACATTATGTCTATTTTTTCAAAGATAAGCAAACAGAAAAGTTTGATAAGATCTGCCGAAATGGAAAAGAAAAACTCTGTCAAAACAATGGATTCTTTAGTACTTATGCACAAAATAATAAAGAGGAAGATTATGCAGAAAGTTTTGCTTATTGGTATCTTGATACTTTCAATGGAAAAGAAAAAAAATTCTGATCTGCTCCAGCAAGTGAAATTCAAAACCAAAAAGAGAGATATTTCGATGAACTGATACAGAGTTTGAAATAAAAATTTTTACTAATATGTTGAATATCTCTCCCCAAACCCCCTTGCTTTGAACATAAATCACACCCCTATCCCCTCTTATATTTTTAATCATACCCAAGCTCTTCCTTTTCTAAATCACCCCGAACCCCCTTGCTTATCTTAAATCATCCCCTTAGTCCCCCTCTTTTAATTCTAAATCACCCCCTGACCCCCTCTTCGAA
>JAKJDW010000017.1:18891-19159 GCA_022705745.1 Patescibacteria group bacterium
TATGTTCAAAAAGGGAGTCAGGGGGTGATTTATGTTCGTAGAGAAAAACAGTGGGGGATTGAAGATTAAAAAGATTCCCCGGTTTTTGTCTATTGCTTCTTTTCCTGAAAGACAGAAAAAAGTCCCGATTTTGTTGGGACTTTTTTCTTATTTATGATCTATTTCTATTTATTTTATTTCAATAAATGTGAAAAATCTCTTTCTACACCATGTCCAACTTTTCTCTTTTGGAACACGATGAAGATAATGTTATTCTATTGATTTTACT
>JAKJDW010000018.1 GCA_022705745.1 Patescibacteria group bacterium
TGTCATTTTGGTAACTTATATTGTAAAATTTTTATCAATTTTACTTTTTTGTTACCGAATTACTAAACCTATACAGGAAGCTGCTCTATCGTAGTTGGGGGTAATTGAGTGTAAAAAAACCCCACCTAGCTACGCAAGCATCCTCCCCCAAGGGAGGAATTTCATTCTAGAACTTTATAAACCTTTATATTATAAACTATAAAAAATGATCACATTAAAAAAATTACCTTATGAATTTAATGCTTTGGAGCCTTTTATTGATGCAAGAACTGTAGAAATACATTACACAAAACACCATCAATGATATGCGGACAAATTAAATTCATTAATAGAATGAACAGAGTTTGAAAGTATGGATTTGGAAGAAATAATAATGAAATCCGGCGGTCCAATATTCAACAATGCAGCTCAAGTATGGAATCATACTTTTTATTGGGAGTGATTTATTCCAAACTCAAAATGAATAGATGGAAATACAGAAATTAGTAGTGCTATAAACAATAAACGATGAAGCTTTGAAAATTTCAAAACAGAGTTTACAAATAGTGCTATATGAAATTTTGGATCTGGATGGACTTGGCTTGTAAAAAACAGTAATGGAGAACTGAGTATTGTAAATACTAGCAATGCTGCAAATCCTATGACTGATGGACTTATTCCCTTATTGACCGTAGATGTTTGGGAACATGCTTATTATTTGAAATATCAAAATAGAAGAGCAGAATATTTAGAAAATTGGTGGAATTTAGTGAATTGGAATAAGGTTGAGGAATTGTATGGCAGGTAAGCTAGTAGTTTATATAAAAAATCTCTCTTGAGGAGAGATTTTTTTGTTGGTAATTGTTGAAATAATCACACCCCGCTGAAGCGGGGTAAATAATCAAATAGTTGGATATTTCGGCTATTCGTGCCTGCCCGTCTCCGGCGGGTCTAGTTCTTGTTCTTGAGCAGACGACCGCTGAAACCATAAAATCTGTTATTACTGCCCAGACCCCATTTATTCTGCATGAAGACTGCACTGTGTCCACCAGCTAACCACACATTGAATCGATCTCCGACAGCGAGAAATTTTTCATGTCTCGGACCCCAGAAGCCCGCAAGATGATCCTTGACCTCATTAGTAAAGAATTTCTTATATTCTTCTGAATTACTTGGCTTATCTTTCATTTTCTCTTCAAGTTCATCGTCTGTCATCAAGTATTTCTGTACAACTTCCTCCTTGCTACAATTCTTAGCCTTCATCACTTCTCTGATAAACGCATCATAGGTAATAAATATCTGCTCTCATTTTGCTAGTCATTCAAGATATTCTACAACATCTCATGTAGCATTTACTTTTACTTTTATCTTTCATTCGCCATATATCTTTCTTTCTTCTTCTTTCCATCCTTTGCTATCGATTTTGAATGTATCTTCCTCGAATTCTAATGATTTAGTAAGTGTTTCTTTGGATTCCTTCTTTTGGGATTCTTTTTTCTCTTTATTAGTTCTCATTTTTTTATTCAAAGCATCAAGAAGTTTTTGTCTTTCTTGTTCATTAAGAGCTTCAACAATACTATCAGCCTGTTGAGCAGTAGTAATCTCGAACTCAAAAGATCTTTTTAGTGGTGGTACCATGATATAATAATTATAAGATAAAATAAGTTATAACTAAGTATAATCAGAATTTTTTATTTTGCAAGTCCTGAAGACTTTTTTTGCTGAATGCAGAACTTAGTGGTTTATAAGTACCTTTTTGGTTGATTGTTTTTATTGAATTTAGGGAATTTTTTCGTATTTTTCATTGTTTTTTCATAAAAAAAATATTTTTAGATAAAAATCTGAAAAAAAACTTTTCATTTAATATTGAAAAAGTAGTATGTTTTCTTTAATATGAAAGATGATTTTTTATTTTTAATGAAGAAAAATGAGTAATAAAAGAAAGCTGGGACAAATTGGTGAACAATTGGTTATTTGATATTATGAAGAAAGAGGTTATGAGATTTTGGATACAAATTATGTGATCCCAGGTGGAGAACTGGATGTAATAGCACAAAAAGACGGAACAATCGTTTTTGTAGAAGCAAAAGTAGTAGATTATGTAGATGATTTGATGTGATATATAAAACCACAAAAATTAAAGTTTTTGGAAAGGACTATTGAGGATTACTTGTATAAAAAAAATCTAGATTTTGAAGTAAGACTTGATGTTGCTTTTGTCAAAAATAACAGTATTTTGGAAGTGTTTGAAAATGTAACAAACTCATAGTTTTTATAATATAAACAAAAAATGAAAAAATTTAAGATAGTATTAATATTTTTGCTAGGAATTTTGATTGGCGGTAGTATAATGAGATTTTGACCAAATGATTTTTTTGATAAAATCTTTGTTTGAACTGAAGAACAAAGTGAGTTAGACTATTACAAAAACAAATATAATCGTTTTGAGGCATTAGATGAAGTGTTGAGGTTATGATATTACGATTACGAAAAAATCAACCAAGACGATATGATCAAATGAGCTATCAAAGCTTATATTGATTCTATCAAAGATCCTTATACTGTATATATGGATGCAGAACAAAATAGTGGATTCTTGGGAAGTTTGGAATGAGAGGAAAATTTTGAAGGGATATGAGCTGCTGTTAGCAAAAAAGAATACTATATACAAATTGAAGAAGTTTTGAAAGAATCTCCTGCTATGAAAGCAGGACTTAGGCCGTTAGATCGTATTATCGCTATAAACACTTGATATGTAAAAAATGAAAGTTTGGACGAATCTATTGCTAGGATTAAATGACCTGCTGGGACTGATGTAAGTTTAATAATTGAAAGGTATGAAAAAGATGATAAAAGAGAAGTTTTTGAGGTTACAATTACTAGAGAAAATATTAATTTGCCATCAGTAGAAAGTAGTGTATTTGAGATCAATGGTAAAAAAATATGATATATAGAAATGTTTTTGATATGAGAAGAGACAGAAAACATCTTCAAAAAAGAAGTAAGTAACTTAAAATCTGAATGAATTGAGTGAATTATATTAGATTTGAGAGGTAATGGTTGATGATTGATGCCAGTCGCTGTTGAAATAGTATCGCACTTTGTACCAAAATGACAATTAATTGTTTCAGCAAAATACAAATGATATACAGATGAAAAATATTATTCAAGATGATTTGGAGAATTTGAGTGAATAAAAACAGTTGTTTTAATTGATTGAATGACTGCTAGTGCTGGAGAGATTATAGCTACCGCTTTACAAGAACAAGCTGGAGCCAAACTTTTGGGTACTAATACTTTTGGAAAAGGTACAATCCAAACTTTGGATGAATTCAGTGATTGAGATAGTTTGAAATACACAATATGAAAACGATTCCCAGCTAGTGATAAAAACATAGATAATATTTGAATAAAACCGGATATTACAGTAGAATTTGATATGGAAAGTTATCTTGAGAACAATGTTGATAACCAGCTAGAAGAAGCAAAAAGTTTATTTTAGTTTTATTAGTCACTAGTCGTTAGTCGATAGTCGTTAGTCTATAGTCGTTAGCTAATGACTAGCGACTAAAGACTAGTGACTATTGACTATCGACTAATATCTAACGACTAAAAAATATTTACTCTTTAATATAGTGATAAAATGATAAAAGTAATAGTACAAGATCCAAATTGAACGGAAATAGGAAGTTTTGAGGCAGAAAAATGAAAGACAATCACGGACCTTGCTCAAAAATATGATGTAGAAATTCCATTTTCTTGTGGTGGATGAGCTTGTGGATTATGTTTATGTGAAATTGTAGAATGAAAAGAACTAGTTAATGGCTCTTTTTTGCAAAATCCTTTAATGGAATTGCATGAAAATGAGGTTTTGACTTGTATTTCTGCTGTTAAAGATGAATACTTTGAAAAAGAATGAGATTATACTATAATGCTGAAAAGAAGGTTTTAACATTGTAGTTTATAAAGTTAAAAATTGGCAGCAATCCCCCTTAGCAAGGGGGATTAAGGGGGATTAAATAAAAACCATCAATTGTCACAAAATCCCCCCTACCCCCCTTAGTAAGGGGGGCTATGGCTTTATAAAATTTACGAACTTACTAAGGGTATGGATTTTGATAAAGAATTTATAGAACAATTGGTAAAACAAGATCAACGAGCATTTAATGAATTTTATCTCAAAACTGTTGATATGTTTTTTCGTTATATACATTCCAACTTTTTTGTAAGTAAAGAAGAAGCAGAAGACATTATATCCGATTTTTATATAAAACGATGGGATGCAGTAAAAAGATATGATTTCAAGCAATCTTTTTCAGCTTTTGTTTGGACAGTATTTAAGAATTTAGTGAAAGATAGTTTCAAAAAACAAAAAGATATTTCTTTTAGTTCGTTTGATTATGAAGATTGACAAAGTTTTGAGGAAAATATAGAAGATGATTTTGATATTTTTGAACTATTGGAGATAGATTTTCAGTTTAAACAGATAGAAGATGCCATGAAACAACTTGATTTAGAAAGTAGAGAACTAATATATCTTAAATTTATAGAAGAAAAAAATAATACAGAAATTGCGGATATTTTACAAATATCAAATGATAATGTTAGACAAAAATTATCTAGAGCTTTGAAAAAACTCAAGTCTCTACTGACAAACGACACATAAAGTACTATCACATTATGTATAAATGTCAAATCAATTTTGAAAACATAAAAATACAGTAATTGCAAAACCGCTATTAATACCTAAGATATTGAACAAAAAGAGCCCTTTAATTAAAGACTTATAAAAAACAAGAAAATATTGAAATTGAAAGTAATACTATTAGTATAGTTTGTGTACGCAGTACTCTTTTTATTTATTAAATTGTACAATTATGACAAAAACTGCTCTTATCGCACAATTAGCTGAAGAATTAGGAGTTTCTAAAAAACTTGCAGCTGAACTAGTTAACACTTTTATTGATACAGTTATTGCTGGTGTTAAAAAAGAAGGTGAAGTTAGAATCCAAGGATTCGGAACTTTCAAAAAATCTCACAGAAAAGCTAGAGAAGGAGTTAACCCACAAAATCCATCTCAAAAAATCAAAATCCCTGCTATGAATGTTGTTACTTTCAAAGCTGGATCTGACTTCAAAGGAGCTGTTAAATAATAGCGACTTAAAAAGTTTTTATACAAAGAATCTCCTACTCGTTGGGAGGTTTTTTGGAAATAAAAAAAATACTTTTTTTCTCATAATACCTTTTCATACCACCTGGCCCCGTAGCCCCGCAATACTGCGGGGCGGGGCGGGAAGAGCATCCTCCCGAACCCCGATCTATCGGGGCCAAAAGGGAGGAATTTCACCCTAAAACTTTACAAACTTTCTTACTTTACAAACTTTCCTGTTGATTTTGGAGAACTAAAATGTAATTTATTATTGTATTTATTTATCAAAAAATAACGCAAATGAATTGATATACTTTTTTGGCTTTTGTAGCTTGATGATTACTGGGATTTTTTTTGTTTTATTTTAGATACAAGTATAGAGATGTGGTGAATGAGTTAAGATGAAATCTAAAATCAGCAAATAAAGAACTAGAATATTTAAATCACGAGCTAGATGAATTTACACATCAAAATACGATATTAAAAGAAAAAGTTACAGAATTATTGGACAAAAATGATGAATTATCTGAGGTTGTTGCTGAATTGAGTAAATATTATGTTCATATCAAGAGAGCTAGCGAAAAAACTAGCGAACTTACAAAATTTCTAGCAGATCCAAATCCAGAAATAGAAGAAAAAATGAAAAATATTTTGAAAAACTCTGCAAATTCAAGTAACGAAAAAACATTCTTTTAATAGGATTTTGATAAATATGGCATATAATTCCAAACATGTACAAATATTGGATCCAGAGAAATGATATAATTTGATTTCAGATCAATACAAACAATATCATTCACATCTGGATTCTTTTTTTAATTTAGAAATATTCAAGTTTTTGCCCAGAGAATATGAAAATCTGGATATAATAGATTTGGGGGCATGAGATGGTAGAGTTTTCAAATATTTTGAAAATGTGAGTTTTAGAAAATATGTAGCTTGTGATATTGCTGAAAAACTTTTGAAAAAACATCCAGGGAAATGAATTAAGGTACAAAAAATAGTATGTGATTTAAACAAGAAACTACCATTTGATGATGAGATTTTTAGTATTGCAACAAGTTTTTTTGTACTGGAACATATAGAAAATATAGAAGGACTATTTGGAGAAGTGTATAGGATTTTAAAATATTGATGAAAATGGATAATTGGTCATTTTATACAAAGAAGAGAATTTGAACGAGAACATTGAAAGTGAAAAGATCGTATGAGGTTTAAAATACAGCAATATCACTATAGATTAGAAGAATTGAAAAAAATAGCTGAATATAATTTTTTTGAATTTAACTATCAAGAAATTGTGGAAAATTTAGTTTTGATATGATATTTAATCGTATGCGAAAAGAAATAGAAAAAACATAACATGTTTTAAAGAAAAAATGAAATTACGCGAAATAAAAAGAGAAACATTAAATTTAGAACGATTATTTACTCCATTTAGATTTTTTGTCAAAAGCCAATATTGGGAAAAAGACTATTGGGAAAAACCAAAGTCATACTCCAAATAATGGGTGCTTTTGAAACTTTTTGGCGATATCAAAATTTAAAATTATCATCAATATTGCTAAAACTGGTGGAAACAATATCCATCGTGTCCATCAGCCAGGTCTTCATCATAATTTAAACATTAGATAAATGTTGTAAATTGGTATAAAAATACCCCATCCTGGCAAATTAGCTTTTTCTAAAACCTTTCGCATTGAAATAATCATAAAAATAGAAATCAATCCGAAAATAACAAAAAATATTCCGAGTACAGCAACTGATCATGCGAGGGCGGCCAAGCCTAGTTCGTTGGATATAGAACCAGTAAGTAGTACATCAGAAGTTTCCCAAATGTAATCCATGATTGTTGAAAAATGAAATAAAAATTACACTTAATGTATTTAGTATATAATAAAAAGATGGAAATTTACAAGTGGAAAAAATATAATTTTGATTATAAGCAAAATGTGTGACTTACTAGTACTAACAAGGGGATTTTTGTGTTGGTGGATAATTATAGTGATATGGAAACAAGAAAACAAAAAAGACGGTAGCGATTAACTTCTGTCTTTAGGGGATTATTTATGGATTTGTTATCATTTTTTCTTTGTGAATGGATGCTTTTGAAACTTTTCTCATTGGGTATTGATATATCGTTTTTGAACTAAACCAAAGAAACGCAAAGTTACTGATGCAATACCATATTCATCAAATTCTCAAATATAAATACAATCACTACATTTGACAATCTCTTCTTGGGATTCTTGATTGATTACTCAATATTTATTGTCAAGTTGTACTACAGCAAGACCATATTTATTACAATCAAAAATTTTGTCATATTTATCTAAAAAACTGTAATAAGCATCAATTCATAAGTTAATATTAAGATCTTTACAAGCTTTTACATATTCTTTTCTTGTTAAGCTACGATTGTGAAATTTGTCCAAAAGTTTTTGATCTCCTACTTCTTTTGCTTTTACATAAAGTTGGTCATCCAAAAGATTTTTTTCATCAAAAACCATTTCTTCTTGCTTTCCTTTTTCAAGGATTTGAGAGAGTTTTTTTTGTAAATCAACTTTCTGTTTCATCAGAGCATAGTTTTCGTTTTTTGCAAAACTAAGAATCTCTTGATCAAGTTGGTCATGTCTCTCTTGTATCGCACTTTTTTCCATTGTTGTAATGATAAAATTTAAAGTTATTAATTTAGATATCAAAATATATATAAAAAGGAGTCAATAAAGTTCCTAAATATTATTCATTCTCTGTTGACATAGCATCTTTCCCCATCTATTTCTACTTCAACAAGACCACATTTATCAAACTCTCAAATGTAAGTACAATCATCACATTTGATGATCTCTTTTCACTCTGTATTGATCAATCCATAATTATCACCAAGCTTCACTTTAGCAAGACCATACTCATCAAAATCAAAGATATCATCGTACATTCTTTCACAAATCTCTTTTCATTCTGTATTGATTACTCAATATTTATTCCCAATTTGTACTACAGTAAGACCATATTTGTTAAAATTAAAAATCATATTATACTTTATTTCAGTAATTTCTTCTCATTCCTTGTTGATTAATCCATATTTATTTCCAATTTTTACATCAGCGAGACCATATTCATTAAACATACCAACCTTATCAAATCTAACTAAAGAATCGTAATAGTAATCAACTCATAGATCAATATCTAAATCCTTACAAGTTTTTACATATTCCTTTCTTGTTAAGCTACGATTGTGAAATTTGTCCAAAAGTTCTTGATTACCAGATTCTTTTGCCTTTGCATAAAGTGGGTCATCTTCAAAAAGAAAAGCTCTTTTTCCCTCATCAAAAACAACTTCCTCTTGTTCTCTTTTTTCAAGGATTTGAGAGAGTTTTTTTTGTAAATCAACTTTCTGTTTCATCAGAGCATAGTTTTCGTTTTTTGCAAAACTAAGAATCTCTTGATCAAGTTGGTCATGTCTCTCTTGTATCGTACTCTTTTCCATGCTTGTAAGTTGTAATAAGTAAAAGTTAAAAAATCTAAACTGCAATTATAATAACAATTTACAACATAAAGTCAAGCGTATTTTATTTTTTAATACAGCTTTTGTATAAAAATATTAAAAAGCTACTTTCACATTGAAAAAATTAGTTTGTTTTTATCAAAATCTACATTTACTACTGAGTTTTCTTTTATTTTCCCCTCAATAATCTGTAATGCTAACTCATCCAAGAGAATGTTTTGGATTGCTCTTTTTAGTGGTCTTGCTCCAAATACAGGATCCAATCAAACTTTTGCAATATGATCTTTTGTATCTTGAGATATATTTAAATCTATGTTTTTCTCTGATTTTATTAGATTTTTAACATTATTTAACTGTATTTCTAATATTTTTGACAACATTTCAGAATTTACTGGATTGAACAAAATGATGTCATCCAACCTATTCAAAAATTCCGGTCTAAAGTAAGATTGTAGAATTGGCATAATATCTTTTTCCAAATCAAGTGGAGAACTTTTTAGATCATTACTCTTTGAAGATACTTTATCTGAAAGTTTGTTCATAATAATATCAGAGCCAATATTTGAAGTCATAATGACTACTGTATTTTTGAAATCTACAGTCCTTCACTTGGAATCGGTAAGTCTACCATCATCCAAAAGCTGTAATAAAGTGTTGAAAACTTCTGGATGAGCTTTCTCAACTTCATCAAAAAGAACTACAGAATAAGGTTTTCTCCTAACTGCTTCGGTAAGTTGTCCACCTTCCTCATGTCACACATATCATGGAGGCGAACCGATAAGTCTAGAAACAGTATGTTTCTCCTGATATTCTGACATATCTAGTCTGACCATAGATTTTTCATCATTGAATAGGAAGAGAGCTAATTGTTTCGCTAATTCTGTTTTACCTACTCATGTTGGTCCAAGAAAAAGGAAGGATCAAATAGGTCTATTGGGATCTTTGAGACCAGCTCTAGCCCTACGAACCGCGTTGGAAACGGATGATACTGCTGATTCCTGTCCAACAACTCTTGATCCAAGATATTCTTCCAAATTAGCTAATTTTTCTATCTCTGTTTGAACTAATCTAGATACTGGAACACCTGTTCGTTTGGAAACTATAGTTGCTACATCATCCTCTTCTACAATATCTTTTATGATTATTTTTCATTCCTTTTTTGCATTGTGCATCTTTTCTTCAATTTCCTCTAACTTTTTTTCTAAAGAAGGGATTTGAGAATATTTTATTTCAGCAACTTTGTTGTAATCAGTCTGCTTTTCTGCTATTTCTGCATCGTGATGAAGTTGTTTTATTTGTTCATTAATCTCTTTTATTTCCAATAAAAGCTTTCTATCCAACTCTCGTTCGGATTTTTTGATATTGTATTCTTCTTTAACTTCAGAAAGTTCTTTTTCTATTTCTTGGATTCTAAATTCTGTTTTAATTTTTTCGCCCTTAGCAAGATGAGCTGTTTCTAGAGAAATAGCTTGTTTTTCAATTTCCAATTGGGAAATCTTCTTTTCTAGTTTAATAATAGAAGGAGGCATACTTGTCATTCACATTTTTACAGAAGCTGATGCTTCATCAAGCAAATCAATCGCCTTATCCGGCAATCTACGATCTGGGATATATCTCATAGAAAGCTCAACTGAAGCAACTACTGCTGAATCAGAAATTTTTACTCCGTGATGAGTTTCATAAGCTTTTTTGATTCATCTCAATATAGCCAATGCATCATCTTTGCTTGGCTCATCAACCAATACTGGCTGAAATCTCCTTTCCAAAGCTGCATCTTTTTCTATATATTGACGATATTCGTTGATTGTAGTAGCTCCAATAACTCTAATTTGTCCTCTGGCTAAAGCAGGTTTGAGAAGATTTCCCATATCCATAGCTCATTGAGTTCTTCAAGTTCAAACAACCAAATGAAGTTCATCTATAAAAAGAATAATTTCTCAGTCTGATTTTTCTACTTCTTTCAAAACAGCTTTTAAGCGTTCTTCAAACTCTCACTGATATTTCGCACCAGCAATCAAAGATCACATATCAATCTCAATAATTTTTTTATTTTTCAACATATCTGGTACATCTCATTTAACAATCTGTTGTGCTAAAAGTTCTATAATTGCTGTTTTTCAAACCCCAGGATCTCATATCAAAACGGGATTGTTTTTTGTTCTACGAGATAAAATCTGGATTGTTCTCCTTGTTTCATCATCTCTTCAAATAACTGGATCCAACTTTCACTCCTCTGCTAATTGAGTGATATCTTTACCATACTTTGATAAAGCATCCATAGTGTTTTCTGGATTTTGTGATTGAATATTCTCTCAATTTCTCATTTCTATAATTGCGTTAAAAACTAAATCATAACTTATATTTTGGGTTCTTAATATTTCATTGATAGGATAATTTCATTTTAGAATCGCTAAGAATAAATGTTCTGTAGTCAAATATTGATCCCCCATTTCTTTCATTATACTTTCTGCTTGTAATAATACTTTACTTAAATCTTGTGATACAGAAATTTTGTAATCTCATTGAATTTGGGGTAATTTTGATATTTCTGCAACAACTAGAGATCTTAATGTTTGGCTTGGAACATCTATTTTATTCAAAATAGCTGGGATATATCAATCAGACTGATCAAGCAGTGATAAAAAAAGATGCAAAATCTCAATCTGAGAGTTTTGCTGTCCAAGTGCTAACTGACTAGCAGATTGAAGAGCTTCTATAGCTTTTGTAGTGTATTGTTCTAAATTCATTATTAAAAAATAGCACGCAAAATGGTTGAGTGCTATTAAGATAGTTATTTTTTTTAGAATTGCAAGAGAATTTTAGAGAAGTTGGAAGTTACAAATGTCCCCCTTAATAAGGGGGATTAAGGGGGATTTATTGAGAACTGATAAGTGTCCCTCCTTGCTCATTACGGGGAACTCCGTAAATAAGGGGATTAAATGGGATTAAATAAAAATCTTCATTTATCATAAAATCCCCCCTACCCCCCTTAAAAAGGGGGGCTAGAACTTTAGGAGCTTTTCAACTAAGCTAAATACTCTCCAATTCTGCGTTTCGAATTTCTGAAAGTTTTTGAACTACTGTGAAAGTTTTGTATCTAGGATCTTGCTGATTAGCATAATATCGTTTGTGAGGTCGAATAATGATTATTTTTTTTAGTTTTTTATAATTTTGAAATATTTCTGAATGTGTAGATAAAATAATATTTGTAGTTCCATTTTTTATATCCCACCAAGATTTATTTTTTTTACCTTGAGAATCTGATGAAAGTAGCACATCCACTCCTGCTTGCGAAATAAATTCATCATTGACTAAGTTAGTCAAGGTTCGTAAATCTGGGAAAAGCACCAAAGTTTGTCAGTCTGGTGAAAATTGTAAATCTTGTAATATGTTTGTTTGAGCATTGATTTGAACTTTATGAGAAATTTTATTTTTTTTGGGAGCCTGTTTTTTGTCTAATAATTTTTCCACTTCATTTGAAAGAAATAGTTTGGAAACGACATTGTAATAAGGAGCATATCGCCAATAAACCATCCAGTGCAAAAGTTCTATAGTTTTTTTATTCAAAAAGTTTTTTTCTATTATCTCAAAGCTTGAAGCATCTTCCATGATTTCATATTTATACTGCTCTGAAAAGCTAATCTCTTTTCATAAAACTAAAAAATACTCATCTCATAATTTCAACAAATCTCAAGTGTTGAATTTATGATTAACTTTCCAAACCTTATCAGATCAACAGTATTTAGTGAATCAGTATAAATAAGTCAAAATCAAAAAATTAAAATAATAAAATTTATTCTCTTTTGTTTTTGTAAGAAAAGTTTTTTTCTTTTCAATACTTTTAAGTTTGCTAAAAAAAGGCTTCGCCCAACAATATTGTACAACAAACTTTCAAGTAATATATGTGGGTTAAGAATATTATTATAAAAATTATTTTCGCACTAAAAAATCTCGTTTTTTTTATTCTATCTTGCAAAATTTGCATTTTTTAATATGATTACACAAGTTCGTTATTGTTTGAAATTGTCGGAACTTGTTAAGCACAAAACCCCCGCCTCCCCAAGGGGAGGAATTTCATCCTAGAACTTTATAAACCCCGTCCCACAATACTTCGGACAGGTTTTACGAACTTACTACTCTTTACAATATAAAATCTTGAATGCAATTTTATGATGAAGTAAACATACGCATAGAATCTGGAAAATGAGGAAATGGTTTGGCTTCTGGTAGAAGAGACGCTAAAATGGCTTTTTGATGACCAAATGGTTGAGATGGTTGAGATGGTTGAAATATAGTTTTTGTTGCTTCAAAGGATGAAAATACACTTTTGCCCTACAAATATAAAAAGAATTTCAAAGCACAAAGTGGTGAAGATGGTAAAACGAAAGATCAATATTGAGCAAATTGAGAAAGTTTGGAATTGGTCGTTCCTGTCTGAACTCTTGTTAGAGATATGGCCGGGAATATTTTGTTACATTTGCTTGAAGATCAACAAAGAGAGGTGCTTTTGTATTGAGGAGAATGAGGGAAATGAAATATACATTTCAAAGATTCTGTAAATCAATTCCCAAATTTTGCTTTACTTGGAGAGCCGTGACAAAAGAAAGATATCAAATTAGAATTACAGCTTTTAGCTGATGTTGCTTTGATTGGAAGTCCTAGTGTTGGAAAATCTAGCTTGATAAACTCTGTTTCTGAAACTAAAGCAAAGGTAGCAAATTATCCATTTACTACTTTAGTGCCAAATTTGGGAAGTGTGCAAGTCAAAAGTTTCAATTTCAATATGATAGATATTCCGTGATTGATTAAATGAGCTGCTGAATGAAAATGACTTTGAAATGCGTTTTTGAGGCATGTATTAAAAGCTAGAATCTTTTGTCTTGTAGCGGATTTATCAAGATTTGATGTATGAATTAAGGAAATTATAGATATTTTTGATGAAATTATAGAATATATAAAAAGTAAAATTGACCAAAAAGTAAAAATAAAATTTTTTGATGAAAATGAGGAAATCATCATGGAAGTCAAACAAAACAGTAAAATCATTTTGAATAAAAAAATTGTTTTTGCGATAAATAAATATGATTTAGTGTCTGATCCTGAAATTATAGAAGAATACAAAAAACAGTTTTTGAAAAATCTAAACATATATTTGAGAAAGAATTTTTCTTATGAAATAGAAACAGAATCTTTTAAGAAAAATACTTTTGTGGTTTCTGCCGCATCTCATTTTGGTTTGAATGAGTGGTTGCTTTGACTCGTAAAAATATTGCAAAAAAGTTCTTTGGAAGAAAACACATTTGTGATAAATAAACAAAATAAAGCTAAGACCTTGAAAGTAAAAATGATAAAAGACATCACAAAAATAGAAAAAAACAAATTATTGTCCGAATGATATATAGAAGAAATAGATTCTAAATTTATTAAAATTTGGGAGATAAATGATCCCGAGGTTTGTAAATTGGTTTTTATAACTCATTGGTGAAACGAAGAAGCCGAAATGTGGTTTTGGAAAGAGATGTGATTGAAATGATTTCTCACAGAGTTTGAAAGAAATTGAATCAGAAAGTGAGATGTTTTGAAAATTATCAGCTATTACGAGTGACAACAAGATAGATACATACTGTATTAGCAAGCGATGAAATGGTAAATTATTCGCTTCGCTCATGATAAAATGATAAATGCTCACGGTGTTCGCGATAAAATGTTAAAATATTGAAGTAACAAATTGATGTAGCCCCGCAATTCTGCGGGGCTGCAAAGGTGGTGGGAGAGTTACTACTTCCCAAATGAGAACTTTGTTTGTGATGAAATGTTGAAAAAGATAAAACAACACAATAATGTTGTAGCCCCGCAATTCTGCGGGGCTGCAAAGGTGGTAGGAGTATTGCTACTTCATAAACACGAGCTTTGTTCGTAAGGATAGCAATTTTCAACTTTATAAATTTTCTCTTGAAATAGTAAGCTTTTCATTTATACAATATTCATATTTTTATTTTTTAACTTTTGAGATATGAAAAAAAACTTATTGTCAGTTTACTTTGGGCTAATAGCATTGGCATCTTTTATATGACTTTGTATAATGTTCATTATTTTTGCTAATAATCTTATTTCTAAAGCTGTTATCACAGATGAAGAATATATGAGTATGAGCCAAAATTCACGAGAAATTACAAGGTGTGAGGAGCCAATTTATTTGAATGATAAAAGTAGAGAAAGAACGGCTGTTGAAAAAGAAGAATGTATATTAAAAGCCAAAGAAAAACTTATTTTGGAAAGAAACATGAGATCAAAGGAAAAAATTATTTATTCATCAATTGGACTTTTCTTGTTGTTGATCATATTCCCAATACATTTTGTAAATTTCAGAAAAACCGCAAAACAACAATAATTTGATTATTATTTTCTATTTTTTTGGGAAAATAGATGTTCATATAAGGAATATCTAATATTTTGGAATAAGTTGAATATTTTGTGAATAATGATATGAATGAAATTGATATTTTTTATCAATAAAAATAAATTATGTTTGTAATATTAAACCTATCAGATTCAGACAAGCATTGGAATGAATGAGTGCAAGAATATGTGAAAAGACTTGGTAAAACAGTAAATATAGAAAACATAAAGCCCATAAAAAACTGAACTCAGCCACAAATAATTGAAAAAGAAACAGATTTGGTTTTGGAGGTTTTAGAAAAAAAATACAAAGATTGGAACAAAGTTTTACTGAGTAAAGAATGAGTAGAATATAGCACAGAAGAACTATTGAAATTTTTATGAAAAGAAAAAACTGTATTTATTATATGATGACCATATTGATTAAATGAAAAAAAACTAATGGGATTTGGCATCAAAAGAATTTCTTTTGGGAAAATAACACTCCCCCACTGATTAGCAAAACTCGTACTATTAGAGCAAATTTATAGAATTTGAACTATAGAGTCTGGAAAAAAATACCATTATTAAAACAATATATTTTACAATACTCACTCGAATGCACTACAATCAAACAACTTTCAACTTTTAGATCTCTTCTAACAGTTCTGTAATAATATCATTGTAAATATCCATTCCAGGATCGCTTAAAACTATTCAATTTGATGTCTTTTGCACGAATCACTGTTGAATGTAAGAGTCTATTTTTTGGTCTATATTTTTTACCAAAACGGATGAAAATTTTTGTAAATCATTTACTCAAATATCTGTCCTAAGAGCCAAGAAAAATTCTTCTATTAACAAATCTTTTTCTGTTAAGGTTTGAACAGAGGCTCTATCTAGAAATTCTCACTTATTGTAATTTGCTACTTGTGATGTATTTGTCCAGCGTAATGCTAATGAGTCTTTTGAAATTCACAAATACTTTTTTAATTCTGAGTTTGGGCTTTTTATGAATGAGGATGCGGAAGTTCAAATTCAAACATAGTCTCACATTTCTCGATATACTCTGTTGTGAATACTACTCTTTCATCAAAGAGAAAAGTTGGACAATTCGTATCTTTTATATCAAGAATCCAAAACCATATCTTTTAATGTAGCAAACTCTTCGTAAATAGAATCATCTGAAACGAATGGTAAAATTTTTGAAAAAGAAGAATTTGTTTCTTTTGCTTTTGAATTGTTTTGATAATATCGCAAACTACCAGGGAATAGTTCCAATGTATATATGGAATATGAATCAACAAATTGTGTATTTGCTAGATTTTGAAAAAATGACAATGCGTCTTGATTTCGTAATTGTGGATTTCATTTCCTGCTTTTATGAAAATAACCAAACGCTATAAAGTCTAAATTAAAAACATTGTTAGCTTTTTTTATTTTTTGAAGTTTTCTAAACAGCTCTACTAATGCTGGAAAACTTGTATCTCTTCAAACATTAGATAAAACAAAGTTATCAAAAGATTGTATCCCAAAACTAAATCTGACTCTAGGAAAAAAATCATATTTGGAGCTTAATTTTTCTACAAAGTTTAAGACTTCATCTGCTGGATAAGGATTCATTTCTATACTAAATTCTCAAAGATTTTCTGTATCAAAGTATTTTATGATGGTATCTGTAATTTTTTCAATATTTTTTAGTCCAAGAGTTTGGGGTGTTCATCAACCAAAATAAATGGATTTGATTTCTTTATCTGTAAGTATTTGGGAATAATGTTTGATTTCTGAGATTAAGGATTGTGTATAATTTTCTATTTCATTATGAAAAACTCCCGATTTCATCTGATCAGATGGACAGACTTGAAAACTACAATAAGGACATTTAGTTTTACAGAATGGAATATGAATATACAAAGATAGCAAAACAAAGTGTTAAATAAAAAAAATTAGTTATTTTGAGTCTAGTTATTTTTGTTTTATTTTCAAAGGAA
Source organism: Patescibacteria group bacterium (assembly GCA_022705745.1). Classification (GTDB taxonomy): domain Bacteria; phylum Patescibacteriota; class Gracilibacteria; order Absconditabacterales; family Absconditicoccaceae; genus JALOAF01. The sequence goes on from JAKJDW010000018.1 coordinate 17,006, forward strand.
TTGGTTCTAAATTTTGGACAATCTTTAATGTAAGGAACAATCACGACCGTTCCCTACGATTTAAACAGAATTTATCTCTGCTTTTTTTATCCATCTCTTTCTATTATAAATCACTCCAAATCCCATTCCCTGATTTTAAATCACCCCAAACCCCTCTACTATAGGAAATATATTGAAAAATATATACTTATTGGTTATAATTTATAGGGAATATCAAGTGGAATAGAGGA
>JAKJDW010000019.1 GCA_022705745.1 Patescibacteria group bacterium
GTTAAAGCTCAATTTTGGTTGAAAGAAGAAAAGAACTCATTCCCCACCATTGTAATACTACTAGTATCAAAACTTCAGGCTGGTAATGAAGTTAAAGCTCAACCGTTGTTGAAAGAAGCAAAGAAACTATTCTCTATCCTTGTGATACTACTAGTATCAAAACTTCAGGCTGGCAGTGATGTTAAAGATCAATAGTGGTTGAAAGAAGAAAAAAAATCATCAAACACACGCGTAATACCACTAATATCAAAACTTCATTCTGGCAAGGATGTTAAAGCTCAATGGAAGTTGAAAGAAGAAAAAAAATACCGCCCTACAGTGCCTATAATATTACTAGTATCAAAACTACCTGTTGGCAAAGATGTTAAAGCTCATCTAGCATTGAAAGAGCGAAAAAAATAATTCCCAGGATCACTAGCAGAATCCCCAAATCGACCCGATAGACTTGGCATATAAAACACCTTCACATCATCTACTGTTGTTCAAGGTTGGGGTACAAGTGGATCACTTGCTGATGAAAATGTCCATCTGCCTCAAGGGTTGTGTAGTTCCACATAGTATGTCCCAGTATTATTATAGGTTTTTGTTAAATAAGTACTCATTGTCCCAGCAGTACCATCTCATCGGTCTACTGTATAGTTGGAAACATTGAAGTATTTATGGAGAGTGAGGGTCTGGTTAGCTGTTCATACACTTACTTCCAAGAGAATATTCCCAGAGCTTGCAGGTGCTATTGTTGAAGATAAGTTTCATCGATTTACTAATACAGTAACCGTATATCCTTCGTTATCCCTGACTCTTATCTCACAAGAATCGTTTCCTACTGCTCATGAATTTGGAGTATAGGTAATATAGTCACCAGATACACTACAAGATCACTTTGCTCATTGATTTGTCACACCATTAAAACTTAGATCCCCTGCTCAACATGCTCCATCTGTCGCATTGGACAATAGCTTCCAATTCACTGTTCTGGCTATATTTCATACATTCGCATGCCCCGTAAAATCATTAGCTGTTGGCATTGTATTGGTAAAAGTATAAGTAGCCGTTCTTGTACTTATATTTGCCAAAGCATCCCTCACATATCAGGTTTTTGTTACTACTCAGGGCTGTTGTCCTGGTATGCTTGTACTTGTCGCTGTTGACCAATAACTTCCATTGAAACTGTATGGAGTAGTATTTAGTCCAGCACCTGCATCTGAAGCACCTATTATACTTAAACTTCAGTTGGAACATTCTGGTCATGATCCGTTGTTGAATGTAAAGCTCGGTCACTGCTTGTCTATCCTTATTATTGGTGATATGTTGATTGCCTCCCAATTCCCAGAATAATCTACACTATGATAGTTCACATATTGTGATGGACAAGTTGTGTTACTTGCACAACCAACAGTCAATGTCGTTCAAGTGATATTGGGCACACAACCTGTATTTGTTCAAGTACAATACAGGGTATAATGTACTCATACTCATGTATCTACAGCAACTAACTCTATTGGCAGATCAGTTTTTATCCGAGAATCAGGTACTCCACCACTAATTGTCGTTGTAGGCGGGGTACTATCGTCATTTGACTCTCATCAATCAAGTGGAGGATCATCTGACTCCTCATTTCAGCCTCCAAAAAACTGGAAAACAGTATTGTAAATTTCTTTATTTTCCTTGTTGTCGCTGGATATCTCATCCATAAAAGCTTTTTCCAATTCCAAAAAATCTATGCTATCTTCTTGCTGGACTTCTGGCATAATAGCTTCTTCATAACTCGCTTTGGAAAAAATCCCAGAGAGAAAAGAAACTGTTTGGATAATAGCAAAAATAGAGAATCATCATAAAATGTATGCTCTATGATGTCTTTTTATATGGTGTAATATACGAATTCTATGGACTATTTTTTCTACCATATTGATAAGATTTCATTTCAAAATAAAGCTTTTGTTTTCAGAATTTTTTTTGCACATCTATATTATAGCCAAAACAAAAAAATCTCATAATTTTTGAACAATTACTTGTGATTATCGGTTGACAAAACGAAAAAATAGTATTTGAATTTAAATAATTCCTAGCTCCCCGATTCTAAATCAGGCCAAACTCCTCCACTAAATCACCCCCAAGCCCTTTCTGTCCAAACCACTTGCTTATCTTAAATCGCCCCAAACCACTTGCTTATCTTAAATCATCCCCAACCCCCCTACTTTTCCCGAAAGATCTCGAACAAAGTGAGATCCCGATCTATCGGGAGAGGACTCCTTTCAGTCGAAAAAAGAAGGGGGCTCAACACAAGGTTTCCCCCTCTTCTTCGAAGAGGGGGATTAAGGGGGTGATTTAGAGGAAGAAGAGGGGTTTTAGGGTGATTGAAGACCAGAGGGAGTCAGGGGGGAATTTAAAAGAGAAAATGGAGATCGAAATGCTACATTTTTTATATTTAAAAATAAATATGCTCCATTTTTTGACAAATTTAAAAAAATTATTATAATAGTGATACATTTATTATTAAAAATATTTTCATGACTAAAAAAAACAAAAAAGATTTTAAAAAAACAACAGCTCAAAAAGCTATTAAACTCCCGATCAAAAAGACTGATAAAATTAAAACGACAAGTAAGAAAAAGAAAGATCACACTAATGTTACTAAGTTTTTGAGCAGTACTAGGGATTTATTGTTCCAGACAAAAGAGCAAGAACTTAAAAACTGACTTTTTTCCGTTATGAAAAGAAGGTTTTTTTCTATCCCAGTATCTGTAAGATTTATTTCTTTATCACTATTCTTATTTGTTTTTGGTTGGTGATTGTGATGAGATATTTTTTTCTCAATATATGTAGAAAGAATTGTAACGGCTGTTATGCTTGTTTCTTTGATATGAATGCTCTGACCAGTTATTAAATTGTTGCTTGTATTACAAGTATGAAGTTTGAACGACAATACAAACAGAAAATATGTTGTGTTTTTGGGAAAATTCTTCTATATTTTCACTAGTATATTTTATTTTTTGGCTGGAATACTCAAAAGTCCAGGTTTATTGATAATCGCCGTATTATTGAATTGAGTTGGTAGTGTTTTGGTTTATGTAACTTATGAATGATATATCCGTGCTACAACAGAATCAGACAAATCGGAAAGTTCTTGGTGATTATATTTCTCTAGTTGGCACATAGCTCGGGTAATTGGAGCGATTATTGCATCATTTTTGGTGAAATTTTTAGCTTTACCTTATCTGTTTTTATTTATAGGTATATTTTCGATTCTATCTTTGATTACAGATCAAAAAATACCGATATTGGATAAAGAAAAAGTAAAGAAATTGTTTTGAAGACAGAGTTTTTTGAGGCATACACTCAAAAAAATCTTTTCAAAAAAACCGGTAAAAAATGCTATTATTTTTATAAAAGAAAGTCCAAGGAGATTTATTTACACTTTATGATATGAATGATTGTATAATGTATTGGAATATATAGGATTCTTGTTTATACCTTTGATTGCGATTAGGAACTCCTTTTCACTTAGTCAAATAGCGTTGATCTTTGCTTTGATGAAATTACCTTTTGTTACTAACTTTTTTGTAGTTTCTTTTAGCGAAAAATTTAATAAAAAATTATTTATTGCCGTAGTATTGATATTTTTATCATTCTTATATTGAATGTTATGATTTGAAATGTCCTTTGGATCAATAATGATCATTACATTCGGTATATCAATATGATTATCACTTATTAGACCGCTGGTATCAGCTTTGATTAGTGAGTCTTCTGTAAAAGAAAATGCTTGAACTATAACTGGAATTCAGCAGTTTGTATGACAAGTAGGAAAAATAGTTGGAAGTTTGTGATTTGGTATTTTAGGTGCCCTTTTTGGTATGTATAGTGCCTTCTTTCTAGTTGGATTGAGTTTGTTTATACTAGCAACTTGGGGCTTGGCAAAAAGATTTAACAGACAAAAAGCTGTTCAAAAAAGATTATTAGCAAAACAAAATATGAAAAAATAAAGAAATACAGTCAAAAAAACCGAGTAAATTTACTCGGTTTTTTTTATGGTTTAAGAATAATTTTGTCTACTATTTTTCTGGTCTAGTTCCCTTCTTTTTGAATTAATCGATTTTCATAATTTAGTTTATAAAGTTGAAAGTTACAAGTTATAAATAAAACATTCTTCCCTCGGGGGAAGTTGTTTTCCGTCCCGTAGGACTACGGGACGGGATAGTTGGGGGTTGTTGGGGATATGCAAAGAAATCCTTCCCCAACGGGGAAGTTGGGCGCGAAGCTAGTTGGGGGTTGTTGAAAATAATTGGGGTAAAACCCCCACCTACCCCGCAGTACTGCGGGGAGAACACCCTCCCCCAGGGGAGGAATTTTATCTTCTAACTTTATGAACTTTATAAACCTGTCTGCCGACAGCCTGCCCCGCAGTACTGCGGGGCAGGGCAGGCTTTATAACTAACTTATGCCAGGTACTGGAAATTGTTTTGAAAAGTCTATTACTTGTTTTCTCAGTTGTTCTATTTTTGAGTGAAAATCTACTTCTTCCATCAAAGGTATCAACTTTAATGCTTGATCTATAAAATCTACTATTTTACGAATATCATCTTCTTTTACTCATCTGGTAGTCATAGCTGGTGTTCATATCCTAAGTCCTGATGGTCTGAATGGAGGATTTGGGTCATCTGGTATTGTGGATTTAGAAGTAGAGATCCCTACTAAATCCAAAATATGTTCAGCATTTTTTCAGTTTCCCACGGGAGTATTTGAAAAATCTAGCACAATCATGTGGTTGTCTGTTCATCATGTTACAAGTTTATATCATCTATTGATAAACTCCTCTGCCATTACTTTTGAATTTTTGAGGGCTTGTGTCGCATATTCTTTGAACTTATCTGTTTGTGCTTCTAATAGTGCAACAGCAATCGCTGAAATAGTATTTATATGCGGTCATCATTGTATTCATGGGAATACTGCTCTATCTATCCTAGTTGGTATATTTTCTATAGTATTTTCTGGTTTTTTTAATGGGTTACTTACTATTCATTTACTAAGAATCAAAGCTCACCTTGGTCATCTCAAAGATTTATGGGTTGTGGTCATCATTACATGAAAGCCATGATCTAATGGGTTTTTTAATACTCATGTTGCTATAAATCATCATATATGAGATACATCAGCAAAAGCTACAGCACCTACCTCTTTGGCAATTTCAGCAAATTTGTCGTAATCTAATTCTCTAGGATAGGCTGAAAATCAAGCTAATATAATTTTTGGTTTATGTTGATGTGCTAGCTTTTTGACTTGATCAAAATCTATTTCTCAATTTGGAAGAGTTTTGTATCTAATAAAATTGAATACTTTGGATAAAAAAGTGACTGGAGCTCAATGAGTTAGATGTCATCAATGCGATAAATCCATTCAAAGTATTGTATCTCATGGCTCCATAAGTGCTGCATATACACATATATTTGCGGCAGCACCAGAAAGTGCTTGTACATTGGCATGATCTGCATGAAAAACTTTTTTTGCTCTATCTATAGCTAATTGTTCTACAATATCCGTATTTGCTTGTCATCAGTAATATCTTTTTCATGGAAATCATTCAGAATACTTATTTGCAAAAACACTTGATTGTGCTTGTAGTACTGCTTCTGATTGATAGTTTTCGCTAGCAATTAACTCCATACCCTCTAATTGCCTTTTTTGTTCATCTTGAATTGCTTGAAATATTTCTGGATCGCTTTGTTGAATACTCATAATATTGTTTTATATTGAATAAAAAAAATTTCTTTGGTTTCTTATAATATTTTTTGTTCTTTATTCAATAAAAAATAACTTTTCTATATTTTGTGTTGCTTTATTGTAAATAATATGTATAATATTTTTTTATTTTAAATTTTAGAAACCATGGCTTGAAGAAATTCTAATAGATTTGGAGAACAAACATTTAAAAATTTGGTTTGTTTGGCAGACAATAGGATCCAACATGAATCAGTAAGGCGTTCTTTATCTTTAAAACAAACAGTAGAACTAATAGAGGTTCTTTTAGATGAGGAAATAAGCCCAAATGCTTCTATTTCGGAGTTATCACAATATGCACAAAGAGCATTAGATACATTGGAGTACTGTAAAAAAGATATTGCAAAAGTTCGTGGCCAATACAAATAATTTATTTTTGATAAGGCTAATATTTATATTTTGATGGATTTTTTTTTGTATTCAAAAATTTTTGCGTTTTAATTTCGGTGTTTAGCACATCTTTTTTGATCTGTAATTACTACAATAGTAATAACATTTTTAAATATATCTTGACATTTTTGTATTAATATTTATTATTATGTAGGATTTATTAATAATTCAAAATCAAATATGAGATATGTGGATGGTATACCAAAACCTGTAATTTGATGTGATATAGATGATGTGGTTTTTCACCTATTACCCAATTTAATCAAGTATTACAATTTGAAGTATTGAACAAATAAAGCACTAAAAGATGTTTGGGATTTGAGATATGAATCTGTTAATATATGTGATATAGTTGAAAAACATAAATTATATAAAAATATGATGCCAACGCGTATTTTACATTTTTTGAAACAAAAAAGAAAAGATATTTATCTGATCATGATTACAGCCAGAAAAGATATTTATGTGGATGACACAATGTCAGAACTATATAATCATTGATTGGAGTTTGACGATATATTTATGTGAGAAAAAAAATCTAAAGTTTGTAGGTTGGAAAATGTAGACCATTTTTTTGATGATGCTTTGCATAATGTGATTGATGTATATGAAAATGCTCCCAAAACAAAACCTTATTTGGTCAAAAGAGCTTGGAATGATCGAGAGGAAGTGAACAAATTGGAAGCAAAATGAATTAAAGTTCCCAATTGAATAATAAAATTAACTGAGGATGAAGTTTATGAAGTTTTGAAAAGCATTTAAATAATTCTTTGTAGATTCTCTTATTTAACAATTCTCAATACTTCTTTTATATAATTTCTCTTTGATGAAAGTTTTGGTACTTTTATTTGTGCTCAGAGTCTATTAGATTTTTTCAATCGTTGATAAAAAGTTCACTGTGGGACCAATGTAATTTGAGGTAATTTTAGTAAAATATCGTTGTTGCGCTTTGTTTTGTAATCAGCATTTATTTTTTGTAAAATTTTATCTATTTTTTGTGCTAATTCTTGTTCAGAAACATTTATCTCTGCATCTGTTTCTACAACTCGTTGATGTTTTGTTGGATTTTCTTCTTGATCAGGTCATATTGTATAATAAATGATGTTAATCTTATCTTGATTTGAAAGCTCTTGTATTACTGCTCCTATCTGAGTTTCCATCAACTCTTCTCATTTTAGATTCAATGATTGTCTGGTCCTACCAGTTATTTTGTATCTTAAATTCTCATCTACAAACTGTATTACATCTCATATCATATAACGCAACAAACCGCTATTTGTGGTAATAATTAGTGCGAATTTTTTGTTTATATCTTTTTTTGTTATATCTCGTATTGCTTTGACTTCACTTGCTTTTTTACAATTTCAATTTTCATCAAAATTATTACTATTAAATTCAAGAAATTCGTAAAATATTCAATGATTTGTTAATAATTTGTATGGAGCATCTCAATTTGAATTATCATAATTGATAATATCTTGATATCAAAAATATCATTCGGAAGCATTGTAAACTCACATATAATTTAAATTCAATTTTTTGAAATACTGCATATATGGTGCAACATCTACTCCTCCACCAAAAATAACTTCCATATTTTTTATCATAGTATCAAACATTTTGGCATCTCTTTGTTGTATGTAATTTAGTATTTCATAAGCTCGGCTGGTTATTCACATCATTGTAATTGGTTTGTTTGGGTTTATATATTTTAGTGCGATTTCTCTTTTGATTTCTCGTTCTGAATGTAATAATTGAAAAAGATCTAAAGCATATTTGTTTTTAGCAAACTTTCATCTATCCAAAAGCAATAAAGCTGACACATCTGCTATTGTTATGTTATTGTCATGGTATTGTATTGTTCAAGTTAAAGGAAAAAACTCTCATTTAAAAATTTTTGTATTAGGGTTTTTGAAAGAATATTCGGCAAACATACATATCCCAGCTTTACTTGCACTTAACAATGATTCACTGCTAACGGGAATATGTTTTTTATTGCTAGTAGTACCAGATGATGCTGAAAATTGCAAGATTTTATCTGGTCGTACAATGTTTTCTTTTTCTTTGGCTTCTTCTATATAAGTTTTGTAAGTATCGTAATCAAATATAGGTAATTTTTCTGTGAATTTTTGGTAAATATTGCTTTCATTTAAAATGCTTGGAATTCAGTACTTTTCTCATATTTTTGTATTTTTTATATTTTTCAACAAATCACTCAAAATGGTTTTTTGATTTTTTATTGTATTTTTTTCTTCTTCTAAAATTTTTGGATATATATATTTTCTCAAATATTTTTTACCTATACCATCTAATAAATCATCGAGTAATGTCATATAAAATGGATCAGAATAATCTTTTCTTTTTGAGATTTCACTGATTCTAATTTTCTTTTTTTTCTTTAAAAATGAGTTGATTACAATATTTCTTCTGTGTATTCTAAATTTAAATATGATTTTTCTAAAAAATTTATTCATATCAAAAATAGGCGATGTAAATTGTTATATCAATTCAATTACTGAACTTCAATCTTTCAAAAGATTGAACATGGTCAAGGTGCACATCAATCTGTAAACACTACTTTATAATACTTAGTTTTGTCTGAAGATTCGAAATATCGTACTAATCTGGAATCATCTTTTCAGGTCTTATTTTCATCATCAAGTATACATTTCCCCGGCATCACTCAAGACTCATCTCGGATATCGTATATTATAGTTCAAGGATAGTTTGTTGAAATCATTTTTTGATCGTAGTAATTGCGAATATTTATTACACAACCATCATTTAGATGCTTTTTTGTGATTAGCTCTTCAAGTGATTCATCTTCAGACTTTTCATAAACTTGAATATATTCATCTTCCTGTCAATTGATCATATAGGAAATCCTATTTCATTTTTGTTCAAAAATTGGTTTTTGAGCTTTGCTTCGGAAAATTCATTCGTAATAATCTCATGCTCATTCAGGGGTTGTGATAGCTAATCATAAATCAGGGTATTTTGTAGTATAAAGATATCATGTTGCTAAATCATTTCAATAATCTTCAGGGAAACATCAAATTGAAATTGTTGTTTCTGGATGTCATTCCATAGTTTCAGTTTCTTTATAGTTTTCTAGTATGTCAAAACATTCTGTTTCCCAAAGATATTGTTCCAACTTTAAAGTGCCATAATAATCATTTTCTCATCATTTATCATTTGTAGTAAATGTACAAAAAACATTTTCAAAAATAAATTCTCATTTTTGTTCATAAGTAAGGTTTCATAAAACTTTGTATGAACTTCATATATTTTGTTTATCATACCATGAATATGAAATATTTGTAATTCCGTCAGGATTTTCTAATCGATATGGACTAGTAGACTCACAATCTTCTATCCATCATTCAATTCATGTAATATCTATGTTTCATTCTTGCAAGTCAGAATCTTCCAAATTTCTTTGATAATCATCTCAACATCAAAAAAGCAGCATACTTCATTCATATGTTATACTAACTGTATAATCATGTGTATCTCATTTTCATCAGTCTATACAATCTTTTTTTTCAAAAATTCAATAAATTTGCTCTCATGAAAATTCATAATTTTCTCATTTTTGAACTATAGAAACTGGGATTTGTGGTCTGTTTTCGTAGTCCAACATATTCATTTCAAAAAAATCTGCCACTCCACCAGATATTTCTATATCCCAAAATGGTTCTGTTCAAAATGCTGATAGATAAATTTGATCAGTTTGATCTCATATATTTGTAAAACATCCAGTGAACAATACTGCTCAAATTAAAAATAAAAGTAAAAGAAACATTTTTTTCATTTTTTATAAAACAATTATATAAAAATATTTTTTATTGTATTATGTTTTCTAATATATCATCTACTATTCCCCTGTTATTACTTAATTTTGGAATTTTTGATTGTCAAACTACTTTGTTATTTGAACTCAATCGTTTTTGGAATGTGCCTACTTCCACTGCATGTACGATATTTTCTTTTAATGTATTATTGTAATTTCTTTCATCATAATAATTGGAGAATGCCTTTTGCATTTCAATATCCAAAATTCTTGTAAATTCTTGTAAATCTTTTGGTTTGTGGCTAAATTCTATAATTCGTTCATAGGCTCATTTTTCTAATCATTTGGGAGCTATAGGTCAAACCGTATAATCGGTAGCTATTCCTCATGCTATTTTACAGGCCTCAATAATAGCTTTGTCTGTGTATTCTACTGTTGTTCATTCTCAGACAACATCTATATAATACTTTGTTCTTCAAGTGATTTTTATTTTATAAAAAGGTTCTACTTCTGTAAATTTAATAGTATCTCCTATAATATACCTTCGTAATCCAGCATTTGTAGTAATTAATAACACATATTCTTTATTTTTTTCTACTCATCATAATGTGAGAACCTGTGGATCTTCCTTTCCAAACTCCTCTTTTGGTATAAACTCATAAAAAACTCCGTTATCTGTAAGCAACAACATCTCATCAGAATCATTGTGAGTTTGTATAGCAAAAAATCACTCTGAAGCATTGTAGCTTTGTCGATACTTGAATTTTGGATCTGGAAATAATTCTTTTAGACTATCCTTGTATAAATCTACTGGCATTCCTCATCACAAAAATACTTCTAAATTTGGTCGTACTTGATGAATATCTTTTTTCCCTGTTTTTTCTAAAACTTTATAAAGAAATTGCGTACACCAAGAAGGTTGCCCTGTAATTCAAGTAATATCTTGAGAGATATTTTCTTCTATAATTTTATTTGATTTTTCCTCCCAGTTTTCAATAAACGAGGTTTTTAAGCCTGGTCTTTTGAATAGTTTTCATATTCGTGGTGACTTTTTTTGTAATATAGCTGTAATATATCAAACATTGTTTTTGTCTGTATATGGATTTTTTATAAATGTTCATCAAATTACAATAGTTTTTCCTGCAAAAAGTCTAGTTTTGGGATTTGCTTTACAGTATCGAGCTAGTAATTTTTCTCATCATCTTACCTGAGAGCTCCTTAAATGTTCATTTGTAAGTGGAATATATTTTCATTCTTTTCAAGTTGTGCCAGATGATATGGCAAATAGTGGGATTTTCCCAGGATAACTAATATTTCTTTCTCATCTAAGCATATATTCTACTCGAGGTTTAAATTCTTTGTAGGTGAATATAGGTACATTATTCTGAAAATCTTGGATAGATTTTATGTTTTTGAAATTATATCTTTGCCCGAATACTGTATTTCTACATTTACGAATTAAATCAAAAAGAAAAGTTTCTTGATGGTGTAAAAGTTCTCGTTTTCAAAACTGTCTGATTTTGAAAAGATTTCTTGCTAGTCTATTTACTACTAAACTGGGAATCCTTTTAACTCATCTTTTTGGGATCATTTTTGCAAAAAATGTATAAAAAAACTAGATTAATTTTTAAGTTTTGTATCCCAAAAATCAAGTGTATTGGAAAAATGTTTGAAAAATTGTATTTGAGGGATAGCGGGGAGAAAAGTTCCTCCCTAGGGGGAGGATGTTCTCCCCGCAGTACTGCGGGGTAGGTGGGGGTAAATAATCCAAATACCCCCAACAACCCCCAACTATCCCGTCCCGTAGTCCTACGGGACGGAAAACAACTTCCCCCGAGGGAAGAATTCCTTGTTCCTGTATGTTCACTTCGTTCATTTAGTCGAAATGACAATCTATAACTTAAATTTTCTATTATCTTCTATTGCAGAAATATTCACAAACTCTGGCTCTGTAATTAGTTTTAACTATCAACAGGTTCCATAACTACTCGATGAAATGCTTCACCAGCATCTTGGACCTTTTTATCCAAAGTAATTTTATATCCACTTTTTTTTGCTAAAACTTGAACCATACGATAACTTGTAGATTCCCTTGCTCTAGTAAATATTGGCATATTTGGATAATAAGTTTTTATTTGTTTGATCCAATTATTTATCATTTCAACACCTGAACGACCTCTTGCTTTTTCATCGATTGCAAAATCTGAAATATAAATTCATTGTCTTCCATCTTCCATTTTTCATTGATAGGCAAGAAAATATCCTCTTAACTTCCCTTCTTTATCATATCGAGTAAATGAAAGATTCTCCCTTCATTTCAAAGTGTTATTCAATATTGAAGCAGTAATTTCATGTTGCATATTTCATATATGACTTTTTAGATCTTCTGGATAAATTTTTCATTCTAAGTAAGAAATAGGAATAACATCTTCTATAGAAAGTGGATGAATTCCAGTTTTTTTCTGTTTTTCTACTTGTTTTTCTATATGGAGATCTCATTGTAATGATTGAGATGATGCATTATCAGTATAAGCATTTACGAAGACAGGAATAGTATTATTTTCTATTGTTTTATGTAAAAAATCAATCTTATTATAACTCATTCCAGATTGAAAATGCTTTGTATTGATTGGAACACCATTTGGAGAAGTAGGATGAACTTTGATATATTCAGAAAAGAAATCCTCATACATTTGACGAACAGCTGAAGCATAACTATTTCAAAAGTTTGGATTTGCTTCAATATTATCCATCGTCATAATATATTCATTAGGATCTTTATAGTCTTCAAAATCTTTTCCAAGCAATTGAGCAATATCATGAGTAGTGTCAGACCTCGCTTTTTTTAATAAAGAACTAAAATTTTGAGGGATTTTTCTATTCAGCGTAACCCAGCTTGTCACTTTCAGGTTATCTGAATTTTGATCTTGTTCTCATTCATAAATACAGAAATCAGTACAATAAGGATTGAACATTGCAACAACCTTTTTCCCGTGTCATTCAGCTAAACTATCACAGTTGAAACCATTAAATCGGTTATTAGGATCAGATTTTGGACTGATTTTGGCAGTCATTAACTTGGTATTTTTATATTTATTGAATTCTTGATATCCTAGACTAGTAAATAATCATATAAGAATATCTACATCATGTTTTGATAAGAGATCATCAATAAAATTTTGTTTATCATTTTTCCATTGTTTAAAACTCAATATATTATCTGGATATATTTTATTGAATGAGGTAATAATCACTGAAATCTTTTTTTGATCTGCCGAATCAATAAATGTCTTTATCTCATCTTTGACTTTATCCAAAGGATAACAACGAGAACCATCAATGAGATACTGCTTTTCAAAAGGTTTGAAGTATCCAACTTGATCATAAATTCATAGAGGAAGACAATCTACCAAATCTTCTGCTTCAAAATCGAGATATTCAAAGTTTTCAACCATATTTGAAGGTTTTTTAGCTTGATGAAGATGCCCACTAGAAGTAGTATCATCCAGTCAAAGAAATCTTTTAGGATTCTCGTATAAATCCATAATAATTGGAGTTGTTCTTGGGTGATAAATTGCATTTCTAAAATATTGATAACGAACCTGATCTTTGGGATCATTACTTTGTGAAATGCTTTCAAGTTTTTTTAAGCTTTCTTTTTTGTTGAGAAAAGAAAGAGTTGTTATTATCGCTTCTAGTTGGTCAAGATTCTGATACAGTAGCCCACTTTTTTCATTTTCTAGTAAATTTTTTGCATATTCAAGAAATGCAGGATCTTTTAATCCTTCAGGGTCTTCAAGTTCATTTTCTATTTTGGTTTTTCGTAAAGAATCGTATTTGATTAAAAAATCATTGAGTTGCTGATAGCCGTTATTTCTATCTCCTGCTACTCAGAGATAATTTTTAATAAAATCTGCTTTTGAAACTCATTTTTCTTCTAATTCTTGTGCTAATCAAACGATTTTGTCTGTATGTAAAAGTGCATTATGTGGATCTCTAAAACGGTTTTTTAGGTTTTTATCACGATTTACTTTATCAAAAAAGTAAATCCATACTTCATTTCAGAAATAATTGGTTAAGTTTTTTAATTTGGGTTGTTCTTCTTCAGGATAACAAGCACTTTTTATTTCTCGTAATTTTTGATAATCACTACTATGTATTCAATTTTTGAAGTCCAAAAAAAACTGATAATCTTTTTGGAAAAGGTGTTTTTGTTCTTTTTGACTGAGAATATAATCAATTTCTTTTATAAATAATACATCATTGGCTTTAATATATATATTATGCTTTTTTATGAAAAATAATTGTCCTAATGAATTAATAGGATATGTTTTTATCTCTCATTTATCAAAAATATTCAACTTTAATAGTGCTGGAACTATATATTCTGCCCAGCTATCTTTTGATTCAGCTTTTTCAAATGCTTTATCCAAAAGTGTTATATATTTCTCTTTATCGCTCTTATCTACTATATTCAACTTTAATAGTGCTGGAACTATATATTTTGCCCAATATATATTTGATTCAGCTTTTTCAAATGCCCTATCCAAAAGTGTTATATATTTCTCTTTATCGCTCTTATCTAATATATTCAACTTTAATAGTGCTGGAACTATATATTTTGCCCAATAACTGTCTGATTCAGCTTTTTCAAATGCCCTATCCAAAAGTGTTATATATTTCTCTTTATCGCTCTTATCTAATATATTCAACT
>JAKJDW010000001.1:0-87208 GCA_022705745.1 Patescibacteria group bacterium
TCAGTCTACACTTGTTAGTTGATTTTGGGAAAGATCTAAATATATTAAAGAGCTGGGGAATTCTACTCAGTCTACGCTTATTAGTTGATTGCTGTAAAGATATAACTCCTGCAAAGAATCAGGGAATTCTACTCAGTCTACACTTGTTAGTTGATTTTGGGAAAGATCTAAATATATTAAAGAGCTGGGGAATTCTACTCAGTCTACGCTTGTTAGTTGATTTCTGTAAAGATATAACTCCTGCAAAGAATCAGGGAATTCTACTCAGTCTACACTTGTTAGTTGATTTTGGGAAAGATCTAAATATATTAAAGAGCTGGGGAATTCTACTCAGTCTACGCCTGTCAGTTGATTTTGGGGAAGATCTAAACTCTGCAAAGAATCAGGGAATTCTACTCAGTCTACGCTTGTTAGTTGATTTCTGTAAAGACCTAAACTCTGCAAAGAATCAGGGAATTCTACTCAGTCTACACTTGTTAGTTGATTTTGGGAAAGCTCTAAACTCTGCAAAGAATCAGGAAATTCTACTCTGTCTACACTTGTTAGTTGATTGTTGTTAAGAGATAACTCCTGCAAAGAATCAGGGAATTCTACTCAGTCTACGCTTGTTAGTTGATTGTTGTTAAGAGATAATACCTGCAATTGTGTATGATTTACAAAGGCATCACTTTCTATGCTAGTAATTCATTTATTATAGAGACCACAATAGGTGGCAGTAGTAGCACAGCCCATGGATACAATATTATCTTTTGTTAGCACTGTTGGTACTTGTGCAGAACTTTTACCCAAATCCAATGTGCTAAAAAATCATCCAAATAATAACACCATTTTGACTATAGCGAATGCTCATAGTGTCCCAAATAAGTACTTTTTTCCATGTTTTTGGAAATAGTTGCTGGCATTCCTAGTATGCCTAAATAGGTAGTTAAATTTTTTGTCCATTTTCTGTTTTTGATAAAAAGATAAAAAGGTTTTTACATACCCAATTGTAATCAGAAATTTTTTTGTGTCAAATTTTTGGGCACTTTTTTTGTCCAAATCAAATTATCCCATATTAGACCAGCAAAAAACGCATAAATATAAATAAGAGTTTGGATCCAAATGGACCTAATAAAAGGCTCCAAAGTGCTAAAATAACAAAAATATTAGCTATTGAAAATAATTGAGAAACAAGTATATTACCTGTGCTTGATTTTATCTTCCTAGATAACAATAAATCTAAAAATATTGATAAAAATCCTTAGAAATATTTTTTATCCTTAATCTTTTTTGTTGATGAAATGCCCTAAATGTCAAAATGTGGAAACAAAGGTTGTAGATAGTAGAATGATAGAAGACTGACAAACTATTAGGAGAAGGAGGGAGTGCGAGTTTTGCGGGAATAGATTTACAACTTTTGAAAGAAAATGATTTACAGAATTGATGGTAATCAAAAAAGATAAAACCAAAGAGATGTATGATAGACAAAAACTGAAAAAATCTTTGATGCTGTCTTTTGCCAAAAGAGAATTTAATAACGAAAAAATAGAAAATCTTTTGAATAATTTGGAAAATAAGCGAATAAGCGAAGGGACAGAAATTTCTTCAAAACAAATTGGAGATGATATTTTGGAAATGCTAAAAGAGATAGATCCTGTGGTATATATTAGATTCGCTTCTGTGTACAAGTCTTTTGATAGTTTGGAAGATTTTAGAAATTTTATAGATGATTAGAAAATGGGATATATTTTTTCGGCTCAAACTGTGCTTGGTAAAATAAGTATTGTTGAACAAGATAAAAAAATAACTCATCTTTTTTGGGACCCAAAAAATATTGTAAATACTTATGAATACAAAGAAACTCCTCTACTTAAAGATGCTTTTTTGCAATTAGAAAAATATCTTGAATGAAAAATAAAAGAATTTTCATTACCATTAAATCCACAAGGAACAGATTTTATGAAAAGTGTCTGGAAGGCTTTACAAAATATTCCTTATGGAAAGACCAAAAGCTACAAAGAAATTGCAGAAACTATTGGAAGTCCAAAAGCTATGCGTGCTGTTGGTATGGCAAACAACAAAAATCCGATAGCTATTTTTATTCCTTGTCATAGAGTAATTGGACATAATTGAGATTTAGTTGGTTATTGATGATGATTGGAAAATAAAAAAAAATTGCTGAAATTGGAATGAGTAGAAATTTAATTAGCTAAATAAACATTACTTAGGAGGGGAGAGTGATGTTTCTTGGTATATTATGACCTTAACCAAACTATCCTAACAATAAAATATATTTGCTTGTTCTGACAAAAATCATTGAGCAATGGAGTCGAAAATGTAGATAGAATTTGGATCTATTTTTAGCTTGTTTTGCAAAAAAGAAATAGAGTCTATTTTTTTGGAATCAATTTTGAGTTTGGAATTTATATCTCAGATTTGTAAAAACTCCTCTAGTGCTAATTCTTGATTTAATAGTTTTTGATATCACTCAAAAATAAAACTATATTGATGATAAAAAAATATTTTTTTATCTTTATTTTTTTGGATAATTTTTAGAATTTTTGAGTAGTTTTGATTTTGTTTTATCTCTAGTAAATCTAATAATAGGTTGAAATACTTTTCCATAGTGGGTTTTGTAGGTAAAATGTTTTGTCGTTCTATATCTTTGGATTGAAGACTTGTAATAAATAATATTTTTCAAAAAGAATACTAGGTTTTTGATAGAATCAGGTCTTCTATTTCATTTTTTTGTTCTTCTGATAGATCTGTGAATTTATTTAAAATATCTTTGATGTTTCAATGAACAATAAGCTCTTTGGAAGTGGATTCTGACAAGCCTTTACTATTCAAATAAAACATCTTATCCTGATTAAGTCTATCAATACTAAATCCGTGTGATGCTTTGATATCATTGGAATAAACATCTAATCTGGGGATAGAGCTAACTTTTATTTTTTCTCACAAAATCAGATTCTTTTGTAGTAAATGCCCTTGTGAATTATGAATATCTTTTCATAAATAAATATTTCAGTTTGTATTAAATTCTTGATCTGACACTAACAAAGATAACATAAAAACATTTATATCAACATTAGAAGACAAAATGTTTACTTGTATGTCTGATTTTATAGGCTTGGAGCCAAAATATATAGCATATATGTTTCATTTTATATTTTCTCATTTTGTTTCAAAAATAATCTTTGATTCACTATTTTCAGCTAATAACAAATAGTGGAAATCTGTGTTTGCTACCAAGCGAATAGTGTTTTTTGTATTTTCAGAGAAAGATTTTTGAATTAGATTTTTTGATCAAGACAAAACTGTATCTTCTTGATTGTTTATAGTTTGTAACATTGATTTCTTTATTTACTAAATTTTTCTAACAATTGCTGTCAAACTGTTTTTGTGTTCGCATTATCCTGTTTTGAATTAGTTTGATTTAAGTTGTCTTGTTCTGAAGTTTCTGGTACTACAAACGCTCATCCCTCTTCATTAGTTAAGTCTGACTTTTTTTTTGAAATATGTGTTTTACCAAAAAAAGCATTAAAATCATCTTCAAAATCTGGATCGTAAACATTCAGTTTTGCCTCTTCGTCTACTTGTGAATCCTCTTGAAGTTCTTGGTCTATAATTTTGTCTTCTAAATTTTCTTGCAGAACATCAATATTTTTTTCTCTTGGAGAGTATTCTCAATAAAACAAACTAAATATAGATATTGGATCTTTTATAGAGATCTGAGAAACCACAGTATTTCGCTCTTTTTGATTTAAAAAATCGGAATAATTTGCTAATCACTCATATTTCACAACTCCAATCGCCAAATTTATTATTATAAAAAGAAAAATGATAGATAAAATCCAAGTTATGATTTTTGATACTATTTTCATTGAATTTTGATAAAAAGTAAAAACTATAAATCTTATATAAATTCTCATTTGCATATCAACTAAAAATCTCTATATTTAGTGAGGGGCTTTATTCTGTTTGTTTTATAAACTAAATCAAAAAAGATGAAAAAATTATTAACTTTGATACTATCTTTGCTGTGAGTAATATTCTTTGTTTGATTTTCAAATGTTTTTGCTACAGATTGCCATACAATAAATTATGGAGGCTGAAATACTGCTTGTTTGAGTATAAACAAAGATGGAAATGTTTATACTATGTCAAACGGTGTAAACTGTCCTGGTGGATGATGCTCTCTAGCTTGTACAATATTGTTACCAAATAGTGAGTTAAAAGAAATTTGAGCTTGTAATGGAAGCTTTACTTGGAACTGAGCTAGTCAATGATTGGTAAAAATCTATACACAATTTAACTGAAATCGGAAAATAATAGAAAGAAATTATAACTTTTCTGCATGAACTTGGTGATCTTCAACTGTTACAAGCCCTACTTTGAACAAGTTCCAACTTACTACAAACAAATCTAATCCAAGCACAAATCAATGGGTTGATTTAGTGGTAAAAGCTAGAGATAGTAATAATAATATTTTGACAAATTATACCAATAAAATTAAGTTTGATGTTTATTACAGGAGTAAAACATCTGCTAGCTCTTCCTGGACCAAAACTACTTCTTCTACATACTTTACTATAAATTCAAGCTATGCTAAGTGATATCAATTTAAAACTTATGATTATGGGCAAAAAAGTTTTTATGATTTTATTAAATTTCATAAAAATAACTTGGATTACAAAATTAGAGTTTATGATGAAGACAATCCTGGCATTTACAAGGAAATTATTTTTTATATAAGTATTTTTAGCTCAGATATTGCTTGATTTAGTGTAAAAGAAGTAGAAATGATACAAAGGATTTACACTTTGCGACCACAACTCATTAGGCAACTAAAAGTGGAACATCCAAGATTCAACACCAATACTGTATGGAAAAATCTATGAAACGATCTTTACTCCAATATGAAAGATGTATTGGACAACAAGGTTTGAAGAAAATTTACCAATTATAATAAATTTTTTAGTGATTTTATGGTTTGGTATAAGCGTACTTTGGATGTTATACATTAATTTTAAATAATTAATTTATCAAAAATGGCTACAAAAACAAAGAAATCCAATCGTGGTAGACCAAGAAAAGATTTTTCTAATATGAAAATTAAGAAAGAAGAAAGTAATATAAAAAGGCCTCGTGGCAGACCAAGAAAAGAAAAAAAACTTGAAGAAACTGTGAATACAAAAATTTCTAAACATTCGACAGATATCAGTAAACTTTCCAAAGCAAACGAAAAAATACAATTGGAAATAAGTGATGCAAATTTTTCTAGTAGAAAAGTATGAGAAAACAAAAAATCAAATAATTTTGCTTTGGGACTACTTATTTTTTCAATGTTATTGTTTATTTTTTCTTTATACAAAACCTTTTATAGCAGTAGTATACAATCAAATATTATCTCAGATGGAATAGTGTATAAACAAATTAATGAAAACATAAAATCAGATAAGCAAGAATTGGAAACGAAAATTGTTGAATATGAAGTAGAAAAAAAGGACGAAGCAGAAAAAAAGGATTTGGAAAATAAAAAACCAGCTGATGAAACAGAGGAAGACGCTCATGAATTTGAAATTATAAATACATTTTATAACACACTAAACAATAAGGAGTTTTCTGAGTTGAGCAAACTTGTAGACAGCTATTTGAAATCTTCTAATGTTTACAGAACTTACTACAGCAATAACTGGCTAAACAAATTTACTGAAAGATTGGCCAATAAAAAGGTTTATTTGCTAAATATTAAAGAAATTAACTTGGAGAACAAAAAAGAAGGAGTAAAGTATTATTCTTATATATTAAGGTATAAGTTGAACGATAGTAATGAACTATTTACAGAGGAGCGAGAAGCTAGTGTAATAACCAGATGAGATAAAAAATTAATTTGAAGTTTGCATTGTATTACTGTTTGATGTAGTAAAATGCCATTTTTTAACCTACCAAGATACGAGAAATAGACCTAGTCTATCAAGTTACAAGCTACATTCCTACCACCCGGGTGCAATTGGTTAGCTCCGCGAACAGCAAAGTTGCAAGTTATAAAGTTACAAATAAATAGTTTATAAAGTTAAAAGTTGCAAGTTATAAAGTTATTAATACTTTACAAACTTTCAAACTTTATGAACTTTACAAACTTTATGAACTTTACAAACTTTATGAACTTTACAAACTTTATGAACTTTACAAACTTTACAAACTTTCAAACTTTATGAACTTTATAAACTTTCAAACTCCATGAACTTTCAGGATATAGTACTATGAAGTAAAACTGAAATAGAAAAATTTTTAGAAAAAAATCCTAAATGAATTGTGGTAATTCGATGAGCTACAGCTACTGGTAAAAGTAAGCTATCAATTGAGTTATCAAAATTTTTTGATATTGAGATAATTAGTAGTGACAGCAGACAGATTTTTAGAAAAATGGATATAGGTACAGATAAGGTATCTGATGAGATATTGAATCAAATACCTCATCACCAAGTAAATATAATAGATCCAGATCAAGTGTATACTTCAGGAGAATGGCAAAAGGATGCAAAAAAACAAATAAAAGAAATTCAATCAAGGTGAAAAATACCATTTATAGTTTGAGGAACCGGGTTATATATTGATACAATTTACAAAAATTTTGATATGCCAGAAATATGACCAGATCATGATTTTAGGAAAGAAATGTTTGATTTGGAAAATAAAGAGGCATGAATTTTACATAAAAGATTATCTGAAATAGATCCAGAAGAAGCAAAAAAGCATCATCCAAACAGTACAAGATATATAGTTAGAGCTTTAGAAATTTTTCATAAGTCTGGAAAAACAAAAACAGATACCTTTAAGGAACAAAATGTAGAACAGCCAATTTTAATGATTGGTATACGAAGAGATAAAGAAAGTACTAAGGAACTTATTGCAAAAAGGATAAAAGAAATGATAAATTGATGATTGATAGAAGAAGTTAAGTGACTTTTAAAAGAATGATACTCTCCTACTCTACAATCTATGCAATGAATATGATACAAAGAAGTTGTGGGATATTTGGAATGAGAATATGACATAGAAGAAATGGAAAATCTATTAAACAAAAATACACAATATTTAGCTAAAAAACAGAGAACTTGGTTTAGAAGATATATTGAAGATTGAGAAAAACATCCTAAAAAGGATGTTTCGTATAAGGTTTGGTACTTGGATTAAGTATTTTAACTACTTACAACTATAATTTCAAAATAATGGGACCTCAGAACTTTTAATGGATTCTTTTAATTCGACTAAGAAGGTTCCGTACCTACACATTTTTCCTTGCAAAACTAGTAAAAAAAGGCATAAAAGGTAAAAATTTACTTTTTTAATTTATTAAAAAATGAAAAAGAACCTAGCAGAATTTTTAGGAACCTTTTGGTTAGTATTAGGTGGTTGTGGAAGTGCAGTACTTGCTGCAAGTTTCCCAGATTTGGGAATTGGACTTTTAGGAGTGTCATTAGCATTTGGACTTACTGTCCTAACTATTGCATATTCAATGGGTCACATTTCAGGTGCACACTTAAATCCAGCCGTAACAATTGGTTTATGGATGGGTGGAAGAATTAAGGCTAAAGAGATTTTGCCTTATGTAATAGCTCAGATTTTAGGAGCAATTGTAGCCGCAGGAGTTCTTTATCTTATTGTTACAGGAAATGGAAGTGAAATTGGTTCTTTTGCTGCAAATGGATATGGAATACATTCTCCAGGAGGATATGGTGTAGTTGCTGCTATTATAACAGAATTAGTTATGACATTTATGTTCTTATTGGTTATTTTGGGAGCAACAGATGAAAAAGCACCAAAAGGGTTTGCTGGTTTAGCAATTGGACTTGCATTAACTCTTATTCACTTGATTAGCATACCAGTAACAAACACATCAGTAAATCCAGCAAGAAGTATAAGTCAGGCTTTGTTTGTTGGTGATTGGGCTCTTTCTCAATTATGGCTATTTATTCTAATCCCAATCGTAGGTGCAATTTTAGCTGGTCTTGTATATAAGTTCCTAAAATCAAAATAAAGTAGTACTGTTTTTTTATGCTCACCGTGAACAATAACTATTATAAACTTAATTTTGCTTTGTTTTTGGTAAAAATAAGATTTATAAAACATGTTATCAAAAATAATGTTTGTTCCGATATGTTATCTCTCTCAATTATTGGAGGGGAATTATAAAAAACAAACTATGAATTTGTGGCAATTTAAAAAAGATTTTTTAGCAAAAAAGGGGATGTGAATAATTAAAGGAACTTCAAGTAAAATTAATAGATCCTCCTTGTTCGGGAAAGAGTAAATTCAAAGAAAATAAAAAATTAGATTCTGATTCTTTTGTTTTTTTTATATTCATTTGTTTTGTATCTAGTATGACTAATGTTTTAATACATAAACCTTAAACATACTGTGCATTTTCAAATTTGTATCAATCAGATTGATAAAAGTGAATTTTTTTGATTTTTCTTTTTCACATATAGTCCTCTAATTTTTTAGGTTTATCATCTAATCAGTTTACATTTGTATAAGGATCTAATACATACCATTGTCCATCACTATCTTTGAATCACACGACTCTATGTCAGTATCAAGATTTTGAGTTAGTATAAATATCAGCAAAATTTATATTTTCATTTGTCTGACCTGTAAAATCTGACAAAGATAAGTTTTTCCAACTATTTTTGGGTATTTCAGTTTTTTTATTGCTTGGTATCGTTGCAAGACAGCCTTCTCATGGATTCTTCCCAGCTTTATAAGCATCTCATTTGGGAAGTTTTAATCCAAAACTGTCTCAGTTAAATTGTGCTGTTGCTGAACATCGTGTAACACCTGATTTTGAACTTTTGTGATATGGATGAGATTTTATTTGAGATATAGGTGTAGTGAGAAATGTGTTATTTGCTATTTCTTCTTGTTCTGATTGTTCTTCTTGTTCTAATTGCTCTTCTTGTTTAGTCTCTTCTGTAGAGTTTTCTGACTCCTTTAAGTTTTTTAAGAATTCTTTAAAATCAGCAAAATAAGAACACTTGAATCTCAGTTTAATCTCTAATTTTAAAAATTTTAGTTCCTCTTTGGTTGTTCTTTTTTCATTTTCTGTTTCTTCTTTAAGAAAAAGTTTAGCATATTCCAACATATCTTTATCCTTTTTTAGCCACTCTCAAATCTTTAGATCCAATCAAAGATTTTTTAAACTCTCTTTTATTCCTGATAAAGACGATAGTTTTTCTCTGTCTTCAATATATTTCTCTACTTTAATATGAATATTTTCAACCATTTTATAATGAATTTAAGTAAGATAAATTTTTATTTTCTATTTAATTCTTCACCAATTATTTTCACATAACGATTGAGTAACTCTTTATTTAAAATATTTTTTACCTATCTCTCATTTGGTAGCTAATTTTTATGTTTTTTTTCGAAAACTTATATTGTTTTCACAAGTTACCCCTTCATTTAAAAACCTGATCAATGAGTCTTTTTGTTCAAATAAAGTGGGCATCCTTTGTTTAAATTTATCTTTTTTTAAAACTCTTGTTCAATATCATCAATTAGTTCCATCATTAAAGAACACCCCATAATTAAGAACTCATACTGGTGTTCTATACTTAAATCGAGGAGACTTTGTTCACTTGTGAGGATATTGATCTAGCATAGATCAAATAAATATCGCCATGTGTATTCACTCTTTTAATGGGAGTTGCATATCAGAAAATCCAGCAATTGACGGATCTACATTTATTGAGGGATATCATCATGAGATTCATAGTATTTTGATTGTCCTATTTCACTCTGTTCACAACACCTCTGCTTTAAAATCTCTATTATATGCTTTTATGGTATATTTTGTTTTATCATTTGGATCTGGTATCGCATCTAGCTTTCTGCGCTCTCCTTTACTATATTCCTTATCTTCTGCTGTCTTTTGAATTTCATTCATGCATTCAATCACTTCTTCTTTTATCGGACTCTCTGTAATATCGTCTTTAGTTTGATTCTTTTGTTGCCAACAGTCCATCCTATTTAAATAGGCAGAAAGAGCTTTTTTTCAATATTCATTGTCTAGCTCCGGCATATACTTATTTAAAATATTGTCAGAATCATATAGATGACCACCCACTACTGATACTATTCCACCAACAATTCATACAGTCATTCAAAGTTTTAGTCATCAATATATTCATGAAACTATAGCTAATATTCATGCTAATCCTATTCCAGTTATTTTTCATGAAATACCAGTTCAATCTACTGCTGTCTCACTCCCATCTCATGTATTAACATTTATATTTCCACGCCAACTACTACCAAGATTAAACGGTTTAGGTCTCGCACACATTCCAGAATAATTTTTTTTCAGAAATGCTACTACTATCGCTGTACTTATTAAATGTTCATATTTTTTGAACTTTATATCTAATCAGTCTATTCTCCTACGGTTTTTATCAATCTTAATCTTTTCTCAATATGCTTGAATTTCTGACGTGTCCTCCAAATACTTTAAATCAATATCGTAAGACATACTTTCATGATCTGTCTGATTCGCTATGTTTCACTCTGCTACAGCTAAAGCATCCTCAAAACTTATTTTTTTTCCCCTTTCTCGATCGAAGATATCTCTTGGATGCCAATTCCCTGTGTATATACCATGTACTAAATAATAAACTCCTGTTCCAATTCCAAGTCATTTCAAAGCTTTTCCATACCATCTATCCCAAAATGGTTTTCTATCTTTTGTTTCTTTTGTTGCTTTATTTTTTGCTCTTTCTGCTCTTCTAGCTTCTCTCCTTTCCTTTCTCCTTTTTCTAGTGGCAAGTAATATTCATCAAATAGATAATGCTCCAATTGAACCGAATATCCATCGTCTTCTTTTTTTCTTTTCTGCTTTCTCTTTATCATCTATATCTTTTGAATCTGGTGAAACATTTGATTTCTTGATAGAAGCTTCTAAAGATGAAAGTTGATTTCAAATAGTACGATCAAATTCTGCATTTAATTTTTTATATTGAGATTCTAGTTGTTTAATTTTATCAGCATTATTAGAGGAATCTTTTTTTAATGTATCTAGTTCTTGCCTTATATTTTCTATAGTTGATTTTAATTCTAATCATTTTACTAGTTTCGCATTATCATCTAAAGTACCAAGTGAATTTTTTAATTCTGCTAAATCATTATTAGCATCGCTAATAGTATCTTGCAATCACTCTAATTCTGGTTGCTTATTTTGCAAATCTGCTGTACTATCAAGGATGTTTGTCTGTCAATCTACCATTTTTGTTGTTTATGTAATAAATATAAATCAATTTATTATAAATAAAAAAAAATATTAAACAAAAATAACCGATATTTTGCATATTAAGAATTGACATTTTTGCTGTATAATGTATAGTTTGCGTATTATCTATGATATCTTAGTAATATTCTCTCAGATAGATATCCCAGATGTATAATAACTTTACAAATTTTTGAAAAATTAAAGAAAATTTATGCAGTTTGACTAGCTTTTAACATTAAATCTGTAGTCATATTTGATGAAGATTTCACAATAGGTTTTATTGTTTTTATTACTGGAAGCACTGGTCTCAACTGTGGGACAATCATAGCTGTTTTTTCTAGAACATTCATTGTCATATTTACATTTTTTCAATCCTTTTTGATGTTTTTTATTAAATCTTCTTGTGTTAAATCATTGGGTTTACTTAAAAGTCAAAAATGGACGAAACTTCTTGTTGCAGCTGACATAACATAAAAAGAATCTTTTGTCATCTGTTCTTTTATAGAACCTTTTTGAAAAGCTCTAATTAAGGGGCTTCTAAATGGAGATTTAATCGGATTTATAAGGTTTACATTTCTTCTCACACCTCATGTTATTTTAAACATATAAGCTCAATCATTGTAAACATCGAGTTTCTCTTTATCCGAAAAAGAATCCCAGATATTAGAAAACTTTTTAAAACTCTCATTTCATTTAAGTGAGGATAGTAATTTTTCAACCTTTTCTTGATTTACTATATTATTCTCAAGATTCAAGATATCTTTCTTGTAAAAGTTATTTTTATCAATATTTTTATCCAACAACTCCTTTTTGTCAGATAAATTATCTGATCATAAGACTTTAGTTTCAATCATTGTTTATTTTTAGTAAATAAAAACCTATTGTATTATAAATATAAGTGTTTGATTTGTCAAATTTTTGACCACTTTTTATTTCATTCGGCATAATTAAAAAAAATGTGTGGCTAAAACAATAGGAAACAGTAGAAGGTAATTGTTTTATTTACTGTTTTTTTATATAAAATATGGTTTTGTTATTAAAACATTTACTTAACTATAGATTCTAGGACTTCAAAGAATTTTTCTAAATCTGAAATATCGTTGTACAAATAAGCACTCATCCTACATGTTCATGGAATTTTTAGATCTTTATGCATAGGATAAGCACAATGTCCACCACAACGAATAGCTATATTATGTTTAGCAAATATTTCTCAAATATGGTTGAAATTTTCATTTCCTGGTATGAAAAAAGAAAAAACTGCGGTTCTATCATTAGTTTTTGGTCAAATTAATTTTACTTTTTCTTTTAATTTAGTAAATCTTTCTAATGAATATTCAACTAGCTTTTGTTCATGTTCTCGAATTTTTTCCATTCATCAAATTGATTTGATGTATTCCAAGGATTTTAATAAACTTATTGCTCAAATAATATTTGGGGTACCAGCTTCAAATTTTGAATAGTCGTTTGGAACTGTATGTCAAAACAAATCTACATCTCTGATAGCTCATCACCCAGACATCATAGGAGTAAGTTTTTTGATCCAATCTCTTTTTAGATACATTGCTCCAATTCATGTGTAAGCCATAACTTTATGTGCTGTAAAAACGAAACAATCACATCATATATCTTGGACATCTATTTTCATATTTGGGAAAGATTGAGATCAATCAATAATGAAAAAAGTATCTGCTCTAAGTAGAGATTTTATTTTTTTTACATCATATATTTTTCCAGTAACATTGGAAACATGTCAAATAGACACAACTTTCACAGATTTATCATATTTTTTTGAAAAATCATCTCGGTCAATTTCACATCATTTTGAAACTCCAACAAAATCTATCTGAAATCCAAATATTTTGGATAAAATTTGTCGGGGAACTATATTTGCATGATGTTCTCGTATTCATAACAAAATCTTATCTCATTTTTTTAAGAATCAAGAGTTGACCAAGGATTGTGCTATAACATTCATTCAATGAGTGGCATTGTAATTGTATATAATTTCTGATGCTTTACTGTTTAAGAATTCTGCAAGAAGTTGTTTTGATTTGTCGTATAATTCCTCTGATCTTTCTGAAAGTTGGTAGGCTCATCTATGAATATTTGCATAATCATTTGAAACGAAATCATTAACTCCATCTATCACATATTGGGGCTTTTGAGTACTAGCAGCACTATCAAGAAACACCAAGGTTGGATTGTTCTGAAATATTGGAAAGTCCTGTTTTTTCATATTTGATACTGTAAAAATCTAAAAGCAGTATATGATTCTGGAAGATACGAAATTATTTTTTAACTATTATTTTATCTCACTCAAGGGATCACAAATCTATAATTTTCAAAGAATTGGCTTCATTATAATATTTCATCAAAAGATTATAATTATCTATTTGACCTGTAAGTGAATTTTTATTATTTAAATATATTGTTTTCCCGCCAACAAAAACAACAGTCATGGAAGATCATGGCAAATATACAATTCTACTATATCCATTAAATCATTGAGAAATAACATCTATATCAGAGATGAGTTTTTCTGGTGATATTTCAACGAATAATCAATTTATAGATTCTGTGCCACTTAAGTATTTTGGTAGCTCAACGGTAAACACACCATCTCAAATTGTATTGCCACTAAAAATTTCAAAATTGTAATATCACAATACTCAAAATTTCCTGTTTCATAGTTGTAAAACCATATCTAAATCATAGAAAATTATTTGAACTGAAGCAGAAAATTTTTCTGGCTGAATGATCCTTATGTTTTTCACGATTGGGAAATCTTGTTTTAGAGTATGAAGAATAGCTTTTCTTTTGAATTTGGATACTACATAATAGTTTTCATCTTTTATGAGCTTGGAAATAGTATTGTACAAATAAGGATCATCATAAGTATCTACACTAGTTTGACTATAATAGACTTTTTTTATATAATTTTCGTCTTTAAAAATAGTGTGCTGTATTATAAAAAAGATTCAATAAATAAAAATTATAGATAATAAAAATATCCAAAATCGCTTGATAGGAAAGTTTATTTCCGGATAGATTAATTTTATTTTTTTAATCTTTCTTTTTATATTATTTGTTTTCCTTTTTTGAAAAGGCCTATTTTTGACTAAAGTATACATAGTTTAATTAAATAAAATAGTAATATAACACAAAAGTAAGAGCAATACCCAAAATTATTCCCGCAAAAACTTCAAATGGAGTATGTCATAACCTCTCTTTTAAGGACTCTTTTTGGGTCATTGTAAGAACACTCGTAATATTCAATCTAATTTCATTAATGTATTCTGCTTGTTTACCTGATTCAAATCTTAGATTCATAGCATCATAAACTACTAATCAAGCAAAAGCACATGCCAATGCAAAATATATGCTATCAAAACCGAATTCTATCAAAACCATGATCGCTATGCTAGAAACAATAGATGAGTGAAAAGATGGGAATCAGCCCGAAGAGAAAAAATTGGAAATACAAAATTTTTTTTGCTTGATAGAATCAATTGTTATTTTTATAAGTTGTGTAACAAATCATACAAAAATCAGGATAAGTAATGGATTAATTTTTATTCCTTCTTGGAAATAAGTTTTAAAACTTTCTCGAATAAATGAAAACATTGTTTTTTTATAAAAATATAAAAATACATCAGTTTATAGTTATTGAAAATAGTAAAAGTTTCAAGTGAAAAATTTTTTTAAGAAAGAATTTGATAGGAGAAAATTTTATTTGTATTGAAACAATAAAATATTTACGATAAAGAAATCTGATATTTTTTAAAAATTTTCTACGATCTTAAACCTCTTTTTTTAATACTATCATTCTCAGTAGTTTTAAAACTATTTCATTAATTTATAAAAATTTTTAATCCTTTGATAATCGCAATCCGTATCAGCCTTTTCTTTGAAATATATTTGTATAAAAGTTATTTTATTATTCTTTTTAGAAAAATTATAAATGATTCTAATACCAGATCTTGCTCATTTTCATTTGAGAGATTTACAAGCAAATTTTTTAGCTTTAATGGGACAAAAAATGTAATCATGGACTCACTGTCATGTAATTGGGAAAAATCATCAATTGTTTATTCAATTAATATGGTATGTAGACAAGGCAAATTGTTTGAATATGGAAAAATCTTCATCTAAAGTTTCAAATTTTTTTAACAGTTTTTTGAAATCTTTTTTAAATTCATCTATTTCATCAAAGATTAGTAGCATATCTAGTTCAATTTAAATATTAAAATCATCATTTTCTTCGTAATCTCTGATAGAATATTGTGGAGATCTATAGAACACAGCTTCATAAGGAATTTCTGCTTGATCTGCTGTGGAAATTCGTGGTACATCTCAATGAACATATTCACTAATTCTAGATGCTCACATATCTCCTAATTTTTGAATCACATTATCTAAAATTTCTTTTTCTGCTCAATTAATCTTGGTAAGATCGGCTTTTCTAAGAGGGATATATTTTCTTCATGTATGTCAATTTTTAAAATGAATATTTTCTTGTTTTATTTCTTTCTTTTCTTTCATCCCTTTTATTATTTTTATTAATTCTTTTGAGGTTGGTCATTGATGATTTCTAATATACCTACTTCCTATAAAAAATTCTTCATATTTTTCGTAATAATCAAAATCACAAAAATATAAGATTTTGTGCAAAACGGTTTCACTAAAGCTTGGTTTAGCTGAAAGTTTTTCTAAAATATATAAAAAAACTTCTTTAAATTTTTCTTCTTGGCATGTGGGAATAGACACTCTAATTTCATTTTTATCATCTTTAATAATTTTATAATGGTCTGTGTTTTTTTCATTAGTAAAAAAATATTCAATTTGAATTTGGAAAAAATCAGCTAACTTTTTGAGCTCATCTACTTTGATTTCTCTCAGTCAAGATTCTATGTTGGTGTAAACAACTCTATCCACTCAAAGAACTTTGGATAATTCCTTTTGAGAATATCAAAAAGTTTTTCTTAAATCAGCTAACTTTTGAGCAATAAGTCTTTTTAAAATCATTTAGATATCTTAGATAATAAAATTATTTATTAATAATTATAGTTAATATAATAATGTAAGAATAAATTTCAATAGATGTTAAATTTTATTACCATAATGAAGATAAAGATTGTTTTTGACCAGAGACATATTGAACTTAGGAGCAATTAGGTAGCTCTGCAAGTAGTACAGATAACGGTGAAATAATGACTTCTTGTTTGTCGTTAATTAACAAAATAAAAAACTTGTTTTAAGTATGGATAAATTTATAAATATTTTGTGCATTTATATGTTTTTTGAGAAAATGAAAAAATGAATCTTCAAAAAATATAATTATCTAGAGTTTAGATAATACATCTTTAAATTTTCACAATAAATAATTTACCTTGTCATCAGATAAATTAAAAAATTCTTTATCATTATTTATAGTTTGCATATATAATGAAAATATATGTTTTACCAAAGGAAGGCTTTCTTGATGACCAATTTCTTTTTTACCCCATTTACAAATTTGATCCACATAATCATCTATATTGTTTTTATGTTCATGTAAATCATTAAATGATTGAGTTGTAGTCATTTTAAATGGATCATAATCACCACGCCATAATAACTTTTTTAATCACAAAAGACTTCTCAAATATCATCAATTAAAGGCATCAACATAAGGCTTCATAGTAAAATTTTTAAGATGATTTTGCATTCACAATCTTTCATACTGTTTTTCAATATCTCACCAATAATGTACCAATTCGTAAAAATTATCAAATTTGTCATTATCTAAATTCTTCTCCAAAATATATCAATAGAGACACTTAATATGTGTTAATATTGATTTGATGCCAGTCTTTATTCAAGGATCATTTAAATCTTGTAAAGAAATATGAGACAAAAAATTAATAAATTTTTTACCATCAATAAGCGATATCCCCCTTCAATAATACATGGGAGAAATCTGCAGTCAAAATTCTGAAGCAACTTTTGCTGCTAACGATTGTTGATATAAAGATTCATCAGGGTTATCTATTCTATGCTGAATCTCCTGTCAAAGTGACAAAGTTTTTATAAGTTGCACTAGTGGACTATCAAAATCATCTATTATAAAATTTTTCAAATGTTCATCTTGATTCAGATATCATAACATATTTTTAAAATCGTTAATCTGTTTTTGTATAAATTCAGATTGAGAAATGTTGGAATTAAAAGATCTTTTCATTGAATAAACTTACATGCTAAAACATCATTATACCTAATTATAACCAATTTTATTTTTTTTGCAAATTTGTCTGGCTATTTTAGCAACTTCAAGAAAAAGTGGTCAAAAGTTTGACAGAATAATATGTTATAAATATAGTCAAATTGATTTAGGCAATTCTAAATGAATTTAAATCTGCTTGTATTTAACAGGCTTTTTTATTGAAAATTTTATGATTAAACTCTAAAATCTGTTTTTTTTGTCATTAATTATGTTTAAGGATGATTACTCCCGTTTCACAAAGAACATTTTAATTAACAAAATAAAAAACTTGTTTTAAGTATGGATAAATTTATAAATATTTTGTGCATTTATATGTTTTTTGAGAAAATGAAAAAATTATATAAATTTATTGCCGTTGTTTTGTTGGTGAATGTTTTATTTTTCAAAACTTATACATCAACATCAGCTAACAGCCCAAAAGATATACAAAACCACAAGTACATGGAAAGTATACAATATCTTTACGACCATTGAGTTGTTCAATGATATCCTGATGGAAACTTTCGTCCTGATCGTGAGATAAATCGTTGAGAAATTATGAAAATAATATTGGAATCTAGTATTTGACCAGACTTATGAGAGTTGAATAATTGTTTTGAAGATGTAAAAGATGAACGATTTGCAAAATATGTATGTTATGCAAAATCCCAAAATATGGTAAAATGATATGATGACTGAAAATTTAGACCTTATCAATATGTGAGTTTTGCTGAAGCATTAAAAATGTGAATAGAATGATTTTCAAAAAAGACTGAATCAGTTTCCAACTGAGAACCTTGGTATCAAGGATATTTGAATTTTGTTCACAACAACAATATTTTTTCTAAATATGAAATATTTCCGTATAAAAACATGACTCGTTGAGAAATGGCTTATTTTATCCATCAATTTATGCTAGAAAAAGAGTGAAAAATTAGTTTTGGGAATCAGCGCAAACCTTGATCAAGTTGATGTGGAAAAGAGCCACCAGCTACACCAATTAAATCATCTGTAGTTAATTGAGTTGTTCGCAACTATATCACTGTAATTTGAAACAGATATGATAAGAATAAGCCAATAAAATTAATATTAGCATTTCATGGTCGTACAAACTCAAACGAGATGGTTCGTAGTTATTATTGAATAGAAAAGGCGACAAACTGAAATGCAATCATAATATATCCTAGTGGATTACCAGAAAATAGTTCACCTCGTAATCGAAGCAATCCTGGCGATAAAAAATCAAACTTAAGAGATTTTGCTTTGTTTGACCAAATACTAAAAGATTTTGAAGAAAATTATTGTATTGATAAAGATCAAATATTTGTGGTATGACACTCGCTATGAGCATGGTTTACAAATAGTCTGAGTTGTGCTCGTGGAGACAAAATTCGTGCAATATGAAGTGTTTGATGATGAACTACGATAAATGAATGTTCTGGTCCTGTGGCATGAATTATAATACAACATCCCGACGATAATTTAAGTCCATACAGAGAATGAGTGGTCGCTCGTGATCAAATGTTAAAACAAAACTTTTGTTGACCAGAAACCGTTCCATTTTGACCAGCACCTTTAAATTGTGTGAAATATACAAATTGTCTGTCTGATGCTCCTGTAGTTTGGTGTCCACATTCAGATTCTACTGATAATAGGTGAAAATATTATCCTCATACTTGGCCAGACAATGCGTGAAGTGAAATTATAAAATTCTTTGAATCACTGTAGTTTGTTTTATTTAACAAAAATCAATATGAAAAAGTTTTTATTTATTTTTATCTTTGGATTTGTTTTTTTGAATTTTTTATGATTTACAAATGCCGAATATCCAGTAAGTGAAAAAGTAAGGACTAGGATTGATGGCATCATGTCTATTGTAGAAAAGCAACGAGGAGAAAAAAGTATTTATCGGCAAATGGATAGGTATCAAAACATAGTAAACAGTTTTTCTTTGTTGAAGAATAATCTTGATGGAGAACAAAAAGAGATGATATGATATTTAGTTTATTTGTTTGAAAATAAGCTTATCAAACTAAAAGAAATGTCTATAAATCAAAGCGATATATTGAAAAATGTAGATCGAGACAGAGTACAAGAAGAAATTTTGAGATGGCATAATGAAGAAAGGAATAAATTATGATTATCAGATTACATAATAAATGATAAACTAAACTACTCTGCTTTAGTTTGGGCAGATAATTTAGCAAAGAACAATAGAAAAAGCAGTACACATACCAGAACCCCTTGAGATTGATATTATAATTACGATAAAATTTTATCTTGGTTTAATAATTTATGAATAGATTTTGATTATAAGCGAACTGCATTTACAGAAAATGTAGCTTATCAAGTGTACAGTTGTAATAAATCTGATTGTACACAAGATATGATTAATGCTTTGAAAAAATGATTTGATTTTTGGATGAGCGAAAAAGGTGGATCTTACAGACCTCACTATAATGCAATAAGTAGCAATGTTTTTACTGATATGTGATTTGGTGTTTGAATTTCAGGAAAATGGTATTGGATTGTGACTCACTATGGAATTAATGTGAAGTAGATTAGTTTAGTTTCTTCGTCTATTATGATGAACTGGATCTAAGATGTTTTTTGTGGTTAGTTGATGAATTTTGAAAATATCTTTTTCTGTGATTGTATTGTCGAATTCTCTAGGTTCAATATAATCTAGAATTTTCATATAGTTTTTTAGTTCTTTTTTCGTCTCTTGGTCTGACTTTGATTCTTTCTCAAGCAAAAAGTTTTTCAGTTTGTGCATAAGTGATTTTCTATTGCATTCGATTTTAGTGGAACATACTCCA
This sequence comes from Patescibacteria group bacterium, assembly GCA_022705745.1. Lineage (GTDB taxonomy): Bacteria > Patescibacteriota > Gracilibacteria > Absconditabacterales > Absconditicoccaceae > JALOAF01. The sequence goes on from JAKJDW010000001.1 coordinate 20,333, forward strand.
CTACGAAGTCTTGCTATTTGTTTTAGTTTTGCTTGTCGTTCTGAGACGATGTGGGCGTTTTCTATTACTCACCAAATACGATATTCTATCTTAGAAATTATAGAGTTGGTGATTTTGAAAGTGATATTTTTCATGATTTATAATTTAATTTACAAACTTATTGTATAACTTTTAGATCTCATTCTTTACCACTATATATAATTTTTAACTCTTTAATTTTTGTTAGTTCTCGTCAATATAGTTCTGAAACACTTGATAGATATACTCCTATAGGAATTTCTTTTCATATATTCTCATTTAGATATTTCTCAATATTCAAAAACTTATATTGATAAGTAGGAGTTCGTTCTTGAGGATCTACGGCTACAGGGACTTTGTTATTTAGATCAATATACCAAGTCGCTCAATCTCTAATTTCATAAGCTAATTTTGCTCAAACTAAGTTGTGTCAAAAACTATTGCTAACTCATCCATTCTGTTTTCTATAGACACTATAATATCATCAATTATCAAAACCTCATAAGAAAAACCTTAGAGCAAAGAAATATCAATCAGAATTTTCATAAGCATATGTATTTATAAATTTATCTGTGAATGTTATGTCTGCAATAAGTTTTACGTTTTTTATAGAATTATTGATCTTTATTTTAGGAAAATCATCTAAAGTCTTATTTTTAGGATATCACTCTTGATTTGTAATCAATATTTTTGTGTGTTCGCTAATAAAGTTAGAATCAACTCCAGTCTCAATACCTATTGTTCATGTATTTACTGTTCATGTATTGATATCAACTTTGTGAAAAAAATATTTATATGTTTTCAATGATACTATCCAAAATAATATCACCGCGATATATAAAGATCATCATATAATATACCTAATATATTTTTTTTCTATTTTCATTATTTAACATTGGTTATTATGTAAATTGCCAATATACTTATTGCCAATATTATGAAGAATATTATATTTTTTGAGATATTCTCTGAGTATTCTTTTTTTATAATTTTGCTCTGGTAAATTATTAAAAATATAGATAAGATAAAAGGAATTATAATATTTACACAAAATCTTAATCAGGTATCAAATTTTAAATGAGAATCTAATTCTATAAAGATAGATCCTAATCGATAAAAAAAATCTCCACTCAAATTAAATAAAATAAGAATTAATGAAAAGTTTACATATCATAGCATTGGATTTATAAATGTTTGTTTTATTTTCTTAATTTCTTCAGACATTATTAAAATTATATCATAAAAATTAATTTTTATTCCAATTTATTACTAAGCCTTGTAAAAAGGTTAAAACAGAGTTTATTGATTTATCGTTTATATGTTCAACCAATCCTGTAACACTTAACGCCGTTATGGTAATTACTAATCATGCAACTCTTTTGTACCAATCTTTTTCTTGGCAAGGCAAAAGTCAATTCTTTTCATCTAAAAGATTGTTTGATATTACTGATCAATGATTTGCAATAGATAAAATTCAATATAGATGATTTGTTCAGTTATCCATATTAAAATCTCTTAATAATCTTGATATAGATCTTTTCTCTCCGTATATTGCTTTGGTATATTCAAAATGATTTCAATTTTGATATTGTGCTGAGTAGATATCAAAATCTGCTTTAAATTCTGCCATCATTTCTTGATCATTTACTTCTTCAGCAAACTTGTATTTTAATACTCATCATAAATTTCTATATTTCTCTATTCTTTCTTCAATTTGTTGTTTATTGGCAGAATCTTCAAAGATTATTTTCAAGGTAATGACTCTTTCTAAAATAGTTCTACATAAACAAATAGCTCATAGAACATTTCAAAACATTAATGATCCATATACTCAAAATGTGTTTTGTGCTATTTCTGAATATAAACAATGTAGAGTGATTGTATTATCCTCGCTAAAATAGCTTCAAAGAACTATTTTCTTATCAAAAACAAACGAATAAAAAAGCCCCATTTCATAGACTATTCAAATATAGCGTTCTATTTCATCTCTCTTTATGACATCTTCTATTATTTTTTTGTGTCATTCTTTTACTGTACTTAGATATTCGTGAAAATCGTTACCAAGCATTTTGTTTGCTTTATTAATTTCTTCTATTTGGTTTTGCATTTCTTCAGCAGTGATCATTATATATAATAATAATTTAAAATTATTGAATCATGAGTAAGATAAGCTAAAAAAATTTTACCTCTTTTTTTAGTAACTCTGATTGCTTCAAATATTGCTTTTTCTTTATCTTTTTTGGTAAACAAATGATATAGAGGCCCAAACAAAAGAGTAATTTCAAATGAATTATCTTCATAATTTAATAAATCTAAAGCATTTCCTTGAACCAAATTAATATCTAGATCATCTGTTATTTTATTTTTGAAAATATTTATATTATGTTCAAGCAACTCAACAGCATCAACTTTGTATCCCTTTTTTGCATAATAAATAGAATAAGCGCCCGTTCCTGCACCTATTTCTAAAATTCTATCTCCTGATTTTAAAAACTTATCAACAAAATGAATAGTTGTTAAAAATTCTGCTTGATGAACTACACCCCTACTAAATCTCTCATCTTCATTACAATATTCTTTATAGTATTTGTTTAAAATTTCTTTTATTTTCATTGTAGTAAAATAAATAAAGTATTATTAAGAATCTACTTTTTCATCATTTTTTTTCAATAGTTTAATCATTTCACGATCAAAATCTGACTAGAAAATACAAACTCTTTTCAATGTTTTTTAATATCAAGATAAAATATTAAACCTAAAACTATAATCAAATATATTTAATTGAAAATGATCAACATTATCCCATCTTGTCATCAAAGTGTTGTTATATATTAAACTTTTAAGGATGTAATTTGTCCTTTCTAAAAAAATAGTCATAGATCTAGGGCAAATTAGATAAATCACCTTAATAGTTTCCACAATATCCACTTCTTTTCCTTCGTGAATAAATGGCTTTTGTGATTTTCCTAACTCTTCCAATAGACCGTGCACCTCCTCTAACTTTCGGAATCTTTTTTGTTTTAGTTCTTCTTCTTTGGTCATAGTGTCCTCCTTTTTTTACTAATTAATTTTTTTTGGTATTCTTATACACTTTTACCACAAAAAAGTCAATGTTAGATATTTTAGACATTATATCAAAAACGAGCTAATCAGTATTATTGAACTGATTTTCTAATACTCAACGCTTCCTACTTTTTCTTTCCATTCATCAAAAACCTTTTTTGCTTCATCATACATCAATTGAATTTCTGGAATAGATCTTTGATCGATTGGTTTTGAAAATTCTTTATAAAAATTTTGGTCATCAAAACCTATTTCATCTGCATCTTTTTGTGTATTTCAGTAATAAATTTTATTTATTCTAGCCCGAAAAATCGCTCACAAGCACATTGGACATGGCTCACATGAAATATAAATTTCACATCATGATAAACCAAAAGTTTTTAGATTTGTACAAGCATCACGAATAGCTTGAATTTCAGCATGAGCGGTAGGGTCGTTGTTTTTGACAACATGATTGAATCATCTTCCGACTACTTTTCAGTCTTTTACAACTACCGCACCAAAAGGTCAGCCAAATTGTTTTTCAATATTTTCTTTTGAAAGATCAATAGCTTCTTGCATAAATTCTTTTTGCATTTGGATTAAGCTTATCAAATAAAAGGTGTCTACTTGTAAAGTTACAAGTTACATCCCCACCACCGGGTGCAATTGGCTAGCTTCGCGAACAGCGCCCGGGTGGTAGGGGTGTAACTTTACGAACTTTTATGCTTCTGAAACTCTGTTCGTTTTTCGTTCAAGGCTTTTCTAGTGGAAGGTCACATCCATCATCTAGCAGGATTTTTTGTATCGTTTGGGGATAATATTTTTAGTGCTAACTGGAAATCGTAAACAGCTTTGATTGTTTTTGCATCATATTTGTCATATAAATCTCATGTAAAAAATCCATAATGTCTCAACATATCTTGTAAATCAGAAACTTTTGAATTTTGTACATTTTTTTTGTAAGCTTGGTTAAAATAATTAATGATCGATAATTGAGAACTCTCAGTTCAAGAAATTGTGCTTTGTGTAGAACTGTTTGTTCAGTTATAATTTTGAGCAAAAGAAATTAATTCGTCAAATGTAGCTGTTATTCAAAAATCTGGTAAAAATCATTTTCTTTTGGCTTCTCTTTTCATATACTCTCTGGTCGCCGATCAAAAAACTCAACAATATTTTCTACTGGTAATTCACCTTTTGAGCTGATAATTGCAAAGTGCTTTTTTTGTCTCTGGACCAAAAAATCAAGTTTGTTTCTTCATATAACCAAACTTAGTAAGATATTGTTGGAGAGTATAAACTCGTACATCTGTTCTTCATTCACGAAGTTCTTGGATAAACAATGTCGCATCAAAAAAATTTTTTGGTATTGGAATGTTATCAAAATTAAATCAAACCCTGGGATTTGCCTGGAGGGATTTGAGCTTGATATTTGAACAATAATATCATTTTAATACTCTTTTTCCAAAAGTTAGAGCTCTAACAAGTCATTCCTCTCAATATCACATCCAAATATCTATACGATCGTATCTATTTCATTGTTTTCATGCTGAAACTATCGCCCCTCCTCTATCTGCTATTTCTCAAACTCAAAGCGATGGAAAAAGTATTTTTCCTCCAAAATCATAAGTGGCTGGTGCCGCTAACATTCCATTAAAAACTCCCCTACCACTTGCTCCATGAGTTCCACTTCAGTTTAATATTTTTTCTTCTACTACATTTTCTTTGTAGTAAAAAACTTGTCAGTCTTTTGGAGAATAATATGCTGTAACAATAAAAAGCTTTTCTTCACAATCAGTTTGAAAGTCAAAAGCAAAAGAAAATGAGAAGAAAAAGAGTGTTGAAATTATTGTATATAATAAGCCTTTGTACAAAAACATTTCGAAATTTAAAAATAAATATTACAGTTAAAGATATCCTCTATCTTTCAAGTATTGAAAACCAAGTTCTTTGAGATGTAAATCAGTAAGACAATGAGCATCCGTGTTTACATACACACCAGATTTTAGTAATTTGAGCAATTGGTCTAGTTTGGAAGTATCTGTCCTATCTAATTTTAGATAAGAACAATTTATTTCGATTGGTATATTGTATTTATTTAGAACTTCTGCTATTTTCGGTATATCGAGATATTGAGATGTCTTTTTATTGCAGATATGTCAAATAAATTTTATTTTATCATGATACTTCTCTATAGCATTTATGTATGCTTGGGTAATATTTTTCAAATCTCATTTATAAGCATTGTCATGACAAGATAATATACAAAAATATTCTTCTATTGAATGATTTCTCCCAATCTCAAAACAACAATTTCATTCATCATCGATCAAATCTCATTCCACACCAAACTTAACATCTAAATCATTATGGACATTTACTCGTCTTTTTAAAGAAATTCTATAATTTTTAAGCTCAATTTTTTCTGCATCTAATGCTACCTGACTATGATCAGTAATTATTATTTTTTTCAGTCATATTTTATGGGCATATTGTACTATTTCATCTATTGTATTTAACCCATCAGAGTAATTTATACTATGTATGTGATAATCCTCACTCATTGTGTTTAATATTTTCATTCTATTCTAGAAAACAATATAAATCTAAAATGACATAAAAAACCCAGTCAGTAATTAAAATCCAAAAGAACAAAAATTATGATTAAATATATCCCCTATCTTTCAAATATTGGAAACCAAGTTCTTTAAGTTGTAAATCATGGAGACAATGTGCATCTGTACACACATAAACACCAGATTTTAGTAATTTGAGCAATTGATCTAATTTGGAAGTATCTGTCCTATCTAATTTTAGATAAGAACAATTTATTTCAATGGGTATATTATATTTATTTAGAACTTCTGCTATTTTAGGTATATTGAGATATTGAGATGTCTTTTTGCTACAGATATGTCAAATAAATTTTATTTTATCATGATATTTCTCTATAGCATTGATATATGCTTGAGTAATATTTTTCAAATCTCATTGATACACACCATCATGACAAGACAATATACAAAAATCTTCTTCTATTGAATGTTTTGTTCAAATTTCAAAACAACAATTTCACTCTTCATCAAGCAAATCTCATTCCACACCAAATATAATATCTAAATCATTATGCATATTTTTCCATCTTTTCAGATTAACTCTATAGTTTCTAGTTCCCGCTTCTAATGTCGCTTGACTATGATCGGTGATCGCCACTCTCTTCATTCATATCTTGTGGGCATATTGTACTATCTCATCTATTGTATTCATTCAATCAGAAAAATTTATACTATGTATGTGATAATCTTCACCCATCGTGTTTAATACTTTCATCTTATTTTTTAGAAATATAAATCTAAAATAATATAAAAAGATCTAATCAAAAATCAAGACACCAGAGTCCAATAAAAAATTACTTGAAAATCGAGTGATATTTATTAGAGTGATGTTGTTTATGAATTAATAATTCAATATGTTCTTGTGACTAACAAATCGCCTAATAAATTTTATTATGTCAGGATGGCCTTTTGATGATAAAAAAAATAAAGAAAATAATTGAAATAGTCAATATGATTGAGATGTATTTGAAACAAAAACCAGTTACATATCCAAGGTCGCAGAGTTTTTGGAAAGCTGAATAAAGGAAATGAAAAAGGATATTAAAAAGCTTTAGTATTTTAAGTTTGTAAGTACAAAGTTGGTAGTTATCCCCTTTTGTAACAACTAAGGGAGCTTCATTATTTCTCAAATCTTCCTAGGGAGGAATTTTATCGTGAAATTCTTCCCTCGGGGGAAGCTGGGCCCCCGCAGTATTGCGGGGTAGATGGGGGTTGTAGTTGGGGGTAAAACCCCCACGTATCCCGATGAATCGGGATAACACCCTCCCTCAAGGGAGGAATTTTATTTAAGGATTTAAGAACTTTAAGAACTTGATGAACCACGCAGTACTGCGTGGCAAGCTTTACAAACTTGACGAACTTTTCACTACACTGTCTCTCTACGGATATTTTTGTCCAATCATACTAAAATTTCGTATACTGTTTTATCTGACGCTTTACTTAAATAATGAAGCGAGTTTTTTCAATCTAATCAAATCAATTCTACATCATCAAACACATATGATTTTGGGGGAATTTTCATAGAACAAATATTCATACATATCGTTCATATTTGAGGATAATAAGATTTATTGTGCCTAAAGTATATTTTATTACTGGCAGATTTGGGTAGTCATTCGGTATATCCAAATGGTACAGAGGCAATAAATTCGTCTCTGTCAGCTAATCGGCTGTGATTGTAACTAACTCAATCTCATTCCAACAATTGATGTAATGATGTGATTTGGGAATAAATTTGCAGAGCTGGTTTTAGTTTTTCAGTAAGTTTGTGATACGGATCTGATTCTAATAATGGAGAATATCCATAAGTGGCTAGTCAAGGTCTATAAGCATTAAAAAAATCATCCTGAATTTTAAATATTCCTGCACTATTTCATATATGTCTCCGTTTGGGATTATGTCCATAATCTATGACTATATGGTACATTTTTTTGAAAAAATCTATTTGGGTTTGAATAGAATTGTGATCCAAAGAACTTGCACTATGTAAGTGGGACATCACTCACTCTACTATTAATTTTGGATAGTCTTTCAAAAATTCTAAGATATTTTTTAGTTCTTCTTCATTTACTCACTCTCTGTGCATTCAGGTGTCCAAAAAAAGATGAATTTTTATTTTTTTCTTGAGCTTTGCTAAATAAGCAATAGTCTCTATATTGTACACACAAAATGTTGTCCTGGAAAAATCAAATTTTTTATAATTCCTCGGCTTAGTTTCTCATAATACTAAAACATTTTTATCAGAATACTTCTTTACCACTTGGTATTCTGGAAAACTATCAATAGCTATATATGGGACATTCGTTTTTCTCAAAATTTTTGTTATTTGAAGAAGTCCGTGTCCGTAGGCATTGGATTTTAGTACAGGGAAAATAGCAGATTTTGGTTGCAGTTCCTGTAGATAAGACAGATTGTTGAGAACATTTTTTGAATAAATAAAAATTCTATTGATCGGCTCTACTCTTGGGTTAAATATTTTTCTTAAGAATCTTTTCATGGATTATTTTTAATAAATAAATTACAAGAGTTGCACTCCTACCACCCGGGTGCAATTGGCTAGCTTCGCGAACAGCACCCGGGTGGTAGGATATAAACTTAACGGACTCTTACTTTCTTTATAAGAATGTAAAACTAACTTGCAAGATTTTAAGTATGATAGCACCCAAATATCTTTTGTGCTACTTTCTATTGAAAATGCTTATTATTTTTATATAAATGATTTGAAAAAGGAAATAAAAACTTTAGTATGAAGGTCCTTTTATTTTTAGACTAAATAAATAATTGTGATGAGAAAAAACATAAAATTATTTAATCCTTATGCCACCTCTAGTTTGAAATATGCAAATAAAATATCTTTACATGACAACAAGAAGACCATCTGATGAGATAGCTTGTTTTGGGGGATTTACCAATATATCAAAAACCACCAATATTTTGACTTATTTTGTAATGTAACTTGACTTACAAATACAGAAGCATTGGATGAGTATTACAATAAAGAAATTAAAGTTGATTTTAGTTCAAATAAAACGCAAGACGGTAGTGAAGAACTCGAGTTGAATGACAAACTTAAATCCAAAATAGAGACAATTTTGGTGGATGGTCTATATCAATTGGATTTAATTGTCTTATTTTATATATCGTTTTTTGATTTGTCCAGTCAATTAAAAAACTATTTATCCCAAAAAACCGTAGATATAAGTATAGAAAACATAGTCAAGAGCTGTGATAATTTGTTGGAGAATCCCATAATTATAAAATCTGGCATATTTGCATTTTTAGAGATATTGGATAAAATTTTCACTAAGTTAAATTTAGATTCTAAAAATGTAAAAATCATGGATATTAGAAACCTTAATAGTTTAAAAAATGTGAACGATATTTTAAATTCGCTAGATAGTGAAATTGTAGAAAAATGAGATAATAGCGAGAGCCAAGTATGAACATCTGTTAGATCCACAAAAAAAGAAGAGAGGAAAATGACTGTGGATTATTTTTGAACAGATTTGACCAAAGAAGTAAAAGACTGATTTATGGATCCTATTATATGAAGAGAAGATGAAATAAATCAGGTAATTTATACTTTACTGAGAAAAAATAAAAACAATCCTTTGCTAATTGGAGAAGCAGGAGTTGGTAAAACAGCTATTGTAGAATGATTGGCTCAAAAAATTGTAGCATGAGATGTCCCAGAAAAATTAAAAAACAAAAAAATATATCTTTTGGATATGGGAACTCTTTTGGCGGGGACAAAGTATAGGGGAGAGTTTGAAGCTAGGATGAAATCTATCTTGGATGAAGCTATGGATCCTACAAACCATATAATTTTGTTTATTGATGAATTACATACAATTATATGAGCTGGATGACAAGACAACAATGATGCTGCTCAAATGTTGAAACCACTATTAGCTAGATGAAAAATCAAGTTAATTTGAGCAACAACTTTTGATGAGTACCAAAAGCATATAGAAAAAGATGCTGCACTAAAAAGAAGATTCCAAGAAGTGATTGTAAATGAGCCTGATGGTCAAACTGCTATACAAATTATGGAAGGGCTGAAACAAACTTACGAAGATTTTCATGGAGTAAGTATCAGTAATTCTGCTATCAAAGCTAGTGTAAAATTGACAAAAAGATATATGTTAAACAAATATTTACCAGATAAGGCCTTGGATATTATTGATGAAGCTTGTGCTAGAAAATCTACAATGCAATATAAGTTGGAAAATGATGAAGAATACAAAAAAATTGAGAAAAAAATAGATAAAATCAAAGATGAAATAGAAGTAGCTATTGAAAATCAGGATTATTTCAAAGCAGCTGAATTAAAAGAAAAAGAAGAGGAGTTGAAAAATGATATTTTGAAAATTAGAAACAACAAAAACATACCTAGTCATCTAAGACCTACTATTGAAAAAGAAGATATTGGAAATGTTTTAGCTGACAAAACTGGAATCCCAGCAAATGTAGTAAACCAATCAGAAATAGAAAAACTAAAAATGTTGGCTGATTCCTTGAAATGACAGGTGTTTGGACAAGATGATGCGGTACAAGCTGTTGTAAACACTCTTACTAGAAATAGACTGTCAGTAATAGAAAAGCATAAACCAATTGGTTCATTTTTATTTTTGTGACCAAGTGGTGTTGGAAAAACATTTTTAGCTAAAATGATAGCCAAAAGTTATTTTGGAGATGAAAGTGCAATAGTTAGGCTAGATATGTCAGAATATATGGAAAAATTCTCTGTAAGTAAATTGATAGGTAGTCCAGCTGGATATGTTTGATATGATGAGTGAGGACAACTAACAGAAGCAATAAGAAGAAAACCATATTCTGTATTACTTTTGGATGAAATAGAAAAAGCATCATTGGATGTTTTGAATATTTTATTACAAATATTGGATGAATGAAAATTGAAAGATAGCAAAGGTAGATGGGTTGATTTCAAAAGTACAATAATAGTAATGACTTCAAATCTTGGGAGTGAACAATTCAGTAAAAAATGATGAACAATTGGATTCAGCACAGGAGAAACTAAAAAATGAGAAATAGATGAAAAAACTTTTGAAAAAGCACAAGAAAGAGTATTGGAGGAGTTGAAAGATTTTATGTCGCCAGAATTGATAAATAGAATTGATCATAAAATTGTATTCAAGCCGTTATCCAAAAAGGTTTTGACTGATATTTTTAAAAAGAATTTGAAAGAATTCTTGGATTCTTGGAAAGCAAACTCAAAAGCTGTTTTACCAGAATATACAGAAAAAGAAATAAAAGAAATAATTGACAAAATTTATGATCCACAATATGGAGCAAGACCAGTAGAAAGATATATCCACGATACCATTGAGCCAGAAATTATTCAAAAAATTATGGAAAAATAAAAAATTTTACATATACCAACTGAAAAATATAAGAGAAGTACTACACTTCTCTTTTTTATAATAAATCTATTGAAAAAAATATTAGAATGAATATAATGAATTTGTAAATATTTATATATTATATCATTGAAAATGACAAACAATCATGAAGAAAATGGGGCAAATTTGGATAAACTCTTGTTGATCTTTAGGAGATTATTTTTTGTTTTATTTGTTTTGTTCCTTTTATGGATACTTTTATTTAAGATTTTCAAAATTAACAGGAATGGGATAGAAAATGAAAATGTGGAGATAAGCAATAAGGATATTGAGGTAAACAATGAGGACATTGAAGCAGAAAATGAAAAATTGGAAGTAAAATCTGGTCTGACAACAAACAGGAATAAGAACTGAACGAATTTATGAAGAAACTACTCTATTGATGGAAACAATGTGCTGTATAAAGGAGAAATAATAAAGTTTGCTGATGCAAAAAGTTTCAAGGTGATAGATAAAAAAGATTTGGAATGAAAAGATGCTATCAATTCTGATAATTTACTAGGAATTTTTGCAGATTATGATACTAGAGTGATATTGATGAAAAACATAGATAACATAATAAAAAACAAGGAAAATGTTACTTTGGAGTTAAAAAATTCTAGTGAAAACTGAATGTACAAGATGAAGAACGAATATGAACAATTAGCTCAGTTTGATCGATGAGACAGATATGAGATGACCAACGAACAAAGAGCGAAATTTGCTATAATGTTTTTGTACATCAAAATTATTAAAAAATATAGCAATAATCAAGCTACAATGGAAAAAGCTTTGGAAGAATTAAAGATATTTTTGGAAAACTTTGATAAAAAAGATTTGGTAAAAGAAAGAAGTTTGAGAAAGGCTAGATGAGATTTGTGAGTAGATAATGATTGTTTGTATGTAGATGGAAAATTGTATGCTTGTTTCTTGGATGACTTGTTTGTGAAGTAAAATCTTACGCTAAGCTTAATTTCTATCATTTTTTCAAAACGGACAAAAAAAAATAAGAGAAAGTCATAACTATTTAGTATAAATTTTTCTCAATTATGCTGATCTTTTATCGTTTTTATCAATCAAGCACTTCAAAATAAGATTAAAAGGAAATTTCTTTGGGAAATACTTGCTTTTATAAAAAAAATCAATATAATGAGAATACACCAAGAGGCATAGGGCATTGAAATTTACGAATTTCTTTTGCTACTTGCCCGCCCCTCAGTGAAACATCTGAGGGGGTTCTTTTTTTTAGAAAAAATATCCATAGACCAAAGTGATGGAGATAGAATAATATTCAAAAAAAGAAGGAAAATTAAAAAAACAAAAAATCCCCTTTTGAAAATAAAAAAGAGAATGTTTGTATGATTGTTTTATCTTAAAAATTTTTACTCTTGATTAGTGAATTCTTCACCATCAAACCATACTTGAATAGGATAAGCATCGTCTTCTCCTGGTTCAAAAATTTGAAATTCATCATCTTTTATGTGAATGACTCTTCAATCATCCAACCATGTATAAATATTCTTATTTCACCCCTCTTCCGTTTCATATCAAGGATAAAAATGAAATCAATCTCTATCATTCTTAAAATATCACCTATCTTTGATCATAGACAGTAATTTTATTAATTTTTCACCATCTTTAAAATCTTCTGCTGTCGGAAGCTGCTTATTTTCTAAAAACATTGCCTTTTTATCATAAAATTTCTTTCACGCAAACATTTTATTCAAAGCATTATTACCACGATTAACATAATGTTCAGGACCTTCATATTTTTGAATATCGCATGCAAACTCAGGAGGATACATACTATCTATGGTATATATATTTCATATGACTTTTGGCTCAGACTCTCCTAATACTGTTTCTGATATAGAATCTAATTCTCCATCTTTTAATATTTTTTCTTTTATAACAGAAATATTGCTGTCTAATGGCCACATTCCTAATCCATTTGGTAGGAGGATATTTCCACCTATATCAAAATATATTTTTTCATTTATGGGGTCCGATTTTTCTTTTCATAATTGTTCTTTAAGAACATCAACTTGATCATTTTGTTTATTTGTTGCTGTTTCATACTCTTTTTTTAATTCTTGCTTACTATTTTTCTCTTCTTTTATTTCTTCCTCTGTTTTTTTTACTTTATCTTTACTTTCCAATAAATCAGCTAATTTGTTTGCTTCTTCAGGAGTAAGCTGTTCATTGTTTCTAAGTTTATTAACTAAAGCTTGGTCTTCTTGTTCTCTTGCTTCAAGACCTCAAGAACCAAGTTGGTTTTTTGTGTTGTCCATTTTTTTATAATTAAATAATAAATTTGTTTAATATAAGTATATCCCCCCCCCAATTTGTCAAATATTTGAGGACTTTTTTTGAATTCAGGTTGACTATTGACTGTTTTGTGGTTTAATATTGGTTGTTAAGTGCTTGTATCTTTTATATTTTCAGCAAACACACTATAATCTTTAAAGATTTATTTAATTTTTACAAAAAAAGATTTTTCTGTATTATTACAGAAAAAACCTAAGCTTCCAAATTTATATTTTTTAGAGGAATTATTCTAAATATGTATTTGCCAAAAATCACGGAATCGCTTGACCGTAAATTGCTTGTAATCCGACAGATCTATTTAAGTAGTGTCCAATACTGGAAATATAGAAATTCATTGTAGGAAGATAAACATTTTGAGAAACTCATCAAAATATTACATTGTCTGAATGAATACAGAAAGATAAATCATCTGTATCATCTGCATTTGAGATAAGTAAAAATGATGGGAATTTGCCTTTATCTAATAATTCTGATCAATAAAATTCATCAAATTCATCAAAATATATTTTCAAAACATCTGTACTTGTTTCGTGGGATTTTATTAGTAAATAATCTTTTTCAACACTATCACCAGATAAAATAATTAATCATAAATTTATTTTTCATTTATAATCTTGATTTTGGATAAACTCCAGACCTTTTCTGTATTTCAACAAATCAAAATTATATTCTGGTGGTGAAAAAGTATCTAAATTGGATGAAACTTGTTTTTGTGAAAACATAGGAAGGACAAAAGATTCTCTTGATTTGAGCAAGAAAGCTGTATCATCGTCACATTCCTTAGATAGCCAAAACTTGTCAGATAAGTACTTAGTTTTTCATTGTATGTTTACATCAAATCAACAATATTCGCAATCAAAATTATTTAAAAATATAGGACTTGATCCAGATAAGGTATTGGAGAATCAAATTCAAGAATTATCTATTTCAGTTAAAGACAGTTCCAATCATGCTTTTGCAAAATAGTATGATTTATGGTAAGAGTAGGTTTCATTTGTATATGAAACCATTTGCTTCAAGAAATTCATCGTTAATAATCATATCATTGATGAGGCTAGTAAAACCAAGATTATCAATATACTGATATGTCATTTTATTTTTTTCTGTATTTGGAATAAGTTTTTCATACAAAAAGTTAGATATTAAAAAACTGTTGGATAAATAATGTAACATTTGAGGATCGGTTTGCTGGACTATATCATTTGGAATAAAAGTTACTAAAAAACCAAAAACCATGGTCATGCAAACATGCTAAATAATTACTTTCACATAAAGCTGTATTATTGATATAAGCCTGACTATCTGCATAAGGAATAATTTTGAAAATTACTTTTGATATATAAACAGTAGATTCTGTTATTCTTGTAAACTTTCAATCCTTTTCTACAACGAGATAACATGGTTTTTGTAAATCAGATGGTGTTGGAGCTGTCTCTAATGCTATACAAGCGCCCGTGGAGTAAACAGAAAACTTTCCGTCCTCTCAGCTTAGATATAAAACATCCGTGATTCACTTTGTTGGATGTAAATCTATACCTTGTTGGGAATACTTGTGGTAATCTATTTTATTTTTATTGGCAAAGTTTTGTAATGTTTCTGAGACGAAAAGCACCTCTTGATTAAGAAATTTTTGCTGTTCGACTCTGAAAGAAATTTGAGAAATGGTAATATATGTTCTGAACAAAACTCATACTAAAATACCAATAATTATGGTAACTATAAGGATTTCTGTTAGGGTAAATGCTTTTTTCATTTAGTAATTTCAAATAAAACTTTCAAAAACAACTTCACCAGTATATGCTCATTTCATATATAAAACATGAGATTCTACTTTCAAAATTTTATCGGGAGGCAATACCATATTATTCTCTTTTATGGTTTTAAATGATAAATATCTGGCAAAATATGTTTCTTTATCCGTATTGCCAGTAGAATGACCATACCGAAGCAGTCAATTATTGTTGTGAAGCAAAAACAATCTACTTTTGTCAAAATTATCAACAAAACTATTGGATATTTGGAAATTATCATAATTTAAATAATTTTTGGAATCAAATCAAATTTTGAGAGCATTCCCTGTTCAAAAATATCATTCACAAATAATATCTTCAAAGTCTGACTGGGTGGCTTTACGAATTTTATTTGATAATTCTTCTGCTGTCCGACGATACATTTCGTCATTCATCAAGCAATTCCAAGAAAGTTTTTTTTCTATATTAGCATCCCTAAGATTGTAAACCAACTCTATTCACTCTTTGGCTAATAAGGTTGCTTGAAGTCTTAAATTATTGCGATCCATGGATTTTAAATTATTTGTAACCAAGCTTAAAACTGCCAAAATTCCAACGGAAAATATGACAATAGCGATCATAACCTCTATAAAAGTGAAAGCATATTTTTTTTTCATAAAAAATTTTTTAATTAAAACATAGTACTTATAAAAAACTTTACAAACTTATCAAGTAAAAAATTGTTAATTATTATTTGGGATATAAAAATTATTCCCCATCCAATAATTGTTAAAATAATGGATTGATAAAAAATCATTTCATCATTCATCCCACCAAGTCCTGTAAGTCCCGTAAAACTACGGGATAGTACTATGTGGCTGGGCAGGCATTTATCATTTTATCACTTTATCACTTCATCATTTTAACATTTTATCACTTTATCATTTTATCATTTTATCACTTTATCATTCACCCCGCTAAGCGGGGCAAGTTTCATCATTTTATCATTTTATCACTTTATCATTTTATCACTTTAACATTCACCCCGCTAAGCGGGGCAAGTTTCATCATTTTATCATGAGCGAAGCGAATATTTATCACTTTAACATTTTATCATTCACCCCGCTAAGCGGGGCAAGTTTCATCATTTTATCATGAGCGAAGCGAATATTTATCACTTTAACATTTTATCATTTTATCACAAACGAAGTTCGTTTTTAAATCTCTGAACAGGAAATTGTTTTTATTTTGCAGTTATTTGATTCTATTGAAAAACAATATTTTTTAGCATCATTTACTAAAATTCAAATTTTTAAATTTTTTCAATCATTATTATCTTTGTTGGTAATTGTACATCACAATGTGTAAGGCTTCATAAAAATATTTGCTTCTGTGGTAGTATCTCAATCCAAAATAATTTCGTTAATCTGGTAGTGTCATCATTCTGTAGTAGTTGCTCTGGTATCTATCGCAGAATCATGATTGTGATAAGAATAAGTAAAATGATCTTCTTCCAATACGAAATTTATTTTTAGATCTTGGTAAATTTTTCAAAAATGGTAGTTTGTCATATTATTTTGTGCTTGTAATGAAGAAAAATTAGCCACAAATTGTTCTTGAATATTTTTATTGTTTAAAAAACTGATACGATCTCAGCTAAACTTCATAGTAGTAGCCATCAAAATTCAAATAATTGCGATAACTATAAGAAGTTCTATTATGGTAAACGCTTTCAATTTTTTCATATTCTGGATTATTAATTTGTAAAGCTTATAATTGACAATGAACAACTTATCACTTTATCATTTTATCGTGAGCAAAGCGAACAATTTATCACTTTATCGTGAGCGAAGCGAACTTTTTATCACTTTATCGCGAGCAAAGCGAGCTTTTTACATTCCTGCTCATTCCATAATTTGTAAAATCAAACCAAACACTCATGAAGCCACTATTACTACGATAATTCCGATTAAGACAAGCATAATCGGCTCAATTACTTTTGACAAGCTATTTATTATCATATTTAATTCTTCTTGATACATTTTTAGTATATTATCTACCGAATTATCTAAGTTTGCTGTTTCTTCTCAGACTTTTATCAATACTGAAACATTTCATGGAATTAAATTAGTTTCATGCTTCAAAGAATCATATATTTTTTCTCATCTTTGTAATCATGCCAAAACTCTTTCTATCATAGTTTGATATGGAGAGATATGTAAAATGTCTCTTAAAGTTTTGAATGTTTCTACATAATTCATCCCTGAAACTAGCATTAGTTTCATATATCTACATCGTCTAACTAAATAGTAATACTTGGTCATTCTACCCACAACAGGAATAGAAAAAAGGATTTTGAATTGGGTTTTTTTTCAAAAATCTGTGGAAAAAAACAACCATAATATGAGTAAAAACACAATAAACACATACATGATATATTTCCAATTTTCTACAAAAAAATCTGACATGTTTTTTAAAAGTTTGGTCATTGCTGGTAATTCTAGTCATTGAAAGCTATTAGCAACATCAAATACACTAGGAAGGACAAAACCAAAAAGAGCAAATACCGCGATAACAGCTATTATAATTAGTATTATTGGATAAATTAATGCTCATATATACTTATTTTTTATTTCTTTTATATATTCATATTCTGTCGCCAAAGACTCCAAAACTATGGATAAATTCCCTGATTTTTCTCAAGCTCTGACTACACTATAGTCTCACTCATCAAAATAATCTGGCAATCTGTTTAGTGCATAAGACAAACTTTTTCATAATTCTAAATATTTTTTTACTCAGATAGAAATCTCTTTTACGGCATAGTTATGTGTACTATTGTAGATTGTATCAACTGCCTGTACTAAACCAACTCATCATTTCAACATATATGCCAGTTCTTTAAAAAAGAAAATCTTATCCTTGGTACCAAAGCTCGATTTATCTCTAGATTTTAGAAAATGAACTATTGTATTATCAACAGAATGTTTTTTATATTCAATATTTTTTGGGGTAAAAAGATTTATCATTTATTTTGTTTTATCGTCATAAAAGTATCAATACATAAATATGCTTGATTCTTGTGGTTCATCATAATTTACGATATCATAATTAATTTTGTCGATCTTATATAAAATACGAAGTTCTTCTTGAACTGGAATTTTTTTTTCAACATTATCTATAAAAGACATTAAACCATCTTTATCGCTAAACTTAATACTTAATTCTATCGGAACAAAATATAAATTATCATTAAATTCTTCTTTTTCTCAAATAATTATTTTATTTAAAACTCAATTGCTTATCGCAGAATCAGAGCTTAATGAGTCTCTTTTTAATAAAAATCAATCAATATTTGCTAAAATCTTTTTTTCATCCAAACTCATTTTGTTATTGGACATCTCTGTTAGTAGTAAGTATGACCTAACTACTGAAAAATTGTTTTTGACTATATCAGGTAACTCTTGGCATCATTCTAGCATATTGACGCAGTTTACTATCTGAGATTCTACATTTTTGATGGTATCAACCAATCATATATTAGATTCGTACTTTGTTTTTTTAGTTTGGAAATTAGAGAGTTCTAGCTCTACATCTGACAGCTCAATTTTTGTACTTTCATATCCTTCATAACTAGGTAAAATATAATTGTATCAAACTATAAAAATTAATAACAATAAAATAATTGTATAAAACTTATATCTCACTCCAATTATTCTGGAAGTTGTGATAGTGCTTTTTTGGCCTGCTCAATCAGACTCTGATGTAGGAATCAAAGCTTCATTTTCTTGACTTCCTATCAATTTGTTTAGAATTTCTTTATTTTCAGTCATTGTCTATTACTTTAGCATTTAAAATAAATTCAAAGTTTCTATCAGAAGCCCTGTTATAGCTTCTAATTGTGATATCTTTGATAAAATCTAGCTCTTGAAATCTTTCCAATAGTGCCTTGAAGCCTCATGATGTAGGAGAGTTGTAATATAAGGCCTTTAATGTAGAAACCCTACCTTTTAAAGTAATTTCATCTAAACTTACATTAAAATCGGACAAAGTAATAACATCATCAGAATTTGGATCTAAATTTTTTATGTCTTGTAAAATTTGTAATATTTTTGGGATATGCTCAAACCAAGGCATTTCTGTAATTCTTTCTTCTAAATCATTTACCAATAAAAATTTATCATAACTAGTAGCACTTTCGTATGCTGTAAGTTGTTGCTCTTGTTGTTGTAAAGATTCTCTGTTTTCATTTATCTGTTTTTGAAGCAAGAAAACTGATACTTTGAGAAAAACTAATCAAAGTACAGAAAGAATTAGTAAAATTACTAATAGTCTGAATGTTTGTTCTCCACCGCCTTTAATTTTCTTTTGAGATTTTGTCATTTGTTTTATTAAAAATTAAACTATATTTAGTATAAATATAAATAAAATATTTGCAAAAATATTTGAATAAAAGTGAACAAATACCACCATTCCCCCAAAAATGATGTATAATATAGTAAGAATTACTTTTCAATCATCTTGAATTTTTTCGTGTATATACTCTTCTAATTTGTTGTTACATCTAATCTTTTTGAGATTTTTCTTGGCATGTAACCTCCTAACATAAGCCTTATGTTTAGCTTTACTAGGATTATATTTACCTCGTACAGAATTGTTTTTAATTTTATTATTAACTGTCGTATGTGATCTTCAAATTAATCTAGCAATTTCACGCTTAGATTTATTTTGTGCGAGGTAAATCATTATCAACTCTCTTTCTTCAATTGTTAAGTACATTAATTTCTCTTGTAAGTTTATAAAGGTAAGAACTATTATAACTATACAAGTGGAAACTTTCAAATTTTAATTTAGGAGTCCCGCACCCATTTTTATGTAAAAATCTTTTTTCATGATTAATTCTTTTTCATAGGGGCTACATTGAGTGTTTTTAGGTTAGTATTATGCTTTCCGAAAGAGTTGGTTTGTGTCAAGCCAACTCTTTTTTAAAAAATAAAATAGATATCTACTCCTATGATCCTTGATAAATGCTATTAAACGAAAACTTTAATTGATTATTGATAGAATTTTATCCAAAGAAATGTAAATTATTTAAATTTATGTAAAAAGATATTGATAATAAGATAGAATTGCTTAATAATAGAGTAAGAAAAATAATAGATTATGATTAGCTTGTAGAATAGTTAACAAGATATATATATCTTAAAAATATTAACTATATTATGCTTATTTGATTTTTGTTATACCGTTTTATTTTGAAATGTAGTTCACACCTTAAATCTCACATGTATTTTTCTTTAAAATTTATATCTTTTTTATAAAAGCATATAATAAAGACCATGAAAATATTGTTTTTTGATATAGAAGTTACTGCTCAAAAGAAGATTGCTAATATTGGAGCTATAGATCAATATTGAAATTTTGTTTATTCTTGAAACGATGTTGAGGCTTTTTATAATGAAACCAAAAATTATGATATTTTGGCATGACATAATATTTTGCATCATGATTTAAAATATTTATCAACTACTCATAATATCAGTACATCATTTTTGGAAAAACCTGTGATTGATACACTTTGGCTTTCATCATTGATTTTTATTAGAAAACCATATCATAAATTAATAAAAGAATATAAGTGATGAAATGTTGATCCAAACTATGAAGATGAATTAGATAGTTTTTTTTTAAGACATCAACCTTGATGTGAAGAAGAAAATAATATTGTCAAAAATAATCCTATAAATGACTCTCAATTAAGTCTAGCTGTATTTAATAATTGTGTAGAAGAGTTTGCAAATATCAATTCTAACATGCAACAAATTTTATATACATTATTACATACATCAAAACAATTTTGAACATTTTTTGATTATTTAATAGAACAAAATCAATTTACTCCTAAAAAGATAAACTTAAAAAATGAAATATTTAAGATACTTAACCCATTAATTAAGAAAGAGTTTTTTGATTTAGAGTTATCACAGATTTTGTCTGAAGAATCAGTTTGTTTTGCATATATTCTTAGATTAATAGAACAAAATTTAAATAGAGATATTTCTATAAATCCAGATTGTTCTATTTTACCAGATCGAATTAATTATACTTTAATCAACAATCATAAAGTATTTTCAAAAATATATAAATACAAAAAATTTAATGCACAAAAAGAATTAAAAAACTGGAATAAAGATTTTACCTTTAGAGAATATGCAAACATTCATTGAGAAAAAATAAAACAAGAAGATTTAGTTAATTCATGATTTCATTGAGAAGATTTCATTGCAATTTTGGCGACATGAGGATGAAAATCTCTTTGTTTTCAATTGCCCGCATTAGCTAGAGCTGAATCTTCATGATTTTTAACACTTGTGATATCACCTCTTCAATCATTGATGGATGATCAAGTTTCAAATTTAAAATATAAATATAATAAAACAAATGTTTGAGCTTTACACTCAGCTTTGGATCCATTAACTAAAAAAGAGGTTTGTGAAAAAATTGAACATTGATGAATTGATTTGTTATATCTCTCTCCTGAAATGCTGAGAAGTCCTAGTACTCAAAGATTACTTTC
Source organism: Patescibacteria group bacterium (assembly GCA_022705745.1). Lineage (GTDB taxonomy): Bacteria > Patescibacteriota > Gracilibacteria > Absconditabacterales > Absconditicoccaceae > JALOAF01. Next base: position 42,045 of record JAKJDW010000001.1, read on the forward strand.
CAAAAGACATATTGATAGATTAGTTATTGATGAAGCTCACTGTTTTAGTAAGCGATGACATGATTTCCGTATTGATTACATGTTTATTGCAGATTTTATTAAAGAGTTATGAAAAGAAAAATCTCAATATTTTAACCCAAGCATAAAAGATATTTCTATTTCTTGTTTCACAGCTACAGCTAAACAAGAAGTAGTTGAAGAAATAAAAACATATTTTAAAAATCATTTTTGAAAGGAATTAAAAGAGTATAAATCAACGGCCAAAAGAGAAAATTTACACTATGAAGCATATAATGTTGAAAATTGAACAAAGAAGTTTGATACACTTATGGAGATATTAGAAAATAGAGTTGATACAAAATCATGCATTATATTTACAAGATATACATGACAAAACAAAAGTATGTGAAGGATGTGAGCAGAAAACCTTACTAGAGCTATTAATGAAAGATTACAACAAGACTGATACTGACACATCAACGCAGCATTTTTCCATGGTCAATTAGAATGATCAAAAAAAAGAGAGATGATGCAAACATTTATGAGCTGAGAAGTGAATATTATCGTAGCTACTAATGCATTTTGAATGTGAGTTGATAAATCTGATGTAAGATATGTGATTCATTATGACTTGCCTTCATCATTGGAAAATTATTTACAGGAAGCTTGAAGGGCTTGAAGAGATTGAAAAGACTCAAACTGTATAATACTTTATACATCTGATGATTTGGATCAAAATTTACAACTAAATCAATTATCTCAAATAAAGAAAGGAGAATTGCAAATGTTATTGAAATACATTAAATATCAATTTCAACAAAAAGGTAAAAAAAGAATTATAAATTCTGCAAAAGAATTTGTAAAATATGCATGACGAATTTCAGGAGATTTTGAAGAAGAATATACAAACAATAAATCAATGTGGGAAACAAAAATAAGAACTGCATTATGGTTCTTAGAAAAGCCATTTCCTAAAGAAAATGATTCATGGTTTATTGAGAGAAAATTTAATAGAACAAGAGTTTTTGCAACTGCAAAATGAAAAAAAACTTATGATTTAACAGTTGATCAAACGGATGATGATCTTAATAATGCTTTAAAAACTTTAGATGACTATGAACGTAGAGTTATAAACGATATTTATAGCAATATTAGAACTTGAAAAGTAATGTCTATAGAAGACCTTCCAAATAAAGTTTGATGGCATATTAAAAGAATTCCTTCTGCAGAATGAACTAAAAGTAAAAAATGAATACAAGAATTAGTTGAAATACTAAGAGAACACAACTTAATAGATAAAGATGAAGAAATTTCTTTATCTTTAAATGTTACATGATGACAAAGTTCAGAAAAAAGATTCCAAGATGTATATAATTTTTTTGAGGCCATATTTAGTATTTTTTCAAAAGAATTCTGAAATTTTATTGATAAATGATCTGAACTTGTTTTTGATAAAAAATGAATAAATACAGAATTAACACATATGCTATGAAACACAAGCAATATGGGTGAAATTAATAGTTTTTTATATATATTAAAAAATAGATGATATGTTAATATAACATTATGAAATACCATGATTAATTATTTGCCATTTAGTGAAATAAAACAAGAATTTAATGATCAATTGTATATTAGTAATAACTTAATAAAGTTACTTTTGGATGAAAATGTTTCAAAAAATCAAAGAGAAAATAAATTCACAATGGATGTTAATTTAAAAATACTTGCAAGAAAATTGTGAGAAAAAATAGGTATAAAAATAACCAATATTCAATTGGAAAATGTTTTAAAACTTCTGCATGAGTTTGATATCATAGGTGTTGAATCTGGTTTATTCTTATATTTTACAAGGTTTGAAATTGAATGATGAAAGCGTCTCAAAACCCCTACAGATGACTGAAAAGAAAAATATAATAATTTGAAGGAAGAGCATTTTGAATCTCTTTCAGATTTTTATAAAAACAAAACACAACAAGCACATATTATGGATGAATTTGCTAGAAAAGTTATTGAATATCTCCCTATTAATGCAGTTGAACAATTTGTAAATATATTTGTAGATGATTATTTTAATTTGGATTATGAAGGTGAATTTTTGCCAAAATATTTTAAATGAAGAGTAAGTGAAATATCAAGATCAACATCAAAAGCAAAACATGATGAAATATGGAATGTTTCAGATGAGCAGAAAGAAATTCTTGAGTCTAAAAATAATCTATTAGTCATTGCTTGACCATGATCTGGTAAAACAAAATCTTTAGTACATAAAGTTGCCAATTTAGTAATGGAAGAGTGAGTAAGTAAGGATGAATTTCTTCTGCTTACATTTATGAGATCGGCAAAGTTTGAGTTAAAAAACAGAATTATAAAACTTATTTGAAATCAATGATATGCTTTAAAAATCCACACATTTCACTGATTTGCATATGAGTTGTTGGGAAAAAATCCCTTGAAAGATGATTATGATAATGAAAATTGAAATAGTGATAATATAATTAAAGATGCTGTAACATATTTAAATGAAAATAAAGATTTACAGTTACCATATAGAGTAATTATGTTAGATGAGTTTCAAGATATTTGAGGAACATATTTTGGGTTTATTGAAGCAATTAGTAAAAGATCATCTTTTAATGAAAACAAAATTAGAGTTATAGCTACCGGAGATGATGATCAAAGTATTATGGAATTTGCATGATGAGACATTCAATATATTCAAAATTTTCAAAAAGAATATAATGCTGATTCTGTGATTTTATCTAAAAATTTTAGATCTACTCAGCCATTAATAGATTATACTACAATGTTTATAAAAACTATAAAAAATAGATTAAAACAATGAACTAAATTAACATCATGACGCATTATGGATATTTTTCAATGACAATCTAAAATTGAAGCATGGAATTGTAAATGAAATTATCTTTTTGGAGTAAAAGATGCTCTTGAATCAATTAAATCTACAACTAAAAGAGAAACGACAGCGATTATCTGTAATGAAAACGAAACTGTATTACAAATAAATCATATTTTACAAAAAAAATGAATTAAAGCTCAAATTCTATTATGAGATCAATGATATAAGCTAAGAGATGCTTTGGAGTTGAGATATTTTTTAGAGATTTGTAACGATACTACTTGAGACAAATTAACAAAAGAAAATATTTGGGATAAATATAATTCTGTAATTGCGAATTTTTGAGAAAATAAAAACACAGAAACTTTAAAAAAAATAATAAATACAATTATTGATACAAATAGTTCTATCTATCCAAAAATAGTAGAGGACTTTATGATTGATTTTAAAGATGAAGCAGATTTAATTGACAATGAACATCAATTATTTGTCTCAACATTTCATAAAGCAAAATGAAGAGAATTTGATAATGTAATTATTTGTTTTGATCCTCATAAAAATTGGAATGAAAAATTTACTGATGATAATACTAGAAATAGTAATATAAGGCTTATTTACGTATGAATGACAAGAGCAAAAAATAATCTTATTTTATTGTGAAATACGGATAATAATAGATATTTTAATTTTTTATATAACAAATCTCCAATTAAAGAGGAAAAAGTTTATGATAATGAAGATACAAATGAAATTTCAGTAATTACAACTTTATCAGATACATATATATCTTTTAATGATGATAAAGTTATTAAAGATCCAATGATATGAGCTGAAATTGATTACAGTGAAAATATTAAAAAATGAAACTGAGTTATAGATTATATATGGGAATGAAAAGTTATTCAACAAAGTTCAAAAAGCTTGCTGCCATACAAAATAAACAAGTGGCTTAAAAAATGATATTATATAGCATGAACGAAAATATATCAAAAAATATTATACCGTCCACGTTGAGATGATAAAGAACATCTTGTATTTCTTTTTGATATTTCTCTAAAAATGTTGCCAACAGAATTTAAAGAAATAGAAGAGGCAAGAGTTAAAATAAAAGGATTAGAACAACAAATTTCGATAATTCAACAACAAGATTGATTGTCGAATACTAATCTTCAGGACATAATAAAAGAAAGAGATAATCAAATACAAATATTACAAGAAAAAACTCAACAATTAGAAAAAAAATTAGAAGCGGCACAGGAAGATATTAAGAATCGTGAAAAGGCCATAGATGATAATAGATTAAAGATAAAGGAATTAGAACATAATTTATGAGAGCTCGAAAAAGAGAAAGAAATAGCGAGTTGAAAGATTACAAAATTAGAAAAGAGTTTAGCAAAAGCTCAATCAGGATGAGATAAAAAAGTAGAAAAAAATTATGAAGACAAATTATTAAAAGCTCAAAATGATTTTAAAAACTTAGACAAAAAATTTAATGATATTTATCAGAAAAAATTATTACATGAAGAAAAAAATAAGGAATTAGAAACTGAAAATCAGAATTTAAAAAACGAAAACGCGGAATTGCAAAAGAAAGTGAGTGATAGTATATGAAGAGATTTTATGTGAGAACCAAAAAAGGCTGATGATTATGTTACATCGTTAATACAATCAGCAAAGACACAGGTTATATTAGTGGATCCTTATGTGGATAGTGTAACAATTTCTCGTTTATCTAAAAGATGAAATTGAGTAAAAGCAGTAGTATATTGTTCAAATATCAAATTGTCAGAATGACAAACTAAAGATGTTTTACAAGATCAAGAAAATAATCCTATCAAAAGTCGTCCTTTGAGAAATTTTCACGATCGTTATCTTATAATTGACAACGATATTTATAGATCATGATCTAGTTTTGATTCTCATCTTTGAAAAAAGGGTACCAATATTTCTAAGGTGCCAAATAAAACTCCAGAGGAGCGATTAAAGGAATTATGAATAAAATCTTAATATTCAAATTGGATTTTTTATCCGCAACCCGATTGGTCTCTATCTTACTTCAAACTTTAAAATCTTCAAACTTCAAAAAATTAGAGACCATCGGGTTTAAACAATTCACATTTTCAATCATCTTGAATTTTTTCGTATATATGCTCTTCTAATTTGTTGTTACATCTAATCTTTTTGAGATTTTTCTTGGCATGTAACCTCCTAACATAAGCCTTATGTTTAGCTTTACTAGGATTATATTTACCTCGTACAGAATTGTTTTTAATCTTATTATTAACTGTCGTATGTGATCTTCAAATTAATCTAGCAATTTCACGCTTAGATTTATTTTGTGCGAGGTAAATCATTATCAACTCTCTTTCTTCAATTGTTAAGTACATTAATTTCTCTTGTAAGTTTATAAAGGTAAGAACTATTATAACTATACAAGTGGAAACTTTCAAATTTTAATTTAGGTTTATTTTTGGTTGAAAATGGATAGATACGAAAATTTTTAATGAAACAATAGTTTCGATGAAAATATGGAAAAAATTGGATAAAATAACTATTTAATTATAAATGTTTTTTTATTTAATAAATGTTTTTTTATTTAATCAATTTTTCTATATTGTAATTAGTTTTGAAATTAGTATATAGAAGATAATCTTTATTTTGTAAATAAGTATTTTTATAATTTTATATAAAAAAAATGTTAAAAACTTTTAAAAACTTTTATGAGGTAAGGAAAACAGCTAGTTTCAAGCTAATTCCTAATAAAATTTATAGACAAATTGAAATGAGTAAAGAACCTTCAAATTTTAAAGATCTGGGAAAACAATATGTTAATATAATAAATTCTTTATCAGAGTTATTATATGAAGATGAACATGAAGACAATACTGAAGAAGTATGATTGTCTACAAACTTATGATCACTTATATCCCAAGATGACCAATTAAAAATTGGAGAAATAACAAAATCTGCAAACAAATCTGTCGAAAATCACGAGCAAATAATTTTACATTGAGATGAAAAGGATTTTGATAAAAAGGATTTTAATAAGCTTGTTAGAATAAAACATCAATGGATTAAAGAGAACTTTAGAAGTGATTGGCATAAAAATAAAGAAAACATTGTTTCTTACAAAACCAATAAAGATTGAAACAGAGTTAAAACAAAAAATTGGACTATTATTTGAAATGTGGAGTTTTTACAAGTTTTTTTTAAAGACTTTTTAAAAACAGCACTAGAATATTGAAATAATATTATAGAGTTAACCGAATCACAAGAACACGATAAAAGTAGAAATAGTGATATAAAATTTTTACTACAAAAAATTCAATCTAAGTTACACTTAAATAAAATTTATCAATTATTTGAATGAGAATATATAAATCATAAAAATGATAATTCAGATATCGAATATTTAAGAGAGCAACTTAGAGACTTTAAACAAAAAGCTAACAATTGTATAGAAAACTATAAAATTAGTGATTCGTTTTGAATGTTTATAGAACACGGAAGTCTTAATTATTATACAAGAAGAAAAACACAAAAAGATTATGAAGAAGAAATTATTAAAAAATCGGAATGATTAAAAAACAAATTTTATGGAAATTTATGAGCACTTTATTGAATTGATAAAAATCAACCTATAGAAAATCTTTATAAAGAAATGAAGATTTTTAAAGCAAGTCAAAAAAGTGCTTTTTTGCAGAGATTACAAAGTGGTATTAATTTTACTAATTTTCAGAAGGAATTTAAATTTATTGATAATAGATGAGATGTTGTTGAAAACTTTAAAATAGTTTTGTTCTCTGACATAACGGAAGATAGGTATGAAGAAATGTTAAATTTAACCAATCAAATTGAAAAAGAAAAAAATAAAGAATCTAGAAAACAATTAAAAGAAAAAAGAGGAAAATATTTTCAACATCATCTTAACAAATACAAAAAATTCTGTAATGATTATAAAGATGTGGCAATGGAGTTTTGAAAAAGGAAAGCGGAAATTATATCATTACAAAGAGAAAAGGTACTCGCAGAAAGGGAAAGATGATACTGATTCTTTGCCAAAGATTGAGAAAACAATTTCTATATAAACACATTTGATATAGAAAACTCACAACAAGCTTATCATGAACTAATTAACAATAAAAATACAAAGTGAGAAATTGCATATTATATTCTAAGCTCGATAACTTTGAGAGCATTAGAAAAGCTTTGTTTCTCGGAAAGATCAACCTTTAGTAAATGAAACATAATAAATAAGCTTGATGAAAAGTTTATAAAAATTCAAAATGGAAGTTGAAGAAAAATCTTTAAAAGCAAGAAAGAACTAGAAGAGGAGAATATCCTTATTGATTTCTTTGTAGAAGTACTAAAACACCAAACTAATTTGAACCTAAAATTTAAATCTACTCAATCTATAAACATACTAAAAGAGTGTAAAGATATCGGTGCATTTGAGATTTTATTAAAACAAGAAACATATATATTAGATGAATATTTTATTTCAAAACAAAATTTTGAAAGTATTTTAGAAAAATATAAGTGAATTTCATATAAAATTACCTCAAAAGACATTGAGAATAACACTAATAAAAGTACTTTCTCTAGTTGGTGGAGAGATTTTTGGGAAGAAGAAAATAAAGAAAATGATTATGTATTAAGAATAAATCCAGAATTCAGTATTTCTTTTAGGCTTTGAGATAAGGAAAAATATAAAAACACATTACCATTTCATAGGAAAAAAAATAATCAATATTTTTTAACTATGAGTTTTTCTCATTCTGCTGATAGAAATTATATTAATACTGCCTTTATTAACGAAGAAGATAGAAAACAATCATTACAAGATTTTAATGATATTTTTAATAGAAAGAATAGATTTGATTATATTTATGGTATAGATAAGGGAACAAAAGAATTAGTGACCTTATGAATTTTTAAAAAATCAAACAAATGATTGGAATCAGTGAATATTTCTGAAAAAATTCCTGTCTACAAAATCACAAAAGATTGATTTCTTCATACTAAAACAACGACAAAAAAACAACCTAAAAAATGAGAACAACCTATTACAATACACACATTAGCTAAAAATCCTTCCTTGTTTTTAGATGAAATTGATAATCCAAAAATCTTTGAAAAATTAAGTATTACTTCTTGTTTATGAGATTTAACTTATGCAAAACTTATAAAATGAAAAATTATTCTTAATGCAGATATTTCCACCACCCTTAATTTATACAAAACTACAGCAAAAAGGTCTTTGCATAATGCAGTTACAACATGAAAAATGATATCTAAACAAGTATTGTATGATAATGAAGAAAATGTTTTCTATTACGAGTATGAAAATAGAGGCATTTTGAATAAAGAAAAAAATTTGTATTGGAAAGATGAATTTAATTTTTTGCCTCACAAGGATGAATTTAATTCATTAAAAGAAGAAATAGAGTTTGAATTAAATGAGTATATAAAAGATATAAATTCTGAAGAAGACATATCTATGCAAAAAATAAATAATTACAAAAATGCTGTCTCAGCTAATATTGTATGAATCATTACAGAGTTACAAAAATATTTTGAGGGATATATCTGTTATGAAACCTTAAATGAACAAACAGTCAAAAAGGAATTTGATACTTTTATAGGAAATGTTATAAACGAAAAAATCTATAATAAATTACAATTAAATTTGGAAGTTCCACCTATTTTAAAAAAGTTTAGAACTGAAGTCTGAAATAAAGATATTATTCAACATTGAAAAATATTGTATGTTAATGAAAAAAACACTTCTTCTGCATGTCCTGTATGTAATGAGCAATTATTAAAAAAAGATAAAAATTGAAATCTATCTGATAAGAACGATAATGAAATTTTTAAATTATGATGACATTTAAGTGATTTTGAAAATAACATGAAGCATTTAACGGATCTAGAATATCAAGAACGGTTAAAAAATAAAAGTTTTGAAAAGGCTAATACTAAAAAATGAAAAATAGAAAAAAATAAGTATAATTCTTGAATTTTAAATTGAAAATCTTGTGATTATCATATGAAGAAAAACAATTATGGATTTGATTTTATAGAATCTTGAGATGATCTCGCAACATACAATATCGCTAAAAAAGCCAAAGAATATCTAGAAAGTTTACCTACTCCTCCTCAACCTTAATGGAACAAAATATCCGTATTTCATCCCTCAACGACTTTCTTTTCTGTCCAAAGTCTATTTATTTTCACAATCTTTACGAGGATTACGAAAGGCAGGTGTACCAAGATACACCGCAAGTTAAATGAACAATAAATCATGAAAACATAGACAACAAGCAGTACTCTACTTCAAAAAACATATTACAGTGATTTGGGATTTATTCTGAAAAATATAATCTTGTTGGGAAAGTAGATATCTATCAAACAGATAAAAAAACGATTATAGAAAGGAAAACTAAAATATCTAAATTATATCAGTGACAAATTTACCAAGTTTATGCACAATATTTTTGTTTAACAGAGATGTGATATGAAGTCAAAAAACTCAAAATCCACTCTCTCAGCGACAATAAAATTTATGACATTCCCATCCCCAACAAAGAAGAAATTGAAAAATTTGAAAAAGTTTTAGATGAGTTTCGTAAGTTTGATCCAAGTAAACCATTTGAAGCAAATCCAGAAAAATGTAAAAAATGTATATATAGAGAGCTTTGTGACAGTTATTAGTTTTCGTTAAAAGAACTAGTTTACTTTTTTAGTTTCTAGAAAATGCTTTCAGCCCCAGACTTCAAGGAAAAACAAATTTTAGTAATAAGTTCTGATGAACGGAAAGGTTTATCATTACGCAACAACAATGTTTTAATAAAAGAGGATGAAAAAATTGTAAATCAAATTTCATGTTCAAAAATTTTTTGTATTTTCATTATATGAGATTTTACAATTAGTAGCAAACTAATAGACAAACTTATGAAGTACCAAATCCCAATTTATTGTCTATGATACAACTTAAAGCCCAAATTTATGATTGGTAATACTCTTCAATGAAATTATATTCTCAGAGAAAAACAATACAATAATCCAAATGAATTGGATATAGCAAAAATGATTATAAAAAACAAAGCAACAAATCAAGTGTCTTTATTACAGGAAATTAGATGAAAAACAGATAGTATGAAAGACAGTATTAAAAAAATAAAAGATACAATCAAAAAAATAGATTCAGCAGATAATGACGATAGTCTCAGATGAATTGAAGGTAGTATTGCAAAATTATTTTTTTCCAATTATTTTGAAGAAATGAAATGGTATAGGAGAATGCCAAGAACTAGGAATGATATAATTAATTTTTTATTGGATATCGGTTATTCGTTTTTGTATAATTTTATTGAAGCCAACTTAAACCTTTATTGATTTGATGTTTATAAATGAGTTTATCACAAACTTTTTTATGAAAGAAAGTCTTTAGTATGTGATTTAGTGGAGCCATTTAGGTGTATTATTGATAAAAAAATTAGGAAAATGTACAATCTCTGACAAATAAACGAAAAAGATTTCAAGTTTTCAAAATGAGAATATAGTATTTCACGAGAAAAACAAAAACCATATATATGAAATTTTCTACAAGCATTATTAGATGAAAAAATGGAGATATTTGCCTATATCAAATGATATTATAGATATATGATGGATCCAAAAAGAGAATTTCCTATTTTTACATTATAAAAAATACAGATGTTAATAGTTTCTTATGACATTAGTAACAACAAACTTAGGACCAGATTTTCTAAATTTTTAGAAAAATATTGAAGAAGACTACAATACTCTGTATTTGAAATAAAAAATAGTGATAGAATTTTGAATATAATACTTTTGAAAATCGAAAAAACATTTTCAAAGAAATTTGAAATGACAGACAGCATTTTAATATTAAACCTATGCTGACCTTGTGAAAAAAAAGTTTATAGATATGGATATGCCGTTCATGAAGAGGAAGAATTAATTTTTGCATAAATCTATTGAATTTATCTAAATATTCAGTATCATTGAAAATAATTAATTGATCATTAACATTTTTTATAAAAAACTACAATTGTAGCCGTAAGGTTACTAGAAATTATGTTATGTATTCTATAAATATGTAAACCTACCATCTTCCTAAAATCAAAAGATGGTCTTATGCTACTTTTCTCGGAGTGATGATCTTCTACGATCGCCGAGAAAATAGCATAAATAAGCCAAAAGTGGGATTTAGAAAACATAAAAAATTTCTACTATTGTAGATGCTCAATGGCGCAGCCGTTCATTTTTTTCAATTTAGAAAACATAAAAAATTTCTACTATTGTAGATTTGACACGCAGATGTCTTCAACTTGCTCATTTAGAAAACATAAAAAATTTCTACTATTGTAGATAAACGCCGTCTGGGCTTGCGCCAAATCTATTTAGAAAACATAAAAAATTTCTACTATTGTAGATTCATCTTTTTATAATATTATAATATAAATTTAGAAAACATAAAAAATTTCTACTATTGTAGATTTTGTTTGTCATTTTCTTTCTTTTTAATTTAGAAAACATAAAAAATTTCTACTATTGTAGATTTAAAACAATACTTTAATGTTTTGTATCATTTAGAAAACATAAAAAATTTCTACTATTGTAGATTTTTTCATCGTTTTTGTATTTTATAATATTTAGAAAACATAAAAAATTTCTACTATTGTAGATACGCTCGGTGAGCGTGAACATCTATGAAATTTAGAAAACATAAAAAATTTCTACTATTGTAGATGAGTCTTAGTATCTTTAAGCTCGTTTATTTAGAAAACATAAAAAATTTCTACTATTGTAGATTCCATGAGAAACAAAATGGAGCTTCGTCACATTTAGAAAACATAAAAAATTTCTACTATTGTAGATTTGGTAAAGGATTTTTATCAATCAATCAATTTAGAAAACATAAAAAATTTCTACTATTGTAGATTCAGTTTCGGAAGTGATACATATTTTTATTTAGAAAACATAAAAAATTTCTACTATTGTAGATATATACCGAATACGTGACCAGCATAAATTTAGAAAACATAAAAAATTTCTACTATTGTAGATTTTGATTTCTTTTCCATCGATTTTGGGTCATTTAGAAAACATAAAAAATTTCTACTATTGTAGATACCAAAGAATTATAGACCTGTCTAAGTTATTTAGAAAACATAAAAAATTTCTACTATTGTAGATGTTAAGCATGCTATAGCCCAGCGGTATTTAGAAAACATAAAAAAATTCTACTATTGTAGATTAAATATATTCATAATTCTAATTGGTCCAATTTAGAAAACATAAAAAAATTCTACTATTGTAGATTTCAAGAAACTCAATGACAGTTGTAAAAATTTAGAAAACATAAAAAATTTCTACTATTGTAGATAGAATTTCTTTTGAAGAGAATGGTTATTTAGAAAACATAAAAAATTTCTACTATTGTAGATCTGTAAACAAGTAAAGACAAAGCAAGCATTTAGAAAACATAAAAAAATTCTACTATTGTAGATAAATAGACCTAAATAAGTCTATAAACATTTAGAAAACATAAAAAATTTCTACTATTGTAGATGGAATAGTTTCTTAACTAAGTTAGTTAATTTAGAAAACATAAAAAATTTCTACTATTGTAGATTTCAAGATACTACTCAAGCAACTTGTGCCATTTAGAAAACATAAAAAATTTCTACTATTGTAGATAAAGTCTGGAATCATACTCAGCGTTCGAATTTAGAAAACATAAAAAATTTCTACTATTGTAGATGACAGTCCATCACATAATCTCGTGTTCTAATTTAGAAAACATAAAAAATTTCTACTATTGTAGATATTGTATGTTGTTAATTATAATCATTTTATTTAGAAAACATAAAAAATTTCTACTATTGTAGATTAAGGGCAGAAAATGAGTAAAAGTAATTTAGAAAACATAAAAAATTTCTACTATTGTAGATGCGAGTCGGTGTTAGTTGGGTCATCTTCATTTAGAAAACATAAAAAATTTCTACTATTGTAGATAATAAACTATTGACACGATAAAATAATTTAGAAAACATAAAAAATTTCTACTATTGTAGATAGATAGCGGTGAATGGAGAGGGTGGGATTTAGAAAACATAAAAAATTTCTACTATTGTAGATATGAACACCTACGAGATATCAATGAAATAATTTAGAAAACATAAAAAATTTCTACTATTGTAGATGCTGTATTATCTCCAAACTCTATAGTATTTAGAAAACATAAAAAAATTCTACTATTGTAGATCTAAGTGTGTGTAATTTTTTTCAGTCATATTTAGAAAACATAAAAAATTTCTACTATTGTAGATAAATATCAAGATTCATATATCTAAAATATGTAAAATGTTTTTATTTATGAATTTTATCTGATTTAAGGTAAAATACTGTTAAAATTTTTACATAAAAATATTTAATAATAATTTAATATCTATTATTTTGCGGTTTTTGAAACTACTTATGATATTTTTCAATAAAAGGATTTCTCTGTATGCTCACTTCGTTCACTTAATTGAAATGACAAGTTTCTCTTGAAATGATAATTCATGCTTTATTTACCAACATAAACCAACAAAAAAACTAATTTTCAATTGAAAAACTAAGAAAGATTAATACACATTGAGTTGATAAGTTTTTTTTGTTGTTATTTTTTATATTAATATTCATTTCACAAAAAATGAGTCAGAAAGAATTAATCGATAATTTAACCAGATATTGGAAAGAACATAAAATTTTTCAAAAATCTATTGATCAAAGATCTGACACTTTGGAAGCGATCACTTACGATTGACCACCTTTTGCTAGTGGAGAGCCACACTTTTGACATGGTTTAGTAGGAGTAATGAAAGACCTTGTATGAAGATACAAGACCATGAAATGATACAAAGTAATCAGAGATCGAGGGCGAGATTGTCATGGTTTACCAGTAGAAAAAGCTGTAGAACAAAAATTATGATTGGATGGAAAAAAAGATATAGAAGAAAAATTGGGGATTGAAAAGTTTACTCAAGAATGTAGAGCTTATGTTAGCAATGTTAGCGATGAATGGAATAAATTTGTAGACCAGACATGAAGACGAGCAGACATGGAAAACGCTTACATGACCATGAATCTAGATTTTATGGAGTCTGTAATAAATGTTTTTGATAATCTATATTCAAAAAATCTAGTATACCAATGATTCAACATCCAATGGTACTGTCCTTCTTGTGCTACTGCTTTATCCAATTCTGAAGTAAATGAAGGTTATGAAGACAAGCAAGATCCAGCTATCACTATAAAATTTCCTTTGTACAACAAAGATCAAGAACAATTGGATAAATATGAACATTCATCAGATGGAGCTACAAATGTAGTTTGTTGTGTAATCAAAAGAGATGATAAATTTTTGATATGATATCACAAAAAATGACAAAAATATGTGTTCCCTGGTGGGAAAATAGAAAAATGAGATAGTATCGAAGAAACCGTAATCAGAGAGGTTAAAGAAGAAACTTGAGTAGAGGTGAAATCTCAAAAAACGATCTGAGAATTCAAAGAAATATTAAAATGAAATATCTGGAATTTGATTTATGTAGAAACTGAAATTGGATGAGAGCCACAAAATATGGAACCTGACAAAACTACTCATTTCCAACGAGCAGAAATCATAGATTCTGAAAACGAGTTGGGGATGGCTATAAAAATAGAAAATACAATAATAGATGATGCAGAAGAAATAATAAATCAGTTTTATGATTTGTATACCTACAAAAACAATTTTGCTGGACAAATAACACCAGACAAAGACATAAATGTTTTGGCTTGGACGACTACCCCTTGGACCTTGCCTTCAAACAGTTTTTTGGCTGTATGACCAGGTATTAAATATGTTTTGGTATTTGATAAATCTAGCCAAGAATATTATGTGGTAGCTAAAAATATGTTGAGCAAATATTATAAAAATAAGGATGAATATCTTTTGATAAACAAATTTTCATGAGAAGATATGAAATGAATTTTTTACAAACCATTATTTGAATACATCAATCAAAGCGATATTTCTGATGAGTATAAGGAACAATATTTCCAAATAATTTTATGAGATTTCGTAAGTACTGAGGACGGAACTGGAATTGTTCATATTGCTCCGTCATTTGGACAAGAGGATTTTGAGGTAGTGGCAAATATTTTTCCTAGAGAAAATGCAAAAGATTGGTTGTTTTTACCAGTTGATGACTATGGAGAGTTTACAGATGAGGTTGGTGATTATGAATGAATAGTAGTGTATGATGCAAATAAAGATATTGTCCAAAGATTAAAGAATGAGAGAAAGCTAATATTCCAACAGTCTTATACTCACTCATATCCGCATTGTTGGAGATGTCATGCTCCACTGATTTCAAAAGCTATGGATTCTTGGTTTATCAAAGAGCCTGAATTGAAAAAAGAAACAACAAAAAATGCTGAAAATATTTGATTTGTGCCAGAATCTGTGAAAAAGAGATTTATTGATACGCTAGAATCTGCTCCTGATTGGAACTTGAGCAGAAAAAGATATTGGGGGTCTCCGATCCCTGTATGGCAAAATGTTGAAAATCCTGAAGATCATTTTTCTATATGAACGCTTGATGAGTTGTATTATCTGACTAGAACTGGATCTAAAAATCTGACCAAAAATATTTTTGTTAGGCATGGAATAACGGATTTTAACGAACAGAGAAGATATGACTGACTTTGAGATTCTGTATTAACTGAAGAATGACAAAAACAAGCACAAGAAATTGCAGATCAGCTTCAATATCTAAAAGAGGAAAAGTCTGATATTGTTTTTATAATTTCTCCGCTTCAAAGAGCTTGGCAAAGCATCAAACCTACTTTCTTGGATTTTTTCTGAGAAGAAAAAACTGAGGAAATGGAAAAAAAATATTTTGAATTACATAAAAAATATATAGTTCTTTTTGAAGATGGCTCTCTGCAAAAATATTTACAAGGAAGCGATGAACAAAATATTTTCCAATTGGATGAACAAGTGTTTATTGATTGGAGATTTACCGAACACTATGGAAAATCATCTCAAGGAGAATATGAACCTTGCGTCTACAACAACCGATCTGATTATGATAAACCAATTTCAAAAGATGGAGAAAGTGTAAATGAAGGTTGCAAAAGGGTTAAAAATTCTGTTCAATACCGAAACAATAAGTTTGTAAACCAGGTTTTGATATATGTATCTCACAACGATACAATTGCAATGGCAAGAAAAGCTTTCCGTAACTTTGACTATGCGAGTAAAAGAAAAGCTTTTTTAACAAAAAACTGAGGAATTCAAGTTCACTATCGAGATAATGACACACAAACTGAGGTTGATCTACACAGACCTTATGTAGATAATTATCGAGGAATGAGAGATGGAAAAACTTACAAAAGAATTCCGGAAGTGATGGATTGTTGGTTTGAGTCTGGATCTATGCCGTTTGGACAGGTGTGATACATTAGAAGAAAAGATGGAACTACTAGATCACATAGACCTTTGATATATCCTGCAGATTGGATTATGGAATGACTAGATCAAACAAGATGACGATTTAGAGTAATGCATGTTTTAGGAAATGCTATGATGTGAAAAAATTCTTTTGATAATGTAGTAATAAACTGACTTATCTTGGCTGAGGATGGTCTAAAAATGTCCAAAAGTCTAAAAAACTATCCAGATCCTGAATACTTGTTTTTTAGATATGGAACTGATGCTTATAGACTTTATATGCTATCCTCCCCTTCAGTAAGAGCTGAACCAATGAAGTTTTCAGAAAAATGAGTAGATCAGATATTCAAAGACTTTACAACAGCATTGAGCAATGCTTATAAGTTTTTTGAAACTTATGCAAAAGTAGATAAATTTAAGGCTAATAGTACTAATTTGTATTTTATGAGGCATGGTAGTGCTAGTGGATTTGAATTCAATGATCCTTTGACAGACGAATGAATAGAAAAACTTACTACAGAAGATTTTGCTACAAAAATACTTAGATTGGAATTAGATAAAATCTACTCCTCTACTTGAAAAAGAGCAACACAAACTGCTGAAATCATACAAAAAATTTACAAAGACAGATTGGACAAAGATATTGAAATCATAAAAGAAGAAAATTTACGACAAGACAATAAAGATAAGATCGAAACAACATACCAAGAAATTTTGAAAAAAGAAGATTGAAACAATGTTTTGATTTTATCTCACGAAGTAAATTTTGAACCTTTGCGACAAAGTCTTTATGGAGAAAAAGTATCTTTAAGTAAGTACGAAATTGTTAAATTACCAAACTGCCAAATCACTAACGACTTGGATAAATGGATTTTGGCTAGTTTACACGAGCTAGGTTTGGAAGTAGAAGAAGAAATGAATAAATACTATTTAGATTCTGCAACAAAATTGGTACTTGGATTTGTAGATAAACTAACAAACTGGTATATCAGAAGATCTAGAAGAAGATTTTGGGCATCTGGAATGGGACAAGATAAAATATCTGGTTACAATACCTTTTTTGAAGTTTTAAGTACTTTTGTAAAAATAGCCGCTCCATTTGCACCATTCATAAGTGAGAGGATTTATTTACAGCTACAAGAATTTACTAATAAATGAAGAGTAGAAGGAGAATCTGTGCATCTAAAGCACTTCCCAGTATCTTCTCAAATATATATTGATAAAAAATTATTATCAGAAATAGAATTAGTTAGAAAAATCATATCATTGTGATTGTTTGTTAGATCCAAAAACAACATAAAGATCAAACAACCATTATCAAAAATGGAAATTAAGATTGATTAAAGAAAGCATGATACCACTTTAATACCACCCGGGTGTAGTTGGCTAGCTCTGCGGAACAACACCCGGGTGGTATTTTCTGTAAGAACTTTCGGTATAATTAAAGATTTTGTGTGGTTATTTAGAGAGAAAATCATCTATTAATTTAAGTTTTCTTTCTTTTTTTAATCATCTATGTAATCATACTTTTTGTTTCATATGTGAAAACACCGATTCTAGGGAATTTGTTGTTTTAGGAATATCTATTTCTCATTCATATTTTTCAAATGTATATAAATATAGTAAATTATTTTTTAAACTTTTGTAAGCTTTTCTGGTCCTTATACCTTTGTTTTCCTCTTTTAAATCAATCTTTTTTGATCCTATTTGATCAACATTTTTTACAAATTTTATAATACATTTATAAAAAAACAGTAGATAAAGTAATTAACTTCTACTGTTTCCTATCATTTTAGCCACCCGTTTTTTTTAATTATGCCACAAATCATAAGTTGATAATTATTTTTTCAAGTAATTTCGGAGAAATAGGACTGATTTTAGGCATATTCAATTTTCATAGAAAGATTAAATTTTTTCAAACCATCTTTTCACTGAATATCTCTAACAAGATCAACGCTTCATTCTGTCACTTCAAGTAATCTAGAAAGCAATTCTGGAACTGTCTTTGCCTGTGTATAACAAGCAGGCAATCAAACCACCTCTCAGACAAAGTAGTTATTTTCATCTCTTTCTATTACAATTTGATATTTCTTTTTCATAGAACTTATTTATCTTATATAAATATATATGCTTATATTATATTTATCCACGAATAAAAAGCAAATTATTTTTATTTGGAGTCTGTATTAAGTCTAATTTATCTTGTATTTTTATTGCTTGAATTTTTATACAGAATTATAGTTATTGGTTTGGGATATCTGAAATTTTTTGTTGGTTAAGTACATTACTTATATCTTTAACTTTTGTTCTCCTGTTATACTCATCAACATTCTCCTCTATTCAATTTTCTTGGAGCCATAATTTATACCGTTCAGGTATTGCATCAGGTAAAATTCATGGAAATACTGCTGGGACTTTTTCATCATCTAATATTTTGTACATATCATCTATTCTATTTTGTCATATTCTCAATAATTTTGCATTGATTGATCACATAGCCTCATGCCATTCTATCTGTTTCTCTGATAAAAATTTATCTAAATCTCTAAACATTTCTACAAAATTTTGAGTTTTTGTTTTATCTATAAGTTCTTGCATCTTTTCTTCTCGATTATTAGAATTTTCTTTTTTCAACAATTCAATATACCAAGCTATAGTAGAAAAAAAGTTACTTTTACATAAACCAGGTTTATTAAATATAGAAAAATCAAGAGATTGCCTTAATTGATTTAAGTATCAAAACTCTTTTGAGTACTCAGAATTATCTAATCCTGAATCAATCCTTGCCTCATCCATTCCTAGACCCATTTTTATAAATCATAAAAGATTAAAACGCAATGATATTATAAGGTTATTGTTTTATTTGTCAATATTAAAACTGAATATTATTATGCTATATACTTCTGAGTTTATAAACTCTATTCTCAACAAAGAATTGGAATTGTGTATTGTCCCCTATCTTATTTAAGAGCTTTTAGTAATTGATAAGTGCTTTCTATGAAGAATCCGATGTGCAATTGACTTGAAATATGCTGAAAGCTTGGAACTTGAAGTTATTTTGTATGGTTCTCTTTCTAAGAAATTATGAGTTTTCAAAGGGGATGTAAAGAGTTTTTAGTTTTATTTCTTGAAGTGAGTAAACAGTATGACTATGAGAAATGATTCATATGTATTTTATTCAGCATGATGAAAATCTCTTAAAGGGGATTGTTTTTGGGCTTTTTTTATTAAAGTATTAAAGCATATTTAATATTTCTTTAATTTGATCCTTGTTTTTTTTTTCATTTCTCTTAAGAAAGAATACATGATATTCATAAGCTTTTGGAAGATATTCTTTAAAAGTTTCTACAATATCTTGTGTGAATATAGTATTGATGATTTGCTTGTCCCCATGTTTATTAAGATCAAGCTCACTCGCTCTATCTTGGAACTCTTTATCTCACATCGTCTGTCGTTTACCATTAATATAACTATATGCCTGGTTCGTTTTCTTGTTAAAAAAGACTGGTATTTCTGCTACACAATATAAATCATTGTCTTTTGTTAAAGATTTTATTTCTTCTCGTAATTGCTCTTGAGTTCGAGAAGTGTTTATATTGTCTTTTGGTGTATTCATTGTTATTATTAGTAAAGAATAAATGTATAAAGATTATATTATTTATTGATTCATGTAACTCTATTTATATACGCATCTTTTGCAAGATTACCGTTTACTACTTGTATTGCAATAAGTTTTTGTCTAAATAATTCAACATCACTAGGAGATAATCATATGCCTTGTGCAAACTTATCAAATGCTTTTACTTTTTCAAGAGATCGTTGCTCCATATTTCAATTTGGCAAGCAACGCTCTATTTCATAGAAGGTATGATTATTAATAGATTTTTTACTATCCAGCTCTAAGTGCAATATCTTTTCTGCAAAATTATGTGGTTTTGCTCATAATTTACTCACCAGTTCTTGTTCTTTCTGAGTAAAGAAGTTATCATTCCACTCCTTTACTTCTCAATTAACATATACTGGTGTTTGCTGGTCTATAATAGTTTCTCAATCTTGAGCAATATACTGTTCTGTAATATAAAACTTTAATTCAACGATAGATCAGTCTGGGAATTTTAGATTCATAAGCACATCTCATATTTGTGGTATACTCAAGCGGTTTTTTACTTTAATTACTTCTATGTTGTTTTCTTTACAATATATTTCTAGATGTATATAAGCTTGATTTAACTGATCTACAGTATCGAATACTTGTACTCACCTCATTGCATCAAATATTTTGGTTACATCTCAACCATATTCCCTATCTGCTTTTTGTACTATCCTATTTGGATCTTTAAATATAAACTTTGCTCATTTTCTTTCCCCTCCTATCTTATCAGTTAAGTACACAAATATATTTTCAAATGTTTCCTTACTTTTGCTTAAATAAGTTAGTAAAGCTTCTGCTTTTTCAAGTGTGCTTTCTCATTCTACTTCAGGCTGTCTTTGATTAAGTTTATCTTTTTCTGATGCTTCTATAACGTTTAAATTTTCTAGTTCTTTGGTGCGGTTTAGGTTTGTTTCTGTTTCAAGAAGATTTGAAAGACCAAGCATATCATCAATAATATTTTTTGTGTGTTCTGGGATTGAGCCAAAGTATTTTTCATAAAATGATGCATATTTTTTTAACTCAAAGCTTGATAAATGACATCCATCAAAAACTCAAGATTCCAACTCTAAATAAGTTGTTCAATTTCCTTTGATAATTTTTCCATTAATATATCACTTTTGAATACGCTCTTCTCGTATTCAAACTATTCAAGGAGTGTGAGCTATAACTTCTTGTTTTCATTCAGGTTTTTTTGTTACTTCTGCGATAATATGGGAAAGTCCTGCTTGTTTAGCTGCTGCAGTTCTGTGATTCCCATTATAAGTAACAATATAAAGAGGTTCTCAATTAAAACCTGTAATTTCATCTACAGCAACTTTATCAGAACTACCAAATGCTTCTGTAAATCAGCCTTTTCTAACAATAGATTGAGCGAGGACATCAATATCAATATCGGAATGAATAACTCTTTCTTTCCATCTCATATTGGGAGGGATGCTTTCTGAACCAATGATTGACCCAGTTAATATTAATTCTTTCGTTTTTTTTCATCAGGTATTAATATTCAACATACCTGTATTTTTATTAAAAATTATACAATCTTCATTTGTTTCTGTTTTTGTATAAATAGGGAATCCTTCATAATCAAACGCCATCTCTCAAGAAGATTCTAAGGGAACTTGTTTTTCTATTTTTTTCTTTTCCCAAACTTCACTTGCTTTAAGTGGGTTTTCTAAAATATTTTGAATATTTTCTAATGAGAAAGAGCTATCTTTATACTGTATAAAATATTTTTCTAACACCTCTACTCAATATTGCTTTATGGCAGTATTTATACTGTTTAATAGATTATATTGAGGAAGGTAATAACCTACTGTTGGATCAATTTTAGTAAGAATTAAATGAAAAGTTTTTTCTTTATTTCAGATAATATTAGCATTTTCTTTTATAAATCTGTCAGCAAGTTCATGAATTGGAGTGAAAAGTTTTTTTGTAAATTCTTGAATTTGTTGTAAAAGGTGTTCCATTTTTTGTTTTCCCTTTCATTCTGACATAAGATTTATAGCACTTTCAATAATTGGCATAAAGCGAATTTTAATTATATTATTTATTTCTTCTTGTACATCATGAGAAAAGAAAGAGGATTCTGAAATTTCCAATATTTCTTTTACACACCCCTCAGAAAAATCAGAATAGGCTTCAATAATTTGAGGGATATTCTCACTTTTTTTTATTTTGTCTAGGAATGCCTCCATTAAATGAGTATCTAGATTTATTCATCTGAATTTTAGTCCTTCATATATGCTCATATATGGAGTTGTCAAATCTTTATAAATTTTATTTAAATCAAAAACTTCTTTCCCACTAAATCCAGCCTCCAACAAAAATCTTCTCACATCTGGATCTGTAATTGTTTCTGAAAGTGTTTTTACTTTTCTTCTCAATTGTGGCTGGTTTAATTGCCCTAATACTCCATCTTGTTCATGAGCATCAAGGATAGAAAGGAGCTGTGCTTCTGAAAGATCTAATTCTCAAGTTACTTTTCAATCTTCGAGAAGCTTATTCCATTGCTCCTCAATATTTTGTTTTAATTCTTTGAGCACTTTGGTTTGATTGTCTGTCGTAATTTCGGAAAGAACCTTATCCATCTTTTGGCTATTTTGTAATGCCTGAGTTTCCGAGAATCAAAGTGTCGAAACTTTTCATTCGAAGTATGTTTCTATTCCTCATAGAGCGAAAGTTTTACTTTTACTTGGCTTGATATTTACTACATCTTTGCCATTAACAAATTTCGCTGATCCATCAGGATTAATAGTAACTTCACCCAATCAACCCAATCCTACTGCTAAAGTAAATGCTTCTAGTTGAGCTTTACTGTGAACAATCACTTCATTATTTTTAGAGTCATGATTAATAGTCATACCGAACTTAGCAAAAAATTCAGCACTATTATTTAGGAATGTTGAGGCATTTGAATAGACAAGTTCTATAACATGCTCATTTACTTTTGTTCCATCCTTTCTTGTCATCACATCATTCTGATTCATCGTTTTTTTGAACCTTATTTTTCTACCATCAGACTTTATTTTTGTATATTTTTGTTCTTTTGTAAAATATTCTTCTAACTCACTTATATTGTCAGAATTATATGTCATTCCTTGAACAATTTTATTTCCTTCTATAGTTGTCAATCATCATGCTACATTATGTTGTTGAAATATTTTTCCTGGATTTGGACCAGAAAGACAATTTATAACTGTTGCTATACCTCATAAAATTGGATCAATACTTTCCATTATATTTTCAAATGATTCTTCAAATAATTCCTCTCCAAACTCTAATTTAAAGGCTTTACCAAAACTTTTAATAGAGTTATTTGCTATAACCTTATTACTTGGAGATAATTTATTAATAGACCCCCCAATCCTATTGAATCAATTTTTTAATTTGCTGATTTGTTTACCTACTAGTGCACTAGGTCTAAGATTAGCTGCATTAATTTTTATTGCAGAAGTTAAATAGCTTCCTATAATTTTTCACACTTTTATAAATAAGGCTGTTGTAATTGTTCACATAATAAATTCAGTAGTCAATCCAACAAAAAAATCTCTAACACTTATTCATCAATTTTCTTCTCCTCTAAAAAGAAGTTCTACATCTGTTGGATTATCATATTTTATAGTATAGCCATTCACTGTTTTTGCAAAAAATATATTTTGTATTCACTCATTTGTAAGTTGACCTATTCTTGCTCCGACCATACCTCCTGCAGCTCATACTGCGGCTGTATATAAAGTCATTCATTTAATATAGGCCCAAACAGATGCCCCTCAAGATGGTGCTGCCCGTACAATCGCTGCTACTGCTCCCGCTATAGCGAAAATAAATTGTATTAAGTTATCTTGAATCCAAATTCTTGCAACTTGTCGCCATTTTTCATTAGATCTAGCTGATGCCATCATCTCAAAAATTTTTCTTGCATTTCCAGATCCAAAAAAATTTATCATGTCTGTCAAGGTTTTTATTTGTGATCTTATATGAGTATCAAGCTGATTATCTAATGATCATGAAGCTTGTAGTGATTTCAATAATTCTAATGATTTTTTTCGTTTACCTACAGACGCTTCATATTTATCTAATTTTGTTTTTATAAATTGAGTAGACAAATTCCTTAACTCTTCTACATCGGTTTCTGATATACCTTTATATGCTTCAATTTCTCAATTAGCATTTTTTTTAACATTACCATCTTCATCTAACTTAGTAGCTTTTTGAAATTTTTGAAACAGTTTGTTCATTTCTCTAAAATCTTTCTCAAATAAGTCAAAGCTACTATCTATCTCTTTCATCTCATAAGTATTCATATAAGCATATGCTTTCTGGATAGTGTTTTTTGCTGATTTTTGATCAGCATCCGATATGATTTCTACAACATTACCCTTAGAATCAGACAAAACGATATCGCCATTTTTATTTTTATGAGCTATACAAAAATCTTTAACTGTGAGTAAATTTTTTTTACTTTCACTTCGATCTACTTTATAATAATTAAATGTTATACTGTTCATCTTACCATATTCGTAATTGTGTTTTGGTATAATGAGTTTTTGTCAGACTTGTTTTTTAGAAATAAGACTATTAACTGCGTAGTGTGCCTCGCTTGTTATTCTAACAATAATATATCATCCTCATGGTACATGAAGTTTATATAATTCTCCTGGGACAGCCTTATGACGATCATTAAAATTTCTATGATAAACACTCTTCGTTCATGTATAATCATGTATAGTTCATTTACGAGAATTTTTGTTAGCCTCTGCATCGTGTGGGAATAACTTAGCATACTCCTCTCGTTTCACATCTCTGGTAAGATAAAACTCATCTTCAGATTCAAATTGTGATATTATATCGTTGGTACTATCTCGTTTTTTTATATCTTCTTCTATTATTTTTTCAGCATTATTTATTTTTGTTGTATAATCGGCATATGATACCCCATACTCGCTTATACTTTTTCCTAACCATCAAAATTCTTTAGGAAATTTATCAAGATCATCCGTTATAATGCTTGTTAGACTGTTTTTTGATAAAACCTCTTCAGAAGAATCCTCTATATCGCCTGTAAATCATTTATTTGAAAGTTCATTATTTTTTTTACTTTTTTTTAATTCAAAAATCATTTTAATATCTTTCTCTGAAAAAAAATTTTTCATATCTAGATATATATCCCACAAAAGGTAATCCTCATCCCTAGTAATTTCGTATATTTTTAACTTCTGTTCTAATAATTTTACCCTTGTTTGTCACCATTCCGACCATAGCGATGATCCTCGTTCAGAAGAAATAATGTTTCATACTTCTCTAGAAACTCCACGAGAATCAAGATAAGATAACCCAGAGGCTTCTTCTGTTTCTTGATAAATTCACTTAACGGGTTCCATTTTCTCTAATCTCTGTTCTAGGTGTTCTATTTGATCAGTTATTTTGTTTATTTTGTTTGCATCAGCTATAGTAGACATCAATGATAAGGAAGCATTTTCAAAATATTCTCCCATAGTAGAATATTTAATGCTATTTTGCATCTCAAGCATATTATTAAACATATCTTCCTGTTCTTTGAAGTAGTCATCTACATCCATACTTTTTTGAGGTTCCTGACTGAAAGCAGATTGAATATCTTTATAAAATTCTCCAACATTTTTGTATCATGCTCTCTTAAATTCCTCTATAGTTTTGGGATCTTTTAATTGATCTATACTAATAGTTTCAAATTCTTTAGCCTTTGCTTCATAGTATTCATACATCGTTTTATATCATCAATCCTTTACCACTTTTTTTAATTTTATTGTTTCTTCATGGTTTTGTTCTATTAGACCAAAATATTCTTCTACAGAGACATTTTTACATTTCTCTGCATTGATCATATAATTTAATACTGGTAAAATAGTTTCACTTCCTATCTGATTTTCAAAATATGTACCACTTACTCTTATCTCAAGAAAAAAATCAAGAAACTTACTAAATACTTTATTTTGTTTATCTACATCTTTTAATGTTTCTAACAATTCTTGTAATTTAGGAATATTTAATAAATCATTAAATTCTTGCATTTTGAAATCTTTTCTAGCATCTATCACTCCTTGTCTTGTTATAAGTTCCTGTCTATATATATAAAAGTTTGTTAGTTTCTGATTTTTATTATTTTCTGATGAATAGAATAGAGATCCTCTATTACCATCTATAGTAATATTTTCTCCAAAACATACATTAGCTCATAACTGGATTAACTTTATGTCTTCTTTAGAATAGTAATTTACATTACCGTCTTCATTTCTAGCTATCAGTTTATTTACTTCACTTGAAATTTTTGCTATTTTTGCTTCCATTTTGTCTTGAGTTTCCTTTAACATCGATTTGTATTCTTTAGGAATTTGTTTAACCCAATCATTAACTAGCTTTATTTCTTCATCTGTTAACTTATCTTTATCTAAAATACTATTTATATGATTCCTTTCTTGTTCACATTTCTCAACTTCTATTTTCTGTCCAGAAAGATGTAATAAAATTTCATTTGGATTTTTAAAATCACTTATATGGTACGATATAGTTTTATCTAAAAAGTTTACTATGATTAATCCATCTTCTGCGAAAAAGTTTATCCCAACTTCTACAATACTTGATTTATTATCAATGTTTTTATTTATATAATCATCAAACAAATCTTCTTTTTCCTTATTAATAAATTTTACTAAATTTTCTTTTGTTTCCAAAATCTCAAATAAAGTATCTTTATTACTATCATAAGAAACTTCAACATCTCAAAACCATGTATTTATAAGTAACTTATTACTTTCATAAGATATACTTTCTCAATCCAACAATCATAATCACCCTTCTTGATAAAATTGTAGTCTATTATTAACTAAATCATTCACAATACTTTCTCACAATATTCCATCTATTGTTATATTTGCATTCTTGTTTTGTAATATCTGACATAGTTGATATATTTTAATTGTGTTTTCATTTTCTGAAATATCTGAAAATTTCTCATTTTTTAGCTTTTCTAAAATTTCTGTCTGTATATTTTCAGAGTTGAAATTATATTGCTCTAAATTTTTCTCTAGTTTTGGCACTAATGTTTTTGATACAAATTTATTGATATCTTTTTCTTTTTTAATCAAATTATCAAAAGATGTCTCTAAATCTTTTAAAGAAATATCTTGGGCATTATCATCAAATTTTGCGATTTCTTTTAGTGATATATTTACCATAATATATTAAATATTATCTAAAAGGTCATCCAAATCTCCATCTGCTATTTTTTCTTCCATTTCTTCTTCCTTTATTTTTTGAATCAATTCTAAACTTTTTTCTATTTTTGTTTTTTCATTTTCTTCCTTTATTTCGTCTAAAGACTCCTTTAAAGCTAATATTAATTTATCCATAATTTCTTCTGTAGCATATTCACTTTCCAATAAAGATAAAAAACCCTCTGCGAGAGGCCGATATGTTTTAATTTTATTTAACACTTTTATCAGAAACTCTTTTTTTCTTTC
Source organism: Patescibacteria group bacterium (assembly GCA_022705745.1). Taxonomy (GTDB): domain Bacteria; phylum Patescibacteriota; class Gracilibacteria; order Absconditabacterales; family Absconditicoccaceae; genus JALOAF01. Next base: position 69,569 of record JAKJDW010000001.1, read on the forward strand.
CATATTAGAAATTAAATAATAAAAATATCTAACAATATGATTATATCCCCCCCCCAATTTTGTCAAACTTCCGTCAAATATTATTCCACATCGGTTTGACTTTCTTGTTTTTATATAAATAGTTTGTTTGTAAAAATTCCTGACTCAAAAAATAGCATCAAAAGGTGCTCCATTATTTTCTACAGAACTTCCATAAGTAGATTATGTTAGCAATCAAGCTTTTGAGGCTTATAATATAAAAAAGTCTTGAATGTCTTCAAAACTTCTTTTTAACCTTTATTGATTTGATATTTTATGATTGGAAATTAAAAAAATTATTAAAATTAAAATATTATTCTCTAAAAAGTTCATTTGGATTAATATATGCCAATTCTCGATTATCAAACAATGTCATAGCATCATCTCGCTTTAGTAGTATTTTTTTGTGAGTATTCCAGGGATTAGCAATAACTGCTACCTTTTCCCCACTTTCTGAATCTGTATATGTTCTTTCTAAAGAGTAAGCATGACTAAGTGCTATTGGCTCCTTCTCACCTTTTAATGTTAGAACATTTATTCTTGCTCATCATTTTTCATTAATATAAATCTCATTTTTTCGTCATGTTTTCTCAGAAACAATAATATTTACATTAAGAAGTCAATTATTAATAAATGTAAATAAACGATCCTTTGCTTCAGCTTCATAAATCTTTTCGTTCATAACAACTTTTTCTCCTAACATATATCTAAACCAATCCGAAGTAAATCCTCACTCCAAGGCTCAAAGAAGTTCACTATTTAGTTGAAAATCTCCAGTTTGTTCAAAAGATTTTTTTGCATCTTGAATAGCCTGACTATATCTATTTTTAGCCTCTTCATTTTTTGCTCTTTTATCATTCAAATATTGGTGTTCTAATATATATTTTTTAATAAAAGCTATTTCTAAAACTCTCATTCAAATAGTCGTTTCGCTGGTTGTCCTTGCCTCATAACTCTTGTATTCTCATGTATCCATATTAAGCACAAAATAAGAATCATTAATTTCTGTATTAGAAATCTTAATAGTTGTTCCATTTTTACTTCCTAAAGGGACCTTAACTTCTCGACCTCATCCAGTTTCTTTCAGGGATGTTTTTACCAGTACATCAAAAAAATTTGAGTTTTTAAGAAGATTAAAACCAGAATAAGCATAACAATAACCTAAGTTTTTTTGTTGGATTTCCCCATAACCATATTTTCAGGTTTCAAACTCATGTCAAGGTTTAAATAGAGCATCAAATGCTTCATCAGAGAGTACCCTATTATTTTCTAGATATCTTTTTTTTCTTTCCAACAAATCTTTTATAACTTTAATATCTGAATTTCATATTAGTTGTGATGCTAAAACAGCATCCTCATAACAATATTTTCGACTAATTTCTTTGTAGGGTAGAAGTTTTTTAAATCATACTGGCGACCCCTGTGCAAGTTCTTTAATATTAAAAATTGTAATATTAATTCATAAACTCTCAATATCAGATCTCATACTTTTAACTTTTTTTAATTCATCAAGAGTAAGTCTAGATAATAGTTGCATCATCCAATTAGTATCAATTTGAAATCAAAATTCTTTGATATAATCATATATGTCTGTAATTTTTTTATAAATCTCTGCTCTTTTGCCAGAGGCGAAAGTTGGCATGAGTTTTAAAAAATGAGGATTATCTGCTATTATATCAGAAAGTTTAACAAAATTCAAGGTAAGCACCCCTTCTAATGGCATAGCTTTTATAGTACTATCTATACCTGTAATAGCCTTTCTAAACTTCAATAAGCCCTTTGCTTTTTCTGCTATTTCTAAGACATTCTCTAGCGTAGGTTTAATTTTAAAGAAAGCAACTGTATCACTTATTTCTGCTACTTTCTTTATTGCATCTGCTTTCTGGGCTAATTCTGAAATATTGTCTAATGTTACATTTACATCTAGCTTTTTAAGATCAGCCTCTATTTCTGCTACTTTCTTTATTGCGTCTGCTTTCTGGGCTAATTCTGAAATATTGAATTCAGTTTCTGCTACATCAATATCTACTAACTTCATCAAATCACTTTTAATTTCTCATATTTTTATAAGCTCAACTTTTGTTACTCACTTTAATTGAGTAATATTTCAAATATTTATTTCAAAAAGATTTTGTTCAATTAGGCTCTTATTTTCAAATATGAAGTCAATATCATTCTTAGTTAGTACAGATAATCTTGGTAAGCTATTGTTTGTAACTTCTCATAGTGTTTTTTGCAATTTAGGAAAGGTTTCTTTTAAATTTTTTATTCCTTCTAAAGTTAACTGTTGTGAAAAAAAATCTAAATCTCACATATAAAATTTTAAGTTAAACATTTTTTCCAGTCACTGCAATTCATACGCTATTATATCAAGATTTTGAATATCTTTTGTTGCACCATATTCCTTTAACATTTCTTTTGTTTGTTCAATTCTTTCAAAAAAATCTTTTGAATTTTCAAGTTGAGCCCTAGTAAAAGAGTTTGCTAATACTCAAGCAATACTTTTTTGTGCATTTTGTTCAACCTGTAAAATATTTTCTTTATTGTTAAAAGATCAATCATCCAATGTGCTTTCCAATTTTCCCAATTCATTTTTATCATCTACTATATTGCTATCATTTATATTTCCCATTTATTAAAAGACTATTCTAATAAAAATATTTAAAATGATTATACTCTTGACCCTATAATTTATCAAATTTTGATGACTTTAATTTTAGCTTTAGTTTGACTTTTTTGTTTTTGTATGAATGAACATTTTAAAAACTATAACTATATCCCATTTTTTTAAAAAGCATAGCACTCAAACAAAAAAGGTGCTACATTTTCTTGCATTTTGATTTTTTTTTATTATAATAGCACTGAAGTCGTTTGAGTGATATTTTCAAAAGCAGACAATAACTGAGTTTACTTTTATATCACAAATATAAGCGAAAAATTTTAATTATTAATTTTATAAAAAATGGGAAAAGTAATTTGAATCGATCTAGGAACAACCAACTCTTGTGTTGCCTATATGCTTGGAGATAAGTCAGAAGTAATAGCAAATAGCGAATGAGCTAGAACTACATCCTCTATTGTTTACATCAAGGGAGATGAATTGTTGGTTGGAGACCTAGCAAAAAGAAAGGCTATATTGGAGCCAAAAAATGTAATTTTTGAGACCAAAAGATTTATTGGTAGAAAATTTAAGGAAGTAAAAGATGAGGTAAAAGACATGCCCTATGATATGAGAGAATGATCTGACGGTGGAATAATTATCACCGTTGATAAAAAAGATTACAAACCAGAACAACTAGCTGGTTTTATATTGAAAAAAATCAAAGAAGATGCAGAAAAATTTTTGTGAGAACCTGTAACTCAAGCTGTTATCACTGTCCCTGCATATTTTAATGATTCTCAGAGAAATGCTACCAAAGCTGCTGGAGAAATCGCTGGTCTAAAAGTTGAAAGAATCATCAACGAGCCAACTGCAGCATCATTAGCTTATGGAGAATGAAAAAATAAAAACGAAAAAATTGTGGTTTTTGATCTTTGAGGGTGAACTTTTGATGTGACGATTTTGGAAATTGGATCAGAAGGTACTTTCCAAGTTTTATCTACATCCGGAGATACTCAACTTGGAGGAAAGGATTTTGATCAAAAAATAATCAATTATTTGATAGATGCTTTCAAAACCAAAGAAGGAATTGACTTAAGATGAGATGCCATGGCTATGCAAAGGTTAAAAGATGAAGCAGAAAAAGCTAAAATGCAACTTTCCCAAGTAGAAAGAGTAGATATTATGATTCCATTTATCTGTACTGATGATAAATGACAACCTAAAAACTTAGCAGAATCTCTTACTAGAGCCCAATTCGAAAACTTATCAAAAGATCTATTGGATAGATGTAAGCAACCTGTAATTCAAGCACTAAAAGATAGTAAACTAGATAAGTCTGATATCAACGAGATTATTTTAGTTGGAGGATCTACTAGAATGCCTTCAATTAAAAAAATCGTAAAAGATATATTTGATAAAGAAGCAAAATCTACTATCAATCCAGATGAATCTGTAGCTCAAGGAGCAGCCATTCAATGAGGAATTATCCAAGGAGATGTGACTGATATTCTTCTTTTGGATGTGACTCCTCTATCACTTGCTGTAGAAGTTGAATGATGATTGGCGCATGTTTTGATAGAAAGAAATACTACCATACCTGCAAAAAAATCAAACATTTACACTACTGCTACAGATAACCAATCAGCGGTTACTGTCCATGTTACACAATGAGAAAGACAGTTTGCAAAAGATAACAAATCTCTCTGACAATTTAATTTGGAAGGGATTCCACCAATGAGAAGAGGTCAACCTCAAATAGAAGTTACATTTGATATTGATGCAAACGGAATCTTAAAAGTAAGTGCTGAAGAGAAATCTACTGGTAAAAAACAAGATGTTACAATTCAAGGAGCCACAAATCTATCTGATGCAGAAATAGAAAAAGCAAAAGAAGATGCAGAAAAATTTGCTGAAGATGATAGAAAAAGGAGAGAAATAGTAGAATCCAAAAACAAACTGGAACAGTTGACCTATCAAATGGAAAATCTTTTGGAAGAAAATAAAGACAAACTGCCAGAGGAAGCAAAAGAAGAAATAAATAAACTGATAAATGCTAGTAAAGAATTAAAAAATAAAGAAGATGTAACAAAAGAAGAGATAGATAAAGAAATAGAAAAAATTCAAAAAGAGTTTCAAGAACTTTATCAAAAATATCAAGCTGAAATCCAAAATACAGGGAAAGAGGAAGTAGAAGCTACTGGTAAAGATAAAAAAAATGATGATGAAAAAGATGAAGCACCAGTAGATTGAGAAGTAATAGATGCTGACTAAAACCCAACACTTGAATATTCCTAATATTCAATAAATATAAAATCCCTCCTAACTTAAGGAGGGATTTTTCATTTCAAGCGAAATCTAAATCCATTGGCCTTTTAATGCCTCTTCTTTTGCAGGCGCGAATTCAAATTCGCGCCTACATTATTTCATCATTTCATCACTTTATCGCGAACACCGTAAGCATTCATCACTTTATCATGAACAAAGTCCGTATTTAAAAACTAGGTGGTAACCACCATAAATTGCAGCCCCGCAATTCTGCGGGGCTACAACATTATTATATTGTTTTATCATTTTATCATTTTAACATTTTATCATTTTATCATTTTAACATTTCAACAGTCACCCCGCTTAGCGGGGCAAGTTTTATCACTTTATCATTTTATCATTTTAACATTTTATCACTTTATCACGAACGAAGTTCGTCAAGTAGTACTACTTCTTTCTATATACAAGTTCCAACAACATCTTAATTAATGGGACATTGAAAACTAGCGTAATAGCGACTGTTATCATCAGCATAAACCCAAATCATTTGAAAATATTCGATCCAAGCATAAATAGAAATAAAGCTATAATTCCAGTAGAAATATTCCCGTCTCTGATCGCTGGTCGACTTCTGGTATAAGCAACATCTATAGAAGAACTTTGAGTTTTTCATCTTGCTTCTTCCTCTTTTTGTCTTTCATATATTAGAATATTTGCATCTATAGCCATTCAAATAGATAGTATTACTGCTGCTATTCAAGATAAAGATAGCGCATAATCTATAAATTTAATTATGAAGGCAGTAATTATTAGGAAGTATACGAGAACTCAAAGAGTTATCATGGCTTTTTTGAATCAGTAATTTATATGCATATATATATACATTGCTAATATTCAAACTAAAGTAGCCAACAAAGCTCCCTGTAATGCTCTAGCACCCAAAGTAGGAGCGATTTTTTCTTCTTGCATCAATATTAATGGAGCTGGTAATGCTCAATCATTTAGAGAATCTACAAGTTCTTTTGCACTATCCATAGTGAAATTTCAATCTATTTGAGCGGTTCCTCCACATATTTTGGATTGAATTGTGGGAGAAGTTAACATCTCTCATCCAATAAATATAGCCATTTGTTTACTTAAATTTTCTGCAGTAATATCACAAAATATTTCTTTTCATTTATCATCAAAATTTATCACAACAACTGGTAATCAAATTTGAGATTGGCTTGTATTTGCAAATTTGAAATAAGCTCCATTTAAAATATCTCACTTGCTTGTTTGAGCTGTTTTCCAAGTTTCTCTATCTTGTACAAATACTATTTCCATATCGAAAAGAAGTTTGGATTTCATTTTTTCTTCAAAATGATTCTTATTTACATTTTTTATAAGTAATTGTGAAAATAGGGTTTCATTGGGTTCTTTTGTGTCAATCAAATATACAACATAATTTGATGCAATTTGTGAGTATGTTTTTATATCTCATACAATACTAGGATCAAAGTTTGGTATCATTGATTTTAGTTCCAATTCCGAAACTCGTCCATCCACCACCAATTCTCATCAATCAAATTTATCTTTGGTTTTTATGTTTGCTTCAACATTTTTTATAGTATTTTCTCTTTCTTTATTTAATTGTTCTAAATCAGATGACTCTACTCCAATCAAGGGACTGTTAGTGGCAATTTGGATTATCTTCACATTGTATGCTGGTTGATTTTCTGCTACTGGTCAAATATTGTATACTAAATCATTTCATACAAAATCATAGGTATCTTTTGTTAGATCATTTGATTTTTCGATTTGTTGTTCGTATGTATACTCAAGCTGATTTGAAATATCTACTATATCTTCCAATGATATATTTTCTCTAGTGAGCTCTTTTACATCATTTATACGATAAAAGGTGTAACCATATAACTCATCACTATGTATTTTCCCACTAAAATCTTGATATTCTACAATATCAAACAAATCAGTCACGATATCTGAAATCTCTCATTTTGATAAATTTAGAAGCTTTGGATTATCTTTGAAAAGTTTTGGTAGTTGACTTAAAGTAACGCCTGTCACATTGTTGTAAAAAATATTTTGAGATCCTCTAGAATCTGCAAATTTATCTATCTTTCATTCTGATAACTCAATATCCTTTTTTAAGTTTATTGCTAATTCTTTTCTTTGAGCTTTTTCTGCTTCAGTTACCTCTCATTCTTTTGGTAACCTAAACTCCAATTCTACAGTTTTTCCAATAATTTCTTTGGCCTGATCCAAATCTGCTACTCATCAAATTTCCACTATGATGTATGGATTATTGTCCATATTTTGAACATAAGCTTTGTAATCACTTACTCCCAAAGCGGAAATTCTATTGTCGATATTTTTTAATATAATTTTTTCGATAGTAGATTTGATGGATGCCAATTCTGCTCCTTTATAAATTTCTTCATATTTATCATAAGAAATTTTGAAAACAAGTTTTGTTCATCAGCTCACATCCAATCATTTTCTAAAATGAGAAATTCAATTTGTGGTGAAAATGAAATTTCTTTTTGCTGTTTCTGGATTGAAATATCTACCCACAAAAAAAATAAATATTAATCCAAGAACCATAAGAGCTGTGAATATAGTCCTCTTGTCGTTTAATTTTCGCTTCATCTGAGAATTTAAAAAAAATTAAAAAAATATGTGAAATATTGAACAATACCATATTTTTTTAGCATAAAATTGCAAGATTAAAAAAACAGATTCGAGATCCGTTTCTAAATAATGTTACTGACTTTTTTGTACAACTTTTCTGTGCATCAACCGTCTTTTTTAAGTTGTAGTTTTAGAGCTACACCATACTATTTTTTGGAAAGGTGATATAGAGATTGGTTGAGCTAAATTACTAATCAATGTATGTAAATCTAAATTAAAAATGATTTTCTATGATATTTTCGATAATATTTTTCATTTTTTCTTTAAGTTTTTCTTCTTTAAGTCATCAATTTTCATCCACTAATTCGGTCGCCTTGATTATAAGATCTTTATTTTTTTTAGGTTTGTGAAAATGTTTATCAGAGGCTTTGTTGTCTAATTGTATATAGATATTACCACCATCTGCATATGTATATTGGGAGCCCTTATCAATAAGAACCTCCTGGTTTGTAAAAAGGTCAAAGTATTTTGCAATTTTTCCTTCTCTGAACACCTTGTCTGTTGCTTCAGGGAAAATATCAGTCTTTTTAAATTTTTTTCCTCTAATTGTTTTTGCAATATTTAAAGCTGTTAAATTTTCTTTAAGAGTATTTGTGATTTTAGGTAAGAGAGATTTTTCTCGAAGTAAATCATCAAATGTCCCATCCTTATCTAAAAGTTCATTAAGTGGAATTTTTGTTGATACTTTTCCTATGTTGAAAACCAAACCATCATAAATCTCATCAATATATACATAACCTCCTGCTGAACTACTTTCTCGATCATAAGTAATTTTTAAATCGTATCGTTCCCCATAAATTTGAATTTTGGGATTTTTAGTTTCTATCCTATTTTTAACAAATTCAGCATAATACTTACCCTCAACAGGCTCAGGATAGATTTCCACACCACCTGTATCTACTTTTTTAACTGCATAATTGCTACTATATGGATCTATACGGACATATCAATCAGCCACTTCATAATCACCAGTATCTTCGTTATATACAATTCATTCAGGTAGAGAACCTGCATCTTTTAGTGTATTTAAATTTTGTATTGTCGTATAGTTACTAGTGTTCTCAGCTGTTTCTATCCAATTTTTTAATCAACTTAATGTTCTTTTTGTTTGATGTCAAAATATTTCATCCTGGACAACCTCCTTAGCTAATAAATCTACCTTATTTTGAGTATACATTGTCGCTGTCCTGTATGCTATAAGCTCAGCAAGTTTTTGCACTAAATATGCAAGATCATTATTGTAGGGATTCTCTATAATGTCTTTTATCCGACTAGGTGTATCAGAAAGTCATTCTTTAATTTTTAATTTCCATCACTCTCACTTTTCTACATATTTATCAAATGTAGTAGCAATCTCAGATAAAGAAAATTCATTAAACCCTCAATCTTCTCAAGCTACTTTAATTTTTGTTTCTTGCAAAGCTGTTTGCATTTCTGTCATATCATCTATGTCTCAGTCTTTATCAAAACTTTCTAAGTTCAAATTACTGATTAAATTGCGTTCCACATCGGTTAATTCGTGATCTATTTCTAATTGTTCTATTGGCATTTTTTTAATGTTTAAGTAATAAAAAACTATTTTATTAGTGAGTTAAATTTAAAATCATTGCATAAATAGCATCCAAAGCATTTTCTTGGATATCATCTCTATTTTTGTAATGATTTTTTAAATCGCTGAAAAATAGTGATCTTTTGGCAAGGATTTCTAAAATTTCTTTGACTTTTCCAAGCTTTGTAATGTAACTTAACTTGGAAAATTCTCTTATAAGTTTCTTGGGATTAGACATTATTTACATATAAATATATAAAAAAATCTTTATCGTAGCTTAATTATAAACAAAAAAAGTCCTTTTGTCAAAAACTCTAGGACTTTTTCTTTATTTAAACTTTACATTTTGTGAAAAAATGTTGTGCAACACAAGATGGTTATTTTTTTTCTTTAACTTCCACATCAACATCCGTCTTTTCATCAGCTTTTTCCTCTTCTTTTTTTGGCATAGTAGCCAGAGAATCTAAATCCACTCCAGAAACTTTTTCAATTTTTTTCTCTACTTTATCCAAAAAACCAGTAACTCCTCAAACAATTTTGTCCACGGGATTTCAGATGTTTTTCACTCCTCAAACAATTTTATCCACAGGATTTCAGATGTTTTTCACTCCTCAAACAATTTTGTCCACGGGATTTCAGATGTTTTTTGCTTTTTCTTGAACTTTTGAAGTAAATTTATTAAATCATTTCATCAAACCTCACAATCATTTTTTTTTAGAAGCTTGATTTTCATTTAAATTTTGATCCTTTGCTTTTGGATCTGGATTTTGTTTTGTCATTTTTTTGTTTTGTAAAAGGATAAAAGATTTGTATACAATATAAGTATAATTGTTTTTTGAAAAAATGCAAATTTTACATCCCCCACTATCCAAGTGCAAAGTTTCACCCTGCAATACTCAGGTCTACGGACAGGATTTCGAGGATTCAGACTCCACTAGGTAGGAACTTTTCCCAAAAAAAAGTTCTTCCCTTTGCCCGATAAATTGGGATTCGGGAAGTTGAACACGAAGCTAGTTGGAAGTACACAAAGAGTTCTTCCCTTGTGAAGCGAAGTCCGCTTCCGATAGATCTCGAACAAAGTGAGATCCCGATATATCGGGTCACTTTGTTCGAAGGGGAGCTATAACTTTTAAACTTTATAAACTTACTATCATGAATTTACTGAAATACAACTGAGGTTGAGAAAGAATAGATACACGACTAAGCTGACAATTCCCGTATTCGAGAAATTTTTTTCATCACATTATTAGTAGATGAGGGATTAGGGTTTGATGAAAAGTAGTAAAAAAATCCTATAAACTAAAAAATAATGATGAAATTTTTATTGATGATCTGAAAAGATATCTTTCTCCTATTATTTTGGAAGAAGCACCAAAAATCCAAATTCCAATAATTTTGGAGAAAGAAGATTATATGGTCATAAACAAGCCAAAATGAGTTTTATCTCATCCAAATAGTGTTTGGGAAGCCAATTATCCATCTGTTGTATGATTTCTGTACCATAATTTCAAAAAGCTACCAAGTATTGGAAATTTTATTAGGGCTGGACTTATTCATAGATTGGACAAGGATACTGACGGACTAATGATTATCGCAAAAACCGAAAAATGACTTGCTCATTTCAAATCTCTTTTTCAAGAAAAAAGTGAAATTGCAAGCTCTTTTGATGAAAATATTTGGAATGATAGCGAAGATTTTGATGAGATTGATGGAATTGATGAAAACAAAATTCCAATTAAAAAATTTTATAAAGCAAAATCTATTATTACTGTTTTGGGAGATGAGTTTCTCAAAAAAATAGAAAAACAACTGCCCCATTATATTCAAGAAACTGTTTATGCAAAAGTACCAAATCCAAATCCCAAAATGTGAATTACAAAAATACTGGATTATAAAAAAGAGTGAGATATGGTAGAATTAAATTTAGAAATTTTGACTGGGAGAACTCATCAAATCCGTTACCATTTATCAAATCATGGATTACCAATTGCTTGAGACTATTTATACGGAACTGAAGAAAATTTTCCTATGCAACTTACTGCTTATAGATTAGAATTCACAGATCCAGAGGGAGAAAAGGTACACATAAGTTTGTAAAGTTATCCTACCACCTACCACCCGGGTGCAAAATAAGCAACACCAACCGCAGAAAGTTGAAAGTTGAAAGTTGCAAGTTGCAAGTTGAAAGTTGCAAGTTATAAAGTTATTAATACTTTATGAACTTTCTAACTTTATGAACTTTCAACTTTCTATTGAAAAGTGTGCAAATTTTGGTATATTCAAAAAAAGTATATGTTTTTTATATATTAAATTAACTATAATGTTATTCGATTTCATAGCTTTTATCAATGAACTTAGGGATAACAACGAAAAAAAGGAAACCATAGAAAAATATGAAAAATTAGTTGGACCAATTGAGGGTGGAGTAAAAGATCAAGTTTGGTTTGTTGAATATTTAACAAATTTCAAACCTACAAAGTATCTTGTTCCAGAAGAATTGGAAAAAGACTTTGATCGAGATTTATTACAGCAACTAGTGTTAGGATCTTTTTCTAGCGATTATGAATTAAAAGTAGAAAAAGATAAACAATCTGAATTATACATAGCCGTAAAAAGCTGAGATCAAAGTGTAGTAAAAAAGGTTTCTGAATTATGGTCTTTCCAAATTCAAAGATTGTATGAAATCTATATAGAAGAACAAATAAATTTACAGGTTTTGAAAGCTGAAGATGAAAATGAAAAAAATGCAATAGAACAAGAAAGACTTATGAGACAAAAAAGGCGACAAGCTGTTTTGGACACTATGGGTATCAAGGAGGAAGCGGAAAAAGCAAAAGTTGAACAATCAAAGAGCTTGGATGAATTAATGTGAAAATTATAAAACCAAATAGTTGAAATATAATATATAAAAAACCTCAAGTAATTGAGGGTTTTTTATATAAATAATTATATTATTACACACTTTTAATAATTTTTTTAACTACTCAAATAATTTTGCTTTCATCATATTTTGATAATTCTACCTTGTCAAAAAATCTATTCACAGATTCTAGATAAAATTTATTTTCTTCTTTTATTATTTTTTTTAATTTTGGAAGTTCGTTGTGTACTATAAACACGAAGTCATTTGGATCGTAGTTTGCTTGTTGACGAATTAGGACTAGATCCCCATCTTGAATTTTTGGCTCCATACTATTTCATTTTGCTCTAACAAAAAAGCAATTTTGGACATCACTAGTACCAATAAAAGCAAGTGTCACAGGGATTTTTTCTTGGGAATAGTCATCTATTACAGCCTTTCATTTATTTCCACATTGAGCAAAACCAAAAACTGGAATTTGTATAATATCGTCAAATTTACTTTGAACACTTTCTCTGACAAGTCTGTATCAACTATTGTCTTTGACAAAATATCATTTTAAAACTAATTGATTTAATTTGTTTAGAACTGTTTGTGGATGATTAACTCAAATAGCTGATGCTATTTCTCTAAGAGTAAGTCACTCTTCTGATGTGTTTTTTTTAAAAAAAGCAATCAAAGCTCTTTGCACATCATCTAATAATTCACGCTTTCTAGCCATTGTTGTTTGATTAGAGGATAAAAAAGTAATTTGCAAGTTATAAAGTTACAAAGTTGCAAAACAAATTCTTCCCTCGGGGGAAGTTGGGTCCCCGCAGTATTGCGGGGTAGATGGGGGTTGTAGTTGGGATAAAACCCCCACCTAGCTCCACGAACAACCTCCCCAAGGGGAGGAATTTAATCCTCGAACTTTATAAACTCTATAATCGTTTTCCGATTTCAGTATAAAAATTTCTTTGACAAAGTCAAACCTTTTTTGACAAAATCAAGTGATTTTTTGACGATTTTAGATTTACCAGTCTTTACCTGATGAAAAAAGTCTTGATTTTTTGTTTTTTTTGATTAAATATTTAGTCGAACAAACATCTACGAAGCCACTCTGTCAAACAAACAGACAATGGAATGCTCTTTTACATCTATATATTATACGAAAATGAATTTGAAATTTGAAAAATTATTAGTACGACAAAAAGCAAAAGAAATTGTTTTAAACATCCAGAAGAAATTAAAACCAGATGATGACTGGTGATTTAAATCACAAGTCCAAAGAGCTTCTATATCAGTGATGGATTATATATCACAATGATATGAAAAACGATATGACGATGCAAAGATTAAATTATATCTAATAGCAACTTCATATAACAATAAAGTATTAAATATGATAAGTTTATGAAAAGATTTGTGATATATGGCTCCTGAAGTGGCAAACAATATTTTGGAGGAGTGTATAAATTTAAATAAAATGATTTATAGTCTTGTGTCCAAAATCAAAAAAAGAAATGAGGTTGAACAAACTAAGTAAGTCAAAAGTTATAAAGCTGAAAGTTGCAAGTTTATAAAGTTACAAATTATAAAGTTATTAATACTTTATAAACTTTATGAACTTTACGAACTTTACAAACTTTATAAACTTAATAAACTAAATTAAAGCATTCGTGGCTTTGATGTTTGTGGGAAATAATAGGTTAAATGTTGAAAAAAATGTTTTAATCGTAACGAATATAAAATGGCAAAGAACAATGAAAATTTGAAAGAGGCTTTCAAGAATATTGAAAAGCAATTTGGTAAAGGAGCTATTATGAGAATGTGAGACAATTCAAATGTTTGATTTGTAAATACTATCCATAGTGGTAGTTATGTTTTGGATCTAATATTATGATGATGATATCCAGAATGAAGAATTGTAGAAATTTACTGACCAGAAGCGAGTTGAAAAACTACTGTTGCTTTACATGCTATAGCTGAAGTACAAAAAAGAGGAGAAGTAGCTGCATTTATAGATGCTGAACATGCTTTAGATCCTCATTATGCCAAAAAACTTGGTGTAGATATAGATAATTTATTATTATCTCAGCCTGATCACTGAGAACAAGCATTACAAATAGCAGAAGAATTAGCAAAAACTTGATCTGTAAAGATGATTGTTATAGATTCTGTAGCTGCTTTGGTTCCAAGAGCAGAAGTGGAATGAGATATGGGGGATAGTTATATGTGATTACAAGCTAGAATGATGTCGCAGTGACTTAGAAAATTGACAGGAGTTTTAGCAAAAACAGGGACTATTTGTATATTTATAAACCAAATAAGAATGAAAATAGGGATAATGTTTGGTAATCCTGAAACCACTTCTGGGTGAAATGCTTTAAAGTTTTTTGCTACTCAAAGAATAGAAATTAGAAAATGAGATAAGTTAGAGGAAAATAAAGAACAAATATGATATTTTGCTAAAATCAAAACAGCCAAAAATAAAATATTTGCACCTTTCAAAACCGCAGAAATCCCAGTAAAACGATGAGTTGGTTATGATCATATCTTTGATATAATAGAGGCTGGGATTATACTAAAATTGATAACAAGGTCATGAGCTTTCTATTCCCTTGGAGATAAAAAAGTACAATGAAAAGAAAAATTAGTGGAATTGTTGAATGAAGATAAAAAAATATTGGAAAACTTGGAAAAAGATATACAAAAAAATATTAAAGATATGAGGACATGAAAAAAGGTTTTGGACGATGATGTTTTAGATGATATTACTGAAATTGTAGAAAATCTAGAATAAAATAAAAATATATAACAAAAAGTCTTCGTCGTAATAATACGGAGACTTTTTTTTAATTATATTTTATCTTTTTCATCCAAAGATTGACTTGCAGTTCTTTTCATGTTTTCAGAAAGATTTTCGTTATTTTTTACAAAGAGGAGAAACTCAGAATGTTCTTTTTTATTTTTTACTCTTTTTAGTACTAATTTTTCAGCTTTTTTTCTAACATTCTGTGAAATATAGTCAGTATAAATTATTTTCACTAATTGCTGAAACTCACGAACACTTTGTTGATTATTAAACCTTTCTGTGGTTTGGTAAAAAGGTTTCGTATGTTGTTTAATATAGTTCAATGCTGCCTTATCTATATTCTCCTCAACTCTATGCTTTTCTTGTTCATTAAGATAGGGATGAGGTAATAATACATCATGAAGATACCAATACTGACCGTACTTTACTTCATGATCAATGATTTGTTTAATTGCATATCTTGCAATCATATTAGCAAAATTATCTTCATATGCTTCATAGATCTTATCTAGGTCCCAAATGTGTTTTACTTTCTTCGCTACTTTTTTTGCTTCACTATGTTTCTCACTATTTTGTATATCATGTAAAAGATTTTTTGATAATTTGTTTTTTAAAGAACTTTTTTTGTTCTGGCCCTCAAAATATTCCGATGAAGAAATCGGAGTTTCTGTTGATATAATGTTCATTAGTATATATTTAATATATAAAAATCAGAATTTTTTATTTTACTTCTATATCCAAATATCAAATCTTTTTATTATCCAACTCTATTATTAATGTTGTTTTTCATACTTTATTTCCAGTTATTTCTACTTTGGCTTTTCATTTCGTGATTAGTTGTAATGAGTTGATATTTATAGATACATTATCGTTGTTCATAACAAAAACAAAAGGAATGTTTAGCACTCAATTAAAGTAATTTCAAACTCTATCCAAGCTGTTTCATTTTTTGAATACTTCAATATCTAAGGTAACAGTTTCGCCTAAATTAAGAGATCTCTTTTTAAGTTCTGATTTCATTTCCACATCCCATAAACGAGAGAAATGTTCTGCCAAGTCCCTTAATCATGTAAAATCTAGGTCTATTAACAAAGGCTCCTGTTCCAACTTAATACTTTCTGATTCGTTTGAATTATTGTTTTTTGTAGGATTCGGCTTGTTGTTTAGCTTTTCATTATTTATGGATGGAGAACCATGATTTCAATCATTATCTGAGGAAGTATTATTTGAAGGACTGGTATTTGATGAATTGCTTGTATTATTTCTCCCTAAAGACTCATTTCCAGTTGATGGAGTTCAAGATACTCAAGAATTTTGATTTTTATTTCACTCATTATTTTCTGTAGAATTTTGCTCCTCTACCGGCTTATTTTCTATAGGAGGTACATAAGTGGAACCTGCCTCAAATATCCTTATTGGATCGTATTGATATGTCATCAATTCGTTTCTACACAATCAATTTTGAATAATATAATAATGTCATTTATTTAGATCAGGACAATTTGTGTAGGCATAGGCTGGTCTACCAAAATTATCTTTTGTTAATTCAAAATGGACATGATATCCTCACAACTCTCCTGAGGCATTTCAAGTATTACCCACTGTTCATATTTTTTGTCATCTGGTAACTTTATCTCAAGCTTTCACATTAATTGTATCCATATGAGCATAAACAGCATACACTATTTCTCATTTATAAATATACTTGATTCTGACTAAATTTCCATAAGCTGAATTTCGTCAAGCAAAAAAAACTTCTCCATCTCATATAGAATATAATGGAGTACCACGCGCTGTAGCGATATCTACTCATCCATGAGCTCAAATTTTTTGGTTCCAAGAATCAGAATAAGAAGCAGCTCGTAAAATTGTATAAATATCTCTATAAAGTTTTACACCTTGATATGCTGAATAATTTGCTCCATGAATTATTGGAAGATTGATTTTACACGAATTTGGCATATCATTTCGATATCATGTTCTACATTCTAGTGTAGAAACTTGTTTTAAGGGATATCCGAAGGAAGTATTATTTGGTAGGTTTGAAGTTCCAGCCATCATCAACCCAGTAAATCACAAAACACAAACTAAAAGTAATTCTCATAAATAAATAAATTCTTGATTTATTTGTCTTATTCTTGAATATATTCTATGTGATGTTTTGTGCTTGTATATATGTTTTTCCATTATAATTTATGAAGATTTTAAAATATTAACAACACTATTATAATGGAAAAATCAAATTTGTCAAATTTTTGATAACTTTTTATTAAAATGACAAATGTTTTCAAAAGTAAACTGGGTTTTTTATGTATAAGTATGTATATAAATAAAAATAAGTTGAAGTTTTATAAAATTAAAATATACACATTATGTTTTAGAAAAAAATCAAAATGAAAAAAATTTTATTCGTTTTAGATTATTATCTACCACATAAATGAGGTGTAGAAAATGTATTTGAAAATATATTTTTGAGATTAGAAAAAAAATGATATAAAATAGTCGTTTTGACTAGCCATTATGATAAAAAATTAAAAAAATATGAAAATGTAAATTGAGTAGAAATTTATAGAACATGAAAGTCTAGACTATCCTTTATGTGCTCTGCTATAAAATTATGAAAACAAATTTTAAGGAATAATAATATTGATGTAATTCACGCAAGTACATATTGAGGAGCAATTCCTGCAAGTATTTTATGAAAAACATTTAATAAAAGGCTTGTTTTGACAGTGCATGAAGTGTTTGGTAATTTGTGGTTTAAATATAAATGACTTATTGCTGGAGCAATTTATAGATTATTTGAATGGATAATATTTAGATTTAAATTTGATGTTTTTCATTGTGTTTCCCAAAAC
>JAKJDW010000001.1:87306-190297 GCA_022705745.1 Patescibacteria group bacterium
CACAGCAAATGAAGTAAAAAAATATTATTGAATAAAAGATGGTAAAATAAAAGTAATTTATAATGGACTGGATACAGAATTTTGGAATCCAAGAAATGTTTCGAGTAAAGAAATCTTTGAATGGAGAAAAAAACATCAACGGAATGATAATTTTATTTTTTTATATTTTTGACATGCTGGGAAATCGAAAGGAATAGATTATTTGATACAAGCATTGCCAGAAATATTGAAATTGGAAAATGTAATGATGGTTTTTAACATTATCGACTCCAGAAGGACAAAAAAAGTTTTGGAAGAATTAAAAAAACTTGATGCAAACAATTTACAGATATTTAATGGATTTAGTAAAAAGGATTTGAGAAAATTGGTAGTTTCCGCTGATTGTGTAATAGCTCCATCAATCTCTGAATGATTTGGTAGTGTCCATAGTGAGGCTGTAGCTATGGGGAAAGTGCTTATTACTACAAAAACTAGTGCAATTCCGGAGGTAGTTTATGGTAAAGTAAAATTTATAAAACCGGCAGATAAGGAATGAATTATTTTGGCTTGTAAAGATGTAATTGAGTGAAAATTTGAAAACATTCCTGAAAAAAAATTTAGTCGAGATAATTCTGTGGAAAAAATTGAAAAACTGTATTAATCGTAAGAATAAAATTTGTAAAGTTAAAATTGCTGAAAACTTATCAAATTAGTCAAATAACTTGATGAACCTTATAAACCTTTAAACTTTTTACCAAGAAGTATCTAAATACTCATATTTTGCGAAGAAATATCTTTTCACCATATTTTGGATCAAATTTCATCAAAAATTTTTGTGTCTCAAGTTGTATAAAAATCTACTTTTCAGTTTTTTTTTAACTTAGACTCAATCTCTGGATGTTTTGCAAGATAATCAATAAATTTGACTGCTGAGTTTTGAGAAGGATCTATTATTTTTCATGAAAAAAGTTGGGAAAAATAATCTTTGTAAACGGAGAAATGAGTACATCCTAAAACTAATGCTTGTAAGTTGTGGGGGAACATTGCTAGGTATCTATCTATTTCTGTAAGAATTTCTTGTTCTTTTGCTCAAAGCTCTACCATATCTACTAATTTTGGAGCCATTACAAAATGAAAATCTGGTTTCTGTTTTCATCAAAATCTATAATATAAATCATTGTATATGTCTGATGTGATTGTGGCTTGAGTAGCCAATATTCATATAGATAATCAAATATTTTCGGATAACAATATTTCTTCTACTCAAGGAACGGTAATTGATAATGTTTTTTTGTCTGGATATAATGTCTGTCGTTTTCTAATAGAATGAGCAGCTGCTGTATTACAAGCTATAATAACTATTTCTGCTCAATTATCAAAAAACCGATTAAGTGCATTAAATGTAATTTTTTGTATTTCTTCTCAAGATTTTTTTCAAAAAGGACAATTTTTATTATCCGCCAAAAATATATAATCATATTGTGGATATAACTTATGAAAGTATTTCATAGTTTGTAATCAACCAAATCCACTATCAAAAAATCATATTTTCCCCATTATTTTTTTAAAAAAATAAAAAAATCAGAAACTAATATATAGTTAATTGATTCTTTTGCAATAAAAGTTTTTTTTATTATAGTGTTGTATGTACATCAGTTCATAAAGTTGAAAGTTATAAAGTTGAAAGTTAATGAATACTTTATATTAAGAACTTTATGAACTTTGCAAACCTGTCTGCCCCGCAGTACTGCGGGGCAGGCTTTATGAACTTTATAAACTGTTTAACCTCTTACCTTAACCATGTTTGTAGTTTTTGGAAAATGAAAAGTTGGAAGTAGTTTAAAAAAATTATTGGACAAATTAAGTTTGGAGAACTTTATCATGGATGATCAAGATCGAAATGATGAAATTTTATCAAAATCAGAAAAAATAATCGTATCTCCTTGAATAAAACAAAACCATAAACTATATTTGAAATATAAAAACAAAATTTTTTCTGAATTAAATTTCTTATGAGATGTGGTAAAAAATTTGGGATTAAGCGATAGTTTAGAAATAATTTGAGTAACATGAACTAATTGAAAATCCACATCAGTACACATAATTTACAACCTATTTAAATGAATTTTTGAAAAATTACATATAAAAACAAATGTTTATTTGGCTTGAAACTTTTGAACTCCCCTATCCGAAACCCTATATGAAATTATTTCTTGAAAAAATGAAAACAAAAATCTAATCATTTTGGAAACTTCATCTTTTATGTTGTACAATTTAAATAATTTTAATTTTGATTACAGTATAATCACAAATTTATGAGTAGATCACTTGGATTGGCATAAGGATTTGCAAGAATATTTTGATAGTAAATTTAACATTGTAGACTTTACCAAAAACTATGCTATAATGGATAAAGATAATATTAATCTTTATAAAAAAAATAGGACTACAAAAGCAAAGATAGAAGAATTCCAACAAGATTTTGATTTGAATAAAACCAACTTTTTATGAAAACATAACGAATGAAATTGGAATGCAAGTTTGAAAATAATAAAAAAATATTTTGAAAAAAACAATTTGAAATGGAATGAAGAAATTTTTTGGGAAGTGGCTAAAAATATTGAACCACTAGATCATAGAATTAAAATGGTGAAAGAGTTTTGATGAATTAAAATTTACGATGACTGAATATGTACATCTTCACAAGCATTAAATGTTGCCCTAAATAGTTTTAACGAAAAAATAACATTAATAGCGGGAGGTTATGATAAATGAGATGATTACACTTGGCTCGCGAATGAATTGGAAAAAAAAGTTTGATTTGCGTGTTTGATATGACAAACTGCTAAAAAATTTGAAGTAATTTTGAAAGAAAAAAATATTGACTATCAAATATTTGAAAGCTTGAGAGAGGCTGTTCACTATGCGATTAGTAAAGCAAAAAATCTTTGAATTAAAAATATTTTATTTTCTCCATGATCGGCAAGTTTCGATATGTTTGAAAATGTTTATGATAGATGTGATCAATTTTTAAAAATAATTGATATTTTGTAAAAATGCTCTTGAAATTTGTTTTGTGTTTTGTGTATATTCAAATGTTAAACTTAAAAAAATGTGAGTAATTTTTAAAGGAAGAAAGTAAATAAAATTGTAAAATACTGTTTAGCTTTTGTAAAAGCTAAAAAGGTCGGGGCATAAGAAATATATTTTAAAAAAATTATTAGAAATAAGAATAAAATTTGTTTGTTATTGGATATGAAATTTTTATACTGTGAATTAGGAGTTTGTAAAGTTCTTAAAGTTTGTAAAGTATTAATTAACTTGCAACTTTCAACTTTATAAACTTGCAACTTTATAACTTGCAACTTTCAACTTATCACTTGTAACTTTATAAACTCACTATTTTTAACTTTTAACCGAGATCAAAGTGTTAATAGACATTGTAAATTCATACGACAAAGAGAAGAAAGAATTTCTTTTGGGGATTTGGGAGGATGTGATATTACATCTAGCAAAACAAATAGACCCAAAAAAGATTTTCACATTTTTACAAAAAGCAGGGATAATCAGTATTGATGAAAAAGAGCAAAAAGTATATGTATGACTAGCAAATGAATTTGCTATGAGTCAGGTGAAAAAGTTTTTGGGGAAACAAATAAAAGAGACAATAAAGGAAATTTACAACTCTCAATTTGACACGGAATTCGTAATTTATACTCCGTTTTCAAACGATAATGAATTGACTGCTGACTTGAAAAAACTTTTACAATTAAAGGAAAATAAAAAAGAACACACTATAGAACCAAAAATAAAAAACAAATTGTATGAATTTTTCGGGATATTATTTGATCCGATTTATAATTTTGAAAATTTTGTAGTGTGAGCAAATAATAATTTTGCTTTTTCTGCTGCGAAAGCAGTTTCTGAAAATCCTTGAACAGCATACAATCCTTTGTTTTTATATGGTAATGTGGGACTAGGAAAAACTCACTTAATGCAAGCAATCGGAAATAAAATTATGCAAGACGATCCAGAAAAAAATGTAATATATTTACCAACAAGTAAGTTGATTGATGAAATTGTGGAGTCTTTGAAAAAAAATAAATTGAATACCCTTTTGTCCAAATTCAATAGTATAGATGTTTTACTTTTGGACGATGTTCAATTCTTATCTGGGAAAGACAAAACACAAGAAATATTCCACAATATATTCAATGATTTTCATATGAACAAGAAACAAGTAATAATTAGTGGAGATCGCCCCCCAAAAGAACTAATAAATATTGAACCAAGACTAAAAAGTAGATTTGGATTGGGACTTGTAGCAGATATAAAAGCTCCTGACTACGAAACTAGAGTTGCCATATTGCAATCAAAATTAGAACAAAAATGAGAAGAAATAGATTATAATTTTTTGGAAAAGATAGCAAAATATGTAGTTTGAAATGTGAGAGAATTAGAGTGAGCCTTGAATATTTTGATTACTAGAAAAAAACTTATGTGAAACTCTTTGAGCGAACAAGATGTCACAATTGCATTGGAAACTTTATGATATGGACAACAAGAAACTATAGATATGAGCAATATAAGTGAATGAAATAAAAAAAGTGAAAAGAATTTTTCCAACATTGTAGAAATGGTCGCTCAATACTACAATGTTTCAGTGGCAGATCTAAAATCTGACAGTAGAAAACAAGAAATCACAGTAGCAAGACAAATGCTTATGTACTTGGCTAAAACACATTTTGGATGGACACTAGAAAGAATAGGTGATTATTTTGGTGGGAAAAACCATACGAGCGTGATTTATGCTACAAACAATATAGAAAAAAAGAGCAAGTTTGATAAAGATTTAGCACATGACTACAATGTTTTTGTAGAATGGATTGAGGGATAAGGGAGTTGGAAAGCCTGCGACGGGTTTATAAAATTATAAAGTTAAAAAAATACTATGGAAAATAATAATTGTTTTGATAATATTTTTGATAGATTTATTGTGTGTATATAGATATAAATGACGACAATTCAAAAGACAAAGACAACTAATTACAAGCCCTTTATAAAACGAGTTTGAGGCAAAAGGCAGCTTTTGTCACAATTAGAAAAGTTTTATCCTAAATATTTTAATAGATATTTTGAACCATTTCTTTGATGATGAGCAATGTTTTTTGATTTAAGAAATAAATTTTGAACGACATTCCCTGCATATCTTTTTGATATAAATGAAGATATGATAATTACTTATAATGTTATAAAAAATGATGTACATTGATTGATAAAAGAACTTGAAAATTATCCGTATGATAAAGATTTTTATCTTAAAATAAGAGCTTTAGACAGAAGAGCTGATTTTAATGAATTATCAGAAATAAAAAGAGCTGCAAGATTTATTTATCTCAACAGAACTGGATTTAACTGACTTCATAGAGTAAACAGTAAATGATTTTATAATGTTCCTATGTGAAAATATACAAATCCTACAATATGTGATAAAGAAAACTTAATAGCTACAAGCGAAGCATTAAGGAATACAACTATCAAAGACAGTGATTTTGAAAATATATTAACATATGTGGAAAAGTGAGATTTTGTTTACCTTGATCCTCCATATGATCCTTTAACAGAAACCGCCAATTTTACCAGCTATAATAAAGATTGATTTGGAAGAGAAGAACAGATAAGGCTTTTTGAGACATATAAAGCATTGGATAGAAAATGATGTTTTGTGATGTTATCAAATCATAATACTCCATTTATTAATGAACTTTATAAAGATTATAGAAAGGAAATTGTGTTAGCAAAAAGAGCAATTAATTCTAATGCTTCAAAAAGATGAACTGTTGAAGAAACTGTTATTTTAAATTATTAAAATAAATTTTATGAAAAAATGATGAATTGGTTGATGAAACACTATTAGTTGACTTCATTTTGAAAAAAAGGTTGATTTTTTAACCTTAATATCTCAAATGAAAAACTATGAAGTTAAAGGTTTTGATATTTATTTTTGTGGTAAGAAAATTGCACAAGCTTACAAAAAATGGGAATTATATAAATATTTCTTGGAACCTCACGGAATAAACTATAAACAATATATTGCATCGCAAATATTGCCTGATAATGCAATTTATGTTATTATAAAAAATACGATGTTTATTGTAGAAATTAAATTTCAACAAGTTTGATGATCTGTAGATGAAAAACTCCAAACTTGTTGATTTAAAAAAATGCAATACACAAGGTTATTAGCTCCTTTAGGAATAAATGTTGAATATTGTTACGTTTTAAGCGAATGGTTTAAAAAGAAAAAATATAATGATGTATTAAACTATGTTCAATCACAAAAGTGTTCCTATTTTTTTGAGACTTTACCATTAGATTATCTTTGACTTCCTACTTCAAAATAAAAATTATTATAAAAAATAATCTTGTAAATCTTACACTTTGCACATATGACTAAAATACTACATCCAAAAGATTTTGAATTAGAAACATCCACAGTACGATCTTTTTCTCGTCGTTGAAAATGGGCAACACATAACAGTAAATATCGTTGAAACTGGTCGCCAGAAGTTGTGAGAAATTTAATTTTAAGATATTCTGAAGAATGAGATTTGCTACTTGACCCAATGATTTGATGATGAACAACAGCAATTGAAGCAAAATTATTAAATAGGAATCTTATTGCTTGTGATATAAATCCCAATGCTTTGGAAATTACAAAAAAAGCATTAGACTTTGAATGCAAGACTAATGCAAAAATAGAATTAAAACTGAATGATACAAGATCTTTAAAGTTTTTGGAAAATGAGAGCATTGACTTTATATT
Organism: Patescibacteria group bacterium; assembly: GCA_022705745.1. Lineage (GTDB taxonomy): Bacteria > Patescibacteriota > Gracilibacteria > Absconditabacterales > Absconditicoccaceae > JALOAF01. The sequence goes on from JAKJDW010000001.1 coordinate 94,112, forward strand.
AACTCATCCACCATATTCAGATATTATAAAATATTCTGAATGAAAAATAGAAAAAGACCTATCTAATATTCGTGATATTGATAAATTTTGTGATGAAATGGAAATTGCAGCAAAAGAATATTTTAGAGTTTTGAAACCATGAAAATTTTGTGCAATTTTAATGGGTGACACAAGGAGAAATAAACTTTATCAACCGATGGCTTTTAAAGTCATGGATAGATTTTTAAAAGCATGATTTCAACTTAAAGAAAATATTATTAAAGTTCAACATAATTGTAAAGCAACATGATTTTGGGTAAAAAAATCTCAAGAAGCAAACTTTTTATTAATTATGCATGAACATTTGTTCGTATTCCAGAAGTTATAATTTTATAAAATATAATTAAATCAAAATGTCACAAAATTTAGAGGAAAGAGTACTAAAAATAGAACAAAGAAATCAAAAAGTAGAGCTAGACAAAGCATGGGAAACCAGCTGGACTAGAAGATTTTTGATTGCAATAATGACTTACATTACCATAGTTTTGTTCTTTTTGGTCGCCAAGTTACCAAAACCTTTTATAAATTCCATAGTACCAACAGTTGGGTTTGTATTATCTACTCTATCACTCCCCTATTTTAAGAAATTGTGGATAAAAAAAAGAAAGAAATAACTACAATTTATTAAAGGATTAAGAATAGTTTATATCAAAACTTTTATACTATAAAATTTAGAAAAAATGAAAAAAATTACTTTATTTATTTTGATTGGATTTAGTGTTGTTTTACTTGGATGTAAGAATCAAGGGATTGTTAATGAAGATTGGAATTTAATAGACAATAATGAGGAAGAATTAGTATCAGATGAATTAGAAATTTTGGAAGATTATGAAAATATAGAAGAAAATAACGATAGTACAGAAATTATTGAAGAGAAAATAGAGGAAGTAGTAGAAGAACAAGTAGAAGAACAAGTAGAAAAACAGGTGGAAGATGTAAAAATTTCTAATACTCAAGCTTCAAAAACCAATACAGTAAAAGAAGATAATTTAGCTAAGTGTTTGACTTCTAAATGAATAAAATTGTACGGTATGGCAGGATGTCCATATTGTAAAGCTCAAATAGAACTATTTGGAGATGATTTTCAATATATAAATTATATCAATTGTTCTGAAGATCCTAATGTGTGTGTAGAAAAATGAATTTCCGGAGTACCTGCTTGGGAGTTTATTGATGGAAGTATAAAATCTGGTCTACATAGCTTAGAAGACCTAGCTGATTTAGTAGGATGTAATTTATAAGTTAAAACCTACTTTATCATAAATATCTTTGATTTTTTTCTCAGAAATTTCGTTTACATATTTAGCATTTTTTGCTAACAAATCTTTTACTTCTTGATCAGAAATTTTATTGTATTTTTCTTGTATTGGACGCAAAAAGTCCATCATTTTTTCGAATAAATATTCCTTTGCATATTTATAACTTAATCATCATGCTAGGTATTTCGCCCTAAGTTCTTTATCTTCTGTTTCTGTGAGAAATAGTTTACAAAGATTGTAAACATTACATTCATCTGGATTTTTTGACTCCTCTACTGTCTGTGAGCCTGTCGGAATCTGTTTTATTTTTTTTAGAATAGTGGCTTCATCATCTAGCAATCCGATATAGTTGTTGTAAGACTTTGACATTTTACTGCGACCATCTGTTCAAATTATAAGTCACAATTCTGGATTGATTTTTGCTTCTGGTAAAACAAAAGTTTCTCCAAATGTATTATTAAATTTTTGAGCAATATCTCTAGCGTATTCTACATGTTGTTTTTGATCTTTTCACACTGGGACCAAATCTGCATCATATAATAAAATATCTGCCGCCATCAATATAGGATAACAAAAAACTCAAACTCAAATTTCTTTTGCTTTTCATTTATTTAGAGCATCTTTGTATGAATGCATTCTTTCCATAAATCACATATGAGTAATACAAGTCAAAATCCAGTTTAGTTGGGCATGACCAGGGATATCTGCAGGATTGTAAATCACAAATTGTTTTGTATCGGCTCCACAAGCTAAATAAAGCTTGATTGCCATCATTGAATTATTTTTCATTTCCTCTTGATTATGAATTTGTGTAAATCCATGCATATTTGCGAGAAATAAAAAAAATTCTGAATCTGGATTTGCCTTGGCTAAATCTATCATCTGTTTGATAGAGCCAAAATAATTTCAAAGATGTAATTGTGATCAAGTCGGCTTTAATCAAGTAAGAAATCTCATTTGGAGGGTAATTGTTGAAATAAAATTTATTGACTAATAACTGATTTTATAAGTCAAAGAAATAATGGATGTGGTTTGTTGATCCTAGATTTGAACTCTGGATGAGCTTGTGTTGCTACATAATATTTGTGATTTGGGAATTCAATAAATTCTACAATTAGTGCATCAGGTGAAATTCAAGATATAACAAGTCAATTTTGTTGTAATATATCATGATACTTTGGATTGACTGCAAACCTATGCCTATATCTTTCTACAACCAAATTTTTTGATAAATCAATTTGATTAAACTCTTTGTATAAATTTCGGACCTTTGTATCTGTTTTTAAAATGGCATTATAAGATCATAGACGCATATTTGGTCATTTATTTTCAAGATTTTTTTGTAAAAACATAGTATCTATCACACTATTTTTTCAATCTGGCTTGAACTCACTAGAATTTGCATCAACAGTATTACAAACATTTCTTGCAAAGGCTATTGTTGCTATTTGGAGTCCAAGACATAATCATAAAAATGGAACATTTTTTTCTCTACAAAAATTAGCTATATTTATCATTCATTCTATCCCTCTATCGCCAAATCAACACGGGATCACAACTGCTAAAATATTCTTTTGATTTATTAGATTTCTAAAACTATCACTCCAAAAGTCTGACTCATAATTTTCTGAATCTACTCGTTCTATTTTTATTTTTGTATCATAGAAAGCTCCAGCATGTTTTAAAGATTCTAACACACTAAGGTAAGAATCATCTAATTGAGTATATTTTCCAACAAGGGCTATCGTAATTTCTCTTTGAGGATTGAGTAGTTTATTTACGGTAGCTTCCCAAGATGACATATCTGCTTTTTTTTTCTCTCCAAACATTCTTTCAATAATATATTTATCCAATCATTGCTCTTGAAAAGAAAGTGGTACTTGATAAATATTTTGATCAATTGTTTCTATGATACAATCCTCTTCTAAATCACAAAAAAGGGATAATTTTTTTTTGATTCCATTTTCTAATGGTACTGGACTCCTACAAATTAAAACATTTGCTTGAATACCGAGCTCTCTAAGTTTGATAATAGAATGCTGAATAGCTTTTGTCTTCATTTCTCATGAAGTGGATATTGTAATAATAGGGGCTACATGGACAAATAAAACATTTTCTTTTCATAAATCATGCCTAAGTTGTCTCATAGCTTCTATAAAATGTGGTCATTCTATGTCTCAAACTGTTCATCATATTTCAATAATAGCTACATCATTTCATTCTACTAATTTATAAACTCTATCTTTTATTTCATCGATAACATGTGGGATCACCTGTACTGTTTTTCATAAATAATCTCATCTCCTTTCCTTTTGCATCACAGAGTAATATATCTGTCAGGTGGTCATACTGCTATCTCTTGTTAATTCTTCATTGATAAACCTCTCATAGTGTCACAAATCTAAGTCTGTTTCGAATCAGTCAGTGGTTACAAAAACTTCTCCGTGTTCATATGGAGACATAGTCCCAGCATCTATTTGTAAATATGGATCCATTTTTGCCATAGTCACTTTGTATCCAGCAGATTTTAAAATTCTACCAATAGAAGCTGCTGTAATTCATTTTCCTAATCCTGAAATAACTCCTCAAGTAACGAATATTAGTTTCATTGTGAGTAAGTAAAATTTATAAACTATTAAAACGAGAGCGTGTAAGGATAATAAATAAATTTTTAATTTGATTACATTTTTCTTTTTACTCTTTTATAATTTTTTTGCAAGTAGTTTAATAAAAAACTTTAAAATTTGTATTGAAATGAAAGCTATCTTAAATATACATTATTTAGTGATTTTTGATTTATCTTATTTTTTGTTGTAAAATGTTAAACAAAAAACGAATAAAATTGCTGACGCTCGGCATTTTTCTTCTGTGATCTGTATTCTTTGTATTTGCAGAAACTGGAGGAAATCTTGAAGGAAATAATTTACCACAAATTATGATAGACACTGGAACAAAAACTATTTATATAAGTTGATATGTAAATACTGGGATAGTTGATACTTGAGTAGCCAACACCTGATGAACAGTCCAAGAAACCCCAGTTTTGATAAATACTGAACCAAGAGATTTAGAAACAGAATTTGCTGAGGCTTTAGCTTGGATGTATGCAAACTGATTAACAAAGTATGATAATAAAGAAGACTATAGAATGTTTGATTTAGTTTCTCGTGAAGAAGCTGGTAAAATTATATGACAAGCATATGTTGCCTTGGGATATCCAGATATAGAAAAAAATTCTAGTTGTGATTTCTGAGATGCAAGTAAATTTAATCCAAGCTTAGCACCACATATTGCTAATGTTTGTAAACGATGATTATTTAAATGATCCAATTGAAATTATATGCCTCTCAATAATTTAACAAAAGCGGAGGCTATGGCGGTACTTTTGAGAATGTTTGAATGAAAGATGTCTTATGAGCTACAAATTCCTTGGCGAGAACAATATTATACTAAATGAAAACTTATAGGATTAACTAATATTGAAGATATAAATAAGTTTGATAAGGGATTGGAAAGATATGAAATAGCTTTGATGGTACATAGACTAAGAAGTATAGTAACAAATCCTCAGTTGAAAACTATGGCACTAAATTTATTATGACAAGTACTTACTCCAAATACTGTAGGAATAATGGATGGCTGAACCGTTATAGCAAATCTCGATACTTTGGTTTGAGGAATAGATCCTTACAAAGATCCAGAACTTTTGGAAGCAATTTATCGGATGTACGACAATGCTCTAACAATTCATAAAAATCCAAATGATTACAGGCCATTTGATACATTAAATAAAGTAGCAGCGGCAAAAATTTTTGATAAATTTTCAACTATGCTTGGCTTGTCTGGTAGTGAGGCTTTTTTACCTAATCAATGTGAATTTACAGACATAGGGGATTTAAGTAATGAAGACCAGCAATATATAGTAAATGTTTGTAAAAAATGAATTATGAAATGAAATAATAAAAAGTTTGTCCCTGATAGCAAATTAAATAAATCACATTTTGTGGTTTCTCTAGTTAGGATGTTTCAATGAAAATACCTAGATGAAAATGTGAGTCCTTGGTGGCAAAACTATTTCAATGAAGCAAAGGAGCTTGGGATAGTTGTTCCTAGTGATGCTATCACTTTTGATACTCCTATTAGTAGATATGAGGTGGCTTTATTCTTGTACAAATTCAACATAAAATATAAGATGTTGAGTAATTTGAACAATGACAGGATAGCAAATGAAATAATTAGTACAGTAGAAGGATCTATTAGTACGGGAATAAATGGTAAATTAAAATCAAATGTATATTTGGACTCAAATTTACTAAAAAGGTGATCATTTGACCTATGATATATAGAAACTTTTGGAACTAGATATAAAATAGTTAAATCTTCTGAATCCACATATTTTGCTGACAATTTTGTGTGGTATGGGAATGTATTTGATTTAGCAAGTGATGAAGAGCTGGGAACAATTAATTTTGTAGTAAGTAATTGATGATATGTAATAGAAGCAACGATAAGATTTGATGGATGAGATACCTATAAAATACTGCCGATTCAATGAACTAGTGCATATTATTTATTACAAGTATTATAATTTAAATAAAAAATATTGGAAATTTTAGATACTAACACGGTCCTTGTGAAGGTAAAAACGATAAATATAGATTCTGTGGTCCAAGACAATCAAGAAAATCTTAGACCTGATAGTTTTGATAGTTTTATATGACAGGAACATATAAAAAAAATTTTACAAACTGCTATAAATAGTGCAAAAAAAAGAAAAGGAAGTATGGGACATATTTTGTTTTGTGGACCTAGTGGGTTTGGAAAAACTACTATGGCTCATATCATTGCAAAGCAAAGTGGTGTAAATATGAAAGTAGTGACAGGTTATGCTATCAACAAACCTGCTGAAATAGTAAGTATTTTAAACAGTTTGGAAGAATGAGATATTCTATTTATCGATGAAATTCACAGACTCAAGCCAAATGTAGAAGAAGTTTTGTATATTGCTATGGAAGATTTTGTGATAGATATGGTAATGCCAGAATGAGGAAGTGTGAGAATACCTTTGAATAAATTTACCTTAATTGGTGCTACCACCAAATGAGAATGACTTTCCAAACCGATTAAAAATAGGTTTGTTTACGATTTTCATTTTATGGACTACAATGATGAGGAAAAGAAAATTATTATAGATAAATATTTAAAAAAATATTGAGTAGCAACAAACCAAGCAGTAATTGAAAAAATTTACAGTAAAGTGGATTCTGTGCCTAGAGAAATACACAATTTATGTATTAAAATAAGAGATTTTTTTGTAACCGAATGAAAAAACGAAAAAGAATTCACTCAAGATTTACGAAAAAGGTTTTTGATTCATAGTAAGATAGATGATGGCTGAATGTCTCCTATTCATCAAAAATATCTAAATATTTTAAAGAGAAACGACAGACCTATGGGTATAAAATCCATTGCTATACAATTGTGAATGAATGAAAAGGCCGTAGAAGAGGACATAGAACCCTTATTGATAAAATTATGAAAGATAGAGAAAACAATTGGATGAAGAATCCTCGTGAGTTAAAAGTTATAAAGTTGCATTCTCCTACCACGGGTGCTGTTCGCGGAGCTATCCAATTGCACCCGGGTGGTAGGATAAGGGGGGGTAGGCAAGAACTTTACAAACTCTAAGAACTCAATTAAGCTTTAGCTTTTAATTCTTTAAAAAATGACTTTAGATGCATCACTAACATCCAGTTTAGACACTCAAACACTATTAGCTAATATGATTATTTTATGATTTATAATTATTGCAGTAATATGGGAAATGATACGAAAAGGTATAGCTTTATGGAAAGCTGGTAGAAACAACCAATTAGCACGATTTATCTGTATTTTTATATTCAATACGGTTGGAATACTACCAATTATCTACTTAATTATCAATGCAGTTAAAAAAAATAAGAATAAAAATAAATAACCAATAAAAACAGAAAGGAGGTAAATTATGAGAAAAGCAAATGCAAGGAGAAGAGCTACGAGATCAGCTCTTAGAACTTTAAAAAAAATTGAAAAAATTAAAAAGGAACGCACAAAAACAAGAGGAGTTCCTAAGTACAAACAAAAAACATAAAAGAAAGGAGGTAAAACATGAAAAAACAAAAAAAAACCTACTACTCAGTAGTGAGTGGAGCTTTGAAAAGAAAGCTTATAGGTAGGAATGTAGAATCATTTGAACTGATAGAGCGAGATAAGAAAAAATTTTATTTTTTCTCCAACACAAAATCCAATTATACTAACTTAGATAGAATATTGGACAAAGTGATATCAGCGATATCATACTCAAATGAGGGAGTTAGCTTTGTTTTTGGGGAAATCCAAATGAAAAACGGGAAACATTACACATTTATTTGTGAAATAAACCCAATTTTCATAAGAGAAGGTAATACTTCTATCATAAGTCCCCCAAAAACATTACAAATAATAAAAAAAAATTAAGTCATGGAAAAGCTATTGATAAATCCACCCGGCTTTTAGCTTATATCTGATTGCAGATTGTTAGGGTGGATTTTTTTCAAACAAATCATAGTTCCGTATGACAACAGAAATAGCCACCATTATAATAAATCACTTTATAACTTAACAAACCCACTCTACAATACTGTGGGGTGACGCAGAAGGACAACAATTTTTTTCATTTTATCATGAGCGAAGTTCGTATTTATGGAATAATAACACTCCCATCACCACCTTTGTAGCCCCGCAGAATTGCGTGGCTACATTATTTCATCATTTTAACATTTCAACACTTTATCATTTTATCATTTCAACATTTTATCATGAACAAAATTCACCCCTGCTTAGCGGGCAAACCATAAGTAGTAGAAACAAAAAAACTGTCTCCCTTTTTCGAAAGGAAGTGAAGTCCTCTCCCGACACATCGGGATCTCACTTTGTTCGAGATCTATCGGGACAAAGGGAGTTGCTCTAGTGTAGTGGGATTTAATATTTTCTCCACTTTTGCACGAATCTTCTAAATTAACATTGATATAGTAATCGAAATTCTTAAGTTAAAAAATGTTGGAAATAGAATTTTATATTTCAAATAATATTAAAAAATGAAACAAACTTTATTAAATCTAACTAAGTGATTTTTATGAGAATCACAAGCTAGAAATCGTTACACTTTATATGCAAATGTAGCAAAAAAAGAATGATACATACAAATCGCCAACATTTTTTTGGAAACAGCAGAACACGAAAGACAACACTCAAAACGATTTTTTACTATGTTACAAGAATTAAAAGAAAAAGAATGAATAACTGATGACATGATAGAAGTTCCTAGTACTGCAGCAGTAAAATATGGTGACACTATGACAAACCTAAAAACAGCTATGGAATGAGAACATGAAGAGTATTCAGACCTTTATCCAGAATTTGCAAGAGTAGCAGAAGAAGAGTGATATCCAGAGTTTGCAAAAAGAATAAGATCCATCATAGTTGCTGAAATACATCATGAAGAAAGATACAAAAAATTATATGAACAACTAGAAAAAGAAACAATTTGGAATAAGGAAGAAGTTATTACTTGGGTATGTACAGAATGTGGTTACACCCACAAAGGAAAAAATCCACCTGAATTATGTCCATCTTGTGATCACCCTATCGGATATTATATCAGAAAATGTGAAGAGTACTAAAATTTTAAGTTAAAAATAACAAAAAAAACTCTAAAAATTTTTAGAGTTTTTTTATTTAGTATAAAATTTATTTATGCATATGTATTATCTGGAGACTCTCCTAATGTTTCTGCCTTTGCTCATGATTTAGCTTCTATTTCTTTTGTTTCTATTGCTTCAATATTTTTAGATTCCTTGGTTATATTTTCTGCTAATTGAGGAATTCTTGTTTTAACAATATTTACAAAAGTACTTCTATCTGGTTCTTCTCACAATCCTTTCTCAAGCATATCTTCCGCCTTATTTGCAACATCTTCTATATTTTTAGTTCACTCCTTTGATTTATCAACATATTCATTCTGATTTAACTGATTTATATTCATTTTTTAAAAATTAGTAGATAAAATTTGTTCTAGCCATAATTCTGGATCTCATTCTTGTTGACGATCTAAAGCCTCTGCTTGTTGTATTTTCTCTAATACCAAGAATAAGCTCTGGAGTTCATCCAATCACTTTTGTAGATCCATTTGCTCGATTTTTTCCAAGCTAGATACCAGTACTTTATAAATTCAAACTAATATCCTATCCGTATAATTTTTGCTACTTACGGAATTAATTAGTTTTACAAATATCTCATCCAAAGTTTCAAATTTTCTTAGCAAAGAAAGAAGTTTCTCTTTTTTCAATTGAGAATTAAGTGCTTGAAATTCTTCTATTGCTTTGCTATAAACAGACATTTGTATATTGAATATAAAGTTTGGCACATGTAAATTATAATCAAAAAAAAAATCCTGTCAAATTTTGAAGAACTTTTTTTGATAAAAATAATCTAAGCTCAACACTTTTTTTTGTTTTTTTTGGAATACCACAAAGGTTGTTACTATTGCCAGCAAATCTGTTGCTGGAAATGAGTGTTTGTATCTCAATTCATTGTAAGAGGTGAATGAATTTAGCTATTCTTAATATTTGACCCGACCAGGAGTTGAACCTGGGTTACAATCTTCGCAGGATTGTGTCTTATCCACTAAACGACCGGGTCCACTATTGTTTTATGTATGAATTACCGAATAATATCATATCTTATAACAAAATATACCAAAATCGCAAGTAGTATTTTAAAAGAAAATAAGAAAAATAGTAAAAAAATTTGCAAAATAAAAAATTCTTGCTATAATAAAGTAACAAAAATTTATCTTTAAAACAAAAAAAAATGACTGAAACAAAAAAAAATCCTGTGAGTATATCAACTGATGAACTGATTGAAAAACACAGACAAATGATTCAATTTGTAAAAAACACTATTTCTGGTATAGAAACTGACTTAAAGAGAATTAAAATTATATTAAATAAATTATCAAAATTTGATCCAAAAGATCAAAATTCTTTAAATGACAAAGAGTTGGAAGAAACTATCGGTGCAACAGATTTGAAATCATATAAAGAAGATAATGTACAGGTAGTAGAATGAAAATTTGATGGATATTTTATGGTATGAGCAGATCAAAAAAAATATCCAGTTCCATTAAACTATTCTAGTAAAACAAAATTGGTGCCATGAGATATTTTAAAATTAAAAATCCTAGATAATGGCCAATTTGTTTATAAATTAATTAATCCTGTGGAAAGAAAGCATGTTAGAGCTATTCTTAGTATGACAGATGAAAACAAGTTTACTGCCGTGACAGATGATGGAAAAACATATTTTTTGAACCAAGCTGCTGTTACATTCTTTAAGGGGAAACCTGGAGATGAGCTATTTATTTTAATAAATGAAAAAGATAAAGGAGGTTTTGCAGCAATTGAGGCAGTAATAAAAAAATAAAACCACTTATAATAAATACTTATAAATAACAAAATAAAGCCGAACTAATATAGCTCGGCTTTTTATATGATCAGGTAGAAAATCTCTTTAATAACATTAACATTTTAACCAAAACAAACGAGGGGAGGGAGGGTTGAGATTTTCTCCTGACAAAAAGCAGTATAATGATATGAAAACAAAAATCAAGCCTTTAAAATATCATTTTGAAGCTTTGGCTAGGGGTTGATAATAGTTGGTATCAAAAACAATAGTGTGAAAAGTATTATGGATAAGATAGTTTGAAATACAAACCCCTGATTAAGTATTGAAAACTTAAATCATTTTGTTAAATTTTTTGTGTTTATTCAATATTTTTTTATGTTAAAAATTTTTATAACAAATAAATTTAAATACAATAAAAAATTAAAAGATTTCTATTGAACTGCGGAATTTTATATTTTTTTGATATTTCTGTTTTTATTTCTTGTACTTCTTATTAGACTTTTTTTTGTTCAAATTATTCATCACAAAAAATATGATGATATTTTAAATAGACAACACATGAGTCAATCTTTTTTAAAAGCAGAAAGGGGGGATATTTTAGCTTACGACAAATCTCATAATGAAGTAAAGTTGACTGAAAACATCTCTATATACAATGTTTTTATAGATCCAAAATATATTTGAGATAAAGAACGCTTTATTGAGCTATTTTGGCCGATAGCTTACACACATCTATGTGAAATAAATGGTATGGAAAAAGTAGAAAAAATAGATTGTATCAAAAATCTTGAAATTTTTGCAAAAAAAGATCTTTTGCCAAAAACTCCTGAATTCTTTTATATGGGAAGCGGAATAATGAGCGATGGATATGATAGCTATGATTGGACAGGATTTTATGAACAAACAGAAGCTATATTATCTGGATTTAATACTTGAACAGCCGAAACTTTGATAAGATGAGCTTTGGACAAAAGGATTCAAGTAGGGATAAAAAAAGAAAACTATATTTGATTTTTTTCTAACAAAAATTTTCTGGCTGAATTGGAATGATTGGGGTTGAAATATATAAATATAAAGTATAATAACTATGTTTATATAGTGCCCACCAAAATTGCAAATGTTTCTAGAGAATGAGCTCCATTAAAAAAACTTTTAGCTAAATATGATTATTTGAACAATTATCCTGATTTTGATAAAAATTTTTACCAACAAGAATATAGATATATTAAACTACTGTCTGATGTAAATCCGGTAGTAGCACAAATGGTTAAAGATTTGAAAATAAAGCATTATAATGAAACAACGAGGGATAGAATTCCAATATTGCATGGACTAGGATTAGAACCTTTTGTAAAAAGATATTACCCTTATGGGTCTTTTTTGTCCAATGTGTTGGGGTATGTTGATAAAAATTGAGTTTCCTTTTATGGAATAGAACAATATTTTGATGATATGTTGCGTTGAAAAGATTGAAAAATAATTGGTCGTGCCTCAGCTTGGATTGGATGAGTTGGAGCAAATGAATTTGAAATAGAGGATGTAATCAATGGGAATGATGTCTATTTAACTATAGATATATGAATTCAAAAAGAAGTAGAGTTGATGGCAAAAAAACGACAGGAAAGTTTGCAAGCTGACTCTGTGAGTATTCTTATTTATGATCCAAATAATGGTCAAATAAAAGCCTCTATCAACTACCCCTCATTTGATCCAAATAATTACAACGATGTGTATATGCTCAAACCTTTGGGAATTGATGAATCGTTTATTGTGGATAATGATACTTATATGGATGTTCCGATTTATATTATAAGCTGATGAGAGACTAAATTAGCTACCACAAAAGAAAGGGTTAATATTGAGCTTAAAAAATATGTAACAAAAAATATTTATGGCCCACAGGTTTTTGTTGATAAAAACATAGCCATGGCTTACGAACCTGGAAGTATTTTTAAAGCATTTACTGTAGCAATCGGTTTGGATACGGATGAAATTCGTTTGTATGACTTTTATCACGATCCTGGGGAGGTGAAAGTTTGACCTTATACTATAAAAAATGCTGATAATAAAAACTGTATGTGAGACAAGTCTTTTATGAATGCATTTACCTATTCTTGTAATATATGAATGGTGAGAATTGTACAAGCAGTGGGGAAAAATAATTTTTATAATTATCTAAATAAATTAAATTTTGGTCAAATGACAAACATAGAGTTGGCATGAGAAGATCCTGGTTCTATGGACTTGGTTACTGTGGTTTCAATGGCAAGATTTTTGAATAACTCATTTTGACAGGGATTATTAAGTACTCCAATTCAACTAGCAGCAGCTTATAGTGCTATTGTAAATGGTGGTCACTATATTAAACCGACTATAATCGCATGAACCTATGACAAACAAACTTGAAAATATCATGAAAATAAAACTCAAATATTGAGACAGATTTTTAAACCAGAAACTGCTGAGGAAATCAAAGAAGCCCTATTTATGATTATGGAAACCAATCCTGACTATGTAAAAATGATGAGAGTAGAGTGATTTACTCTTTGAGGAAAAAGTTGAACTTCTCAAATATCATTTAGATGAAAATATATGCAAGGTTTAGGCTGGACAAACACCTCATTTATAGGATTGGTAACAAAAGAAAATCCAGAATATGTTGTAATTGTCCAAGTTCGTAGGCCTAGAGCCACAATTTGGTGAGCACAAACAGCTTGAAAAGTTTTCTCTGAGGTTGGAAAATTTTTGATTGGATATTCATTTATAGAGAAATAGCCACAACCCCTACTACCTGCCCCGTAGTCCTACGGGGCGGGTGGTACTTAACTTTTAACTTTCAACTTTCTTGTGTGATGGAAACGATTAACTTGATAGAATTTATTAAAAATTGAGAAAATTTTGAAAAAATGGTTAAAGGATTTGAACAGATAGTTTCAGATTTTGATTTTTGAAAATTAGAAAATTTTGTGCATATTAAATCTTTTACAGATTTTAAAATAATAAATCAAAAGAAAAAAACATTATTTATCTTAGGTCATTTACTACTAGATAATGTGATAGATTATTTAAAAGATATAACAGAATACTCTATTTTAGATTTGAATTTTGGTAGTATAGGATTTAGTAAAAAAATATGAATATCTCAAGTAGGCATATTACAATTAGTAGCTTTATGAATAGAAATATATGAGCCATTTGATTTATCATCATTTTTGTCAAACTTAGATTCATCTGGGAAAAAGTATTTCAGAATAAATAATTTTGATTTACCAGAAAATTTACGGGATATTTATGATAATACAGATATGGTTTCGTTGGAGGAGTACGGTTTTGAAGGTTGAAATTTTGCAATCATTACGACTTGATCGATGTTGATTGAAGTTCTTAGACTTGGTGAGTTATTACAAGCAGATGGATTAGAATTCCAGATTTTTATTTTGAATAGATTAGATAAATTGGAGTCTAGTACTTTTTGAAACATAAAAAATTTAATTTTTATTTTTGATGGGCTAAATTTTAAGTATGAATATCTTATCAGAAAAGTTTTTTGAGATAAAAATCTGAAATTTATCACACCGAAATACAATAAACTTTCTACGATCTTGGATGACTATATAATGGAAAATTTAGAGTTTGATGCACAAAGTCTCAAAAATAGGTTGAAAAAAAGTGGGATAGAGGGATTGTAAAAATTTTTTGGAATATGGTAATAGTTTATAATTGTTAATATAAAAATGACCACGACCATTCCCTATACTAACTTATGCTTGAACCAACTATTCTTTGTTATACGAATAAAAAGACTCTAATCTTCTTGAAAAAAAACTTTTAATCATTAATAATATTTTTAAGTGTGTTTCATGATGAAACTATGGTTTTGTTGTTTTTTAGATTATAAATAAGCAAAAATGTTTGGAAAAGTTGGAGAAATGAAAAAAATGTATGACAAGTACAAAGCTCTTCAAAAAGCTTTACAAAATTTAGTAATTAGAGCTAAAGAATGAAAATATATGTTAGATTGAGAAGAACAAGAATGAGCTCTGGTAGTAGATATAAGTTGAGAAATGAAATTAAGAGATGTTAGTATCAATGATCGGTCTCTATTATCTCCAGAGAAAAAAACAGAATTAGAAGAATTGATAGTAAAAACTTTTCAAAAAGCACAAAACAAAGCTCAAGAAATAGTAGCAGAAAAAACAAAAGAAATCCTTGGATTTGATCCAAATGATATGGCTAGTATGATGGCTGGTGGAGGTATTCCAGGACTAAGCTAATTACAAACAATCAATAAAAACAAAACATTATTAACCCAAAATAGTGATTTTTTGTTGACAAGTAATTCATCAAGTCACTCTCATTAAATAAATAAATTCAATATTTATTTTTTAAAAAAGTTATGAATAAATATTTGGCAGGATTAGCTCTTTTATGAGGTCTCACATACTCTTGATGCTGTAAAGGCCAATTTTTTGATAAGACTTTTTCAAAAATAAAATCACAAAAAGAACTTACAATAGATACAAGCAAAAAACTTATTAGAAATAATGTGCTTTTTACTATAGATGATTGACCTAGCATTTATGCAAACGAAATAGCAAAAACATTAGATTCACTATGATATCAATGAATATTTTTTGTTGTAACAAGATGAATAAATCAAAAAACAAAATGAGATCTTATAAAAATATTGAAAATGTGACATCATATATGAAATCATAGTTATTCTCATCCAAACTTCCAAAATTTAAATTTAGAAGAAATAAAATATCAAATACTACAATCTGATTCAATAATAAGCTCTATTTACAAAGAGGCATGAATCAGATGGGAGAAGAAGTATATTAGATATCCTTATGGTAATCCCCCGATAAAAAAAGATATAGATGAGATAAACAATCTATTAGACTCATTAAATTACCAAAAACCTATGTTTCGACATATGAATACCGACTTGCTTGATCGAAAATCAAGTCCTAGTGATGAAAAAGTTAATCAAATGAAGGATGGAGATACGATATTATTACATGAAAGAAAATACACTCCACAAACTATATCAAGAATCGTAAATTCTATTGATAACAAAAAAGAAAACAATAAATAACAAACAAATTGGAAGGTTGGCAGAGCGGTTGAATGCGCACCGTTGGAAACGGTGTTTACCGCAAGGTAACGGGGGTTCGAATCCCCCATCTTCCGATTTTTTTGATACTAAAATTTTTATCCAAAATATATTCTAATAAAGTGTAGAGAACATGCTTATCAAGCATTAACTTCTCATTAAACATAATCAAACCTTGTATTCCGTAAAGAATTCTTAAATTATTTTAAACTTCAAAAAACCGCAAGATAATTTCTTATAGCTTTTTGCTTAAAAAATTATTATCATACTTGATAATTCTCAATTATTGTAGAGATTATTTTTGTCCTTTTCATGCTATTTTTAATAAATGTAAAACATCACCTAATAAATTATTTAAAGCAACACTCTTGCTTTTAAGTGATATTATTTCTATTCTTTTTATAGACTCCTCTACTCCAAACTTTTCTATCAACAAATCGGCCAATAACCTAGCATTTTGATCAACAGAGGGGTCTAAATCTTTTTTACTATTAAATAAATTTAACAATTTTTTATTATTAGACTGGTGATTGTAAAGATCACAGGTAGCTGAATAAAATTTATTGCTATTTAAATTGATAATTGCTCGATCTGCTTCTCATATCATCCAATGAGTCAATCAGTATGTATAATCGATATTGAAGTAAATCATACCCAGTATTTCTGGTGTTTTCAACATGAAGTCTTTTAATGAAACTAGTCGTTGATTTTTTAGATCATAATCATTTCTATACGATTGTCTGGAAAGCTCCTGATTGTATGCTCAAGGATATCGAACAGCTGTAGTAGCAACCTCATCTATAAAAATAGGTTTTTTGAAAGATTTTAATCTTTTTAGAGTATCCCAATCCTTATCATTTAGTATTTGTTCTGGTAACAATCGATGTCTATTGTACGAAGCTTTTCATCGGTTATAAAAAGTCACTCAAAGAATATCTACATATTTATTTCCCGGATAATAATCTTCAAAAGTATAACAATTTTGTTGTTTTTCTGTTTCTACTTTATAAATGGGATATTCTATTTGAACAGTATCTTTTATAATATTATATTTGATTGGTCTATTTAATAACTTATCAAGTTGACTTTGAGCTATTGGAACTTTTTTTTCTATAATCTCAGTTTTTCTACCTGTTGAAACAAAAATCTGATGTTTTATTTCTGTAAACTTACTTTTTTGATCACATGTAATCAAAGAAGCTGTTTGCGATGGTGTGGATTTTGTGGGCATATCTCGATGATTTACGGACATATCAAAAAGAATATTATTTTGATCCAATCATAATTTTCTAGATAAATTTCGGACATGAATTCGTGCTTCTTTGAAAGTATCTGGATTGGATCATCGAGGATACCATCACCCATTCATCTCATGCATTGTTCTAAAAATTACCTTTAAGTTGTTCCTTTTTATCAGCTGAAAAAAAATTGTATATTGATTATCAAATTTTCAATCTGCAACTTGTTTGGCAGAATAATTGTTTGGAGATAGTGTGATATGATATATTTTATTTGCCCCAAATTTATCACTTAAATTGTTTAGTATATCTAACATTTGTCACTCATCTCGAGGGTCAAAAATAAAAGCAACTATAGGGAAATTAAATTTATGTTTTGACTCTATTTTCTGGATATTGTCGATCGTGTTATCAAATGATTTAATTCAAAAAAGATAAGCGCTTGTGAACGAAAAGCTAGTAGTAATAAGTAAAATTGGAGATATGATGTAAGAAAATATTTTTTTTACCATATGTAATCAAGAAAACTATTTTATCTAAAAACTTATATAAAATATTTTGTATAAAAATTATAAGTTTAGCTATATTCCTATTATTCAATCAACTCTTCTACAGTTTCAGACTCTAATGGATCTACATCTTCTGGTAAGTCTATTTCTGCTTCTACAGAACTAGTATCTATTTCATCTTCTGAACTAATAACATCTGAAACATATTGTGTACATTTTGCTTCTTGATATTCTTCACAAGAAATCTCCGTACATAATGATATTTCTCCATTTTTTACTTCACAAGTATTACAGCCATCAAAATAAGATAAACAATTTGTTAAATCTATTTCATCTTCCTCTCATACCTTTTGCAAACATTTAGGCTCTGATGGAGTTGCACAATACATTAATGTACATGCAGATGGTCTTCCATTTTCTACTGTACAAGTATTACAGCCATCAAAATAACTTACACAATCTGTCAAATCCATTCATGTCCATTCGTATTCCAAGCATCTTGGTTCTTCTGTAGTATCACAAAACATTCTTGTACATCACTTAATTTCTCAGTCCTCTACCATGCAAGTATTACATCCATCAAAATAACTTATACAGTCTGTTAAATCAACTTCTACTTCAACATTTTTACTTACTGTAATATTCAAGTACCCGAAAACTTTTTGAGATAAATCGTGTTCTGGCTCCAAAAATAAAAACACAAATCAGGCTACAACTAATAGCAATAATAAAATAAGGAAATTTTTCATTTTTTATATTTTAAAAGGATAAAAAACAGTTTATCCCTGCCTTTGCCGGCAGGCAGGCTGTCAATAGACAGATTTTTCAAGTTCTTAAAGCTAGTAGTCCCTCCCTTGGGGGAGGATGCTCTCCCCTGCACCGTAGGACTACGGTGCGGGGATAGGTGGGGGTTTTACCCCCATCTAGCTTCGCGCTCAGCTTCCCCCGAGGGAAGAATGTTTTTGTAAAGTTTGCAAAGTTCTTTATAACTTTTAACTTTATAAACTAACCATTAACTATATTATGCATAATTCAATTTATTAACTTCGGGGATCATCCATCATCATATCTTTTGGACAATTCTATTAACTCGTTCAATAATATTTCTTTGGGAGTTTCCAAAACTTTTCGCTCTATATATCAAAGGACAAAGAGAGCTTGATTCATTGTATTCATTTCCGGAAAAGAAAAACTTTGTGTGTGGGAATTAACCTGAGATACTACTTTTTGATAATACTTTTCAAATACTGATCAAACCTTAAAAACATAATCCATATCTATATTTTCCACATCTCGTTTATTAAAAAATATATTTATAAAATATTCTAAGTCCTCGTCCTCATCTATCTGCATTTTTGATCTAATCTTTTGCTCTAATTCTTTTTTTGCTTTATCAAATAGTTCTCATTGAGACATAAAAATATTCTCCACAAATAAAATATCACTAGATATTAAATTTATTTGTTTTTCTAAATTAATAAAAAAACAGCGTTGATAAAAATAACTCAACACTATTTTTCTTGCATTTATTCTATTTCAAACCTTCATGTTTTAAAGTTTGCTTTAATTGTTAAACTTTTAAGCATCAACTACTGTATCTTTACTTTTGGTTTTGATTGTAATAACTTGTTTACCTTTGTAGTATCAACAATGAGGACACACTCTATGTGATAGTTTGGGTTTACCACAATTATTACATTTCGACACAGAATATTTGTTTGATAACTTTTTTAACTGCAATCTTTCCCGTGTTGAATGTCTTGTATTTCTAACGCTCTTTGTAATCTTTTTTTTAGGACTAATTCCTGCCATTTAAATTTAACTAAAAAAAATAAATATATCTATTTGCTTAGCTTTTTGGTAGTTGGTTTTTTTGTGGTAGTTGCTTTCTTGGTACTAATTGTTTTTTTAGCAGTATTTGTTTTTTGGGTACTAGCTACTTTTTTAGTATCTGCTTTTTTGGTGGTAGTTACTTTTTTGGTGCTAGCTACTTTCTTGGTACTAACTGTCTTTTTAGCAACATCTGTTTTTTTGACTACTTTTGGAGTGGTGATCGATGGTTTTTTTGTAATAGTTGGCCTCTTTGTGGTTTCTTTTTTGATAACAGCTTGATCCTTTGTCTCTTTTTTAGTTTCTTTTTTGATATCTTTTTTGATTTCTCTTTTTTCTAATCATTTATTTTTTTCAATAAAACTTGATGAAACAACATTTACAAATGTTTTGAGATATTTTCTTCCATCAAATTTAGAAATATTAGCTTTTGAAAACTCAACCACTCCATCAATAGCTGCATGAATAGAAAAATCTTTTCACATATATGTATTTTTACCAACTTGATATTTAGTTCATTTTTGTCTTAAAATAATGTTTCATGCAAGAACATTTTGTCATCAAAATACCTTTACTCATCTATACTTTGGTTTTGAGTCTCTAAGGTTTTTTGCGGATCACGCTGCTTTTTTATGAGCCATAATTATTCATTAATTTATAAATCAAAACAATGAGTTATCTTATACTAATTCAAGTTTTGTTGTCAAGATTAAATACTTGAGCTTATAATATTTAAATAGAAATTAAAATTCCCATTTATTCATATCAATGTTCTTTTTTATATATTTCACCTACAGGCAATAGCCTTCAAATTATCACATTAGACTTTAGATCTGATAAATTATCTATTGCTCATCTCAAAGATGCACCGACCATTACCCTAATTGTTTCTTGGAAAGATGCAGCAGATAACCAAGAATCTGTTCATTTTGCGATGCTTGTGAGACCCAAGGCTAATCTCCTTCATTCAGCTGGTAATTTTCATTGAGATTCCAATTCATTATTCATTTTAACAAAATCCTCATATTTTACATGAGTTCACGGTATAAATCCAGAATCACCTGGTCTTTCTATAAACACTTTTGAAAACAATTGTTTCACGACTACTTCTGTATGCTTATCATTAAGTCATTGTCATTGATCAGCATAAACTTTCTGTACTTCTTTTATTATGTATTTTTGAGCTTCCAAATCTCATACGATATCTTTGTATTCGTTAACATCTAGTGGTCAATTTGTTAATAGTTGTCACTTATAAACATAATCTCATTCTTTACAAAGAAGGACCAATCATTTATAGGACTTCTTAAATGACTCTTTGATACCAAAACTCATTGAATCTTTTTTGATTTCTAATACTGTTCACTCTTCTTGAACCTTTAACTTACTGGATCCCTTGCTAGCATATTCTCATCATTTTTTTATAATATCTCATTTTTTAACAGTGAATTTATAATTGTCCTTTAATATGTAAGATTTTTTTTGATAATCAGATGCTATATTAATATAGTTGTCCGCTCCTTTTTCAGAAAAAGATACAATTCAATCAAATGGAGCAACTACTGCCGATTTTTTTGGTGGTCTTACCTCAAAAAGCTGTGTAACTCTATCAATACCCTGTGACATATCTGCTCCTCATGCTACTCAACCATGGTGAAATGTTTTCATAGTTAATTGAGTAGCAGGTTCTCATATAGACTGAGCTGCAATTATTCAAACTGGGACTCATATATCAACCAACTTTCTAGTAGCAAGATCCATACCATAACATTTTTGACAGACACCACTTGGCTCCATACAAATCAGAGGAGATTTGTAATATATTTCAGCAATTTCTAACTTTTTTAGTAAAGATATATTCTCTTTATCCAATAAATCTCATTTTTTTAATATTATCGTTCATTTTAGGTCTGTAATATCTTGTGCTAAAACTCTTCAATATATGTTTTCAAAAAAATCTTCTCACTTTAGTTCCGATTCTTCTTTTGTAATAAGAATTTTTTTGTCTGTTTTACAGTCTTCTGATCTTATAACAACTTCTTGAGAAGCATCACAAAGTTTTCTAGTAAGATATCAAGATTCTGCTGTTCTAAGTGCAGTATCTGCTTTCCCCTTTCTTCATGAGTGAGCAGAAATAAAATATTCTGTAGGTTTTAATCATTCAACAAAGCTTCACTTGATAGGGAGTTCTATAATTTCTCATTTTGGATTAACCACAAGTCATTTCATACCAGAAATTTGTGTCATGTGAATTTGAGATCATCTTGCTCCAGAATCAACCATACTATAAAGATCATTTCCAGGTCAAATAATATTTTTTAAATGCTGTTCAACATCAATTTTAACCTTAGTCCAAATTTCCACAATCAATCTATGCTTCTCTGATTCAGAAAAAAATCACTTGAAAAAATATTTATATATATTATTTGCATTTTCTTCTCATTGTTTGATGATATTTTCCTTTTCTTTTGGAACTCTCATATCTGCAATATTTATAGAATTTGCAGCAACTGTAGCATAATGAAATCACAAATCTTTGATATCATCTGCCACTTGTACAGTAGTAGCCATATCATAGGTATCAAATATCCTACTAAGTAAGTTTTTAAGTTCTTTTTTCTTGTGGGTACGATTTTCAAACTGTACTTTTTCTGGTAACACAGAATTAAAAATAACTCTACCAACGGTAGTTTTTAGAGATTCTCCATTAAATTTTACCACTATTTTATCTTTCTCATGTATGTCTCCATTTTTAAATGATTTCAAAACGCTATCCATAGATTCAAAGTATCAAACTACTGGTGTTTTATGTTCTCGTTCTTCTTCGGTATTGTAGTCTGGATATTTTTTGTTGAAAAAATCTGTCAAATAATATACTCACAATACCATATCTTGAGAATGGGTAATGGTAGGTTCTCAAGATCATGGCCTTAATATATTTTTATCTGCCGCAATAAATTCTCTAGCCTCTTTTTGAGCTTCATCTGATAATGGAAGATGTACTGCCATTTGATCTCAGTCAAAATCAGCGTTAAATGCTGAACAAACTAATGGATGAATTCTAATGGTTTTTCATGGCATTAGTTTTATTTTGAAAGCTTCTATTGAAAGTCTATGAAGTGTAGGAGCACGGTTTAAAAGTACATACTTATCTTTTATTACTTCTTCCAAAAATTTAAGTGCTATTGGGGACTCCTCTTTTATTAATTTTTCCGCCTGTTTTGGTGTGTAAACGATTTTTTTCTCTATTAATTTTCATATAATAAAGGGAGTAAACATTGTAACTGCAATTGATATAGGTAAACCGCATTCATCCAATCTCAAATTTGGTCAAACTGTAATAATAGACCTTCCAGAATAATCCACTCTCTTTCAAAGTAGGTTTTTTCTAAATATTCATTCTTTTCCAGAAAGCATGTCCGAAAGAGATTTAAAAACTTTAACTCCAGCTCCTCACCTAGCTGGTCATCATCTTTCTCAAACCAATAAATTATTTACAGATTCCTGTAAAAGCCTTATTTCATTTTTCTTTACAACATCGGGCATCCCAACCTGTATCATTTTTCTAAGTCTTAAATTTCTCATCAAAACTCTTCTATAATACAAGTTCACATCTGAAGATGCGAATTTTCATCAATCTAATTGTACGACCGGTCTTAAATCAGGTGGGATAACTGGTAGTTTTCTTAAAACCATATTTTCTGGTTTAACTCCAGAAACATATAAGTTGATAAGGAGTTTAATTAAAGACATCAACTTTTTTTTCTGCTCTACAGATTTTAATTTCAAATATTGATCCAATCTATTTTTTATTTCTTTTTTTACATCAATATTTTGTAACATTTTTAAAATTCATTCTGGTCCAGAAACAAATTTTACTATATCAGAATATTTGCAGAAAACATTTCTATAATCGCTTTCCAATACGGTTTTTCAAAAATCCAAATCAGAAACAATGGACTTTAACCTATTGAATTCCGAAGACAATTTTTCTTTATTTTCATTATATAATTTATCAATTTCTCTTAGCTTCTTTTTGTCTATACCAGCTTCTTCCAATTCCGATTTGTATAAATCTTCTAAATCTATCAATTTTTGATCTAAAGTTTCTTGTAATTTTATAGTCAAAGTTTCCCTTTGTTCATCCGTAATCTTTTCAGGAACAGCATATTTTACAAATGTCAAAATTCTATCTATCTCGTTTGAAGAAAGCTCTAGTAAATGATGAATTCATCAAGATGGACTAGATTTGTACCAAGCATGAACTACTGGAGATGCTAAATCTATATGTCACATTCTGGATCTTCTAACCCTAGAAGTAGTGACTTCTACTCAACATCTTTCGCATACTATTCATTTATATCTCACTCATTTATATTTCCCACAACTACATTCATAGTTTTTTACTGGTCCAAAAATAGTTTCACAAAATAATCAATATTGTTTTGGTCTTCAAGTTCTATAATTTACTGTATCTGGGTTGTCCACTGCTCCATTGGATCGTTTCGAGATATCTTCCACAGAAGCAAGTGTCACAAGAATTCAATCAAATTTAGATTTTTGCATTAGAAATAGTTTAAACAAAAATAAATACTATAGTTCATCAAGTTTGTAAAGTTCATAAAGTATTAATTAACTTGCAACTTTATAAACTTTTAACTTTCAACTTGTTACTCTTAACCGTCCAATTCTCAACTCTCCTCCATATCTTCCAATATTTTATCCATAATATCTCACTTTTCTTCTGGAACCACTTCTTCTTCATTTTCGATTCCTTCTTCATCAGCTACTACTACTCATTCTTTCATTAAACTTCATAATCCAAGTTTTCTAATTTTATTAAATCTTTCTTGTGTAATTTCATTTAATTCATCTTGAGTCATAGGTTGAATGTTTTGTCATAATCACTTGAACAAGTATGTAACTAAATTAAAAGATTCTGGTAATCCTCATATGTTCAGTTTTTGCCCCTTTATAATTGATTCATACATTTTATTTCTTCATATTACATCATCAGATTTTACTGTTAATATTTCTTGTAAAGTGTATACAGCTGAATACGCCTCCAATGCTCGCACCTCCATTTCTCCGAATCTTTGTCATCATTGTCTTGATTTTCATCATAGGGGTTGTTGAGTAATTAATGAATATGGTCAAACAGACCTAGCATGAATTTTATCCTCAACCATATGAACTAACTTCAATAAATGCATATATCAAACTGTGACTTTATTGTTATATGGCTCTCAAGTTTCTCAATCGTATAACTGAGTATTTATTTCATCTTCTATCCCAAGTTCTTGGATAAGCTTGGTAAATTCCTCTAATCCAAACCCCGAAAATGCTCAAACAGCAAATTTAATTCAATACTTTTGGGCAATATATCAAAGTTGAACTTCAAACAGCTGTCACAAATTCATACGAGAGATAACTCACAAGGGATTTAAAATAAGATCTATCGGTTCTCAATCTTTTGTATATGGCATATCTTCTTCTGGCACGACAACTGCAATAATACCCTTGTTTCCATGTTTACCTGCCAATTTATCTCAAACTTCAATTTTTCTTGTACTAGCCACATATACTTTTATTTTTTTTCTAACTCAAGCCATCAAATTATCTCACTTCTTTGCATCCAAAATAACCACATCTATCACCTTTCACTCACTGCCAGAAGGCACATACAATGATGTATCTTTCACATTTTTAGACTTATCTCCAAAAATAGCTTGTATCAACTTTTCTTCTGGAGTCAGCTCTCATTCTGATTTTGGGGTTATCTTTCATACTAAAATATCTCATCACTTTACTATTGATCATATTCTAATTATACCATCTTCATCCAAATTCTTTAACTTTGACATAGAAACTCATGGGATATCGTTTGTTGTCTCCTCAGGTCATAATTTAGTGTCTGAAACTTCTATTTCTCTTTCTTCAATTTGTACTGATGTCAAAGTATCATTCTTTACTAATCTTTGTGAAATAACTATAGCATCTTCATAATTATAACCCTTCCATGGCATAAATGCTATTTTTAAATTTTTACCTATGGCTAATTCTCATCATTCACTACAAGGTCATTCTGCTATAATATCTCATTTTTTAATCTTTTGTCATAGGGAAACTCTTGGGACTTGATGTATGCAAGTTTTTGCGTTTGATCTTTTATAGTTTGTTAATTTATATTCTTTCAATCAGGTCTTATATTTAACTTTGACTCTTTTTCAATCTACATATATCACCTCCCCATCAGCCTCTGCCATTATCACCACATGAGTTTGTTTTATCATATCATCTAGTCAAGTTGAAACCAAAGGACTATCGTTTTTTAGTAGTGGTAATCACTGCCTATTTTGGTTTGTTCCCATTGAAGCACGCACAGCGTCATTATGATCCAAAAATGGGATTAAAGATGTGTTTGGTGAAAATATTTGCGAAGGATTTATGTCTACATGAGTGATATCTTTTACATGTAAAGTCACCATATTATCAAAATGTCTTGCTGCAACGCGCTTACTTGTGATATTATTGTATTTATCTGTTGATGTTGTAGCATCAGCTACGAAGTATTTTTCATCTAGTTCTGGGGAAATATATTCCACTTCGTCGCTAATAAATGGCTTAACATTGATACTCGTATTTAGTTTTCAATAAAACTTTTCTATTTTTTCTGCAGATTTCTCATCTATTAATTTATCCTCTTTTATTATTATTGTTTTTGTTGGATTTCATTTTACATCTAATTCAAAAATATCACGATCTGCAATTCTGTTTATTAATTTATCTTTTTTGGCTGGGACATCCTTGTAAACTCTGAATGCTGGTGTTTCCAAAAATCATTCTTCATTTATATGAGAAAATAAGGATTGATATGTTACTAATCATATATTTTGTCACTCTGGAGTCTCAATTGGACAGATTCTTCCATAATGAGATGGATGTACATCACGAACTTCAAACTTAGCTGTTTCTCTTTTTAATCATCCAGGTCATAGTGCTGTAATTCTTCTTTTATGTTCTAATTCCGATAAAGGATTGATTTGGTCCAAAAATTGGGATAATTGTGAAGTTGCAAAAAAACTCTTTATAGAATTATCTATTATTTTAAAGTTTACGAGATCGGTAATTTTTAGAGGATTTTCCATGTTTAATACTGAAAGTTTTCCTTTTACTGATTTTACAAATTTTCTCATCACAGGTCATAAATGAGCATACAATATCTCTCACATTGTTCTGACCCTTTTGTTTGAAAGGTGATCTGAATCATCTATGTAATATCATTTTTTATGGTTAGATAGATTTAATAGGTATTGTATAGCTGCTACTAAGTCTACTCAATCAAATACATTTGACTCTGGTATGTTAAGGTCTTTCCTTAGTCATAATTTGGCATTAATTTTTCTTCTTGCTATTCTTCCAATATTTATTCTATCTGGATTTAAAAATTGTCATTTAATGTAATCCAATGCACTATAACTATCTATAAGCTCCCCGGGTCTGAGTTTGTTGTAGATAAATTCTGCAGCAGATAATGCATCTGTCGTAGAATCTTTTTTTAATGTGATATCAATAAAATCTGTGTCGTCCTCATCTATTGTTTCAAAAGATTCCCTAATACTTTCATCTGTTTCCAATCAAAATACTCTAAGTAGAGTGGTAATTGGGAATTTTCTAGATTTATTTATCCTAACTACAATCACTCCCGATTTTTCTATTTTAGTTTCTATCCAAGAACCCCTCTCTGGAATTAATTTAAATCAAAATCAAAAGTCTTTTTGATTATAAAAAATACCGTAAGATCTAATAATTTGTGAAATTATTACTCTTTCTACTCAGTTTACTATGTAAGAAGCATATGGGGTTATAACCGGTAATGTTCAAATATTTGCGCGTTTTGAAAAAAGCACTTTTTCTGTAATTTTACCCGACTCCTCATCTTCCATATTTTCCACTAATTTAACTTTTCAAGAAATAACTCATCCATAAGTTAATTCCTTTCTCTTGCACTCTTCGATATCTTGCTGAGGTTCAGATATTTTGATATCTGAAATAGATATATACATTTTTTCTCATGCAATATCTCGTATTGGGTTTATATCTTCAAAAAGATTATGAACATATTTTTCTACAAAATCTTGATATCATTTATGCTGTAAAGCCAGTAGATCTGGATAATCTTCGAAATTTTTTGGTGTATTTAGATAATATCTACCATCCTTTTGGAATAGATTTTGTAAAACTGCAGGTATTTTGCTGTCTTGAACTTTTGCAGAAATAGAGGTTTTTTTTATAGTTTTTTTTGTTGACATATTGTTTGAAATTTTTAGGGGAAGTAAATATTTGAACAGATCGCTTAATAATTGATGGATATGATTAAGATATTTTGATTTCTTCAAAAAAATCTTAGTATGAAAAATACATTAAGGTCTTTGTGGTGTTAGTTGTTTTCTACCTTTTTTTCTTCTATTAGATAGAATTCTTCTTCCTGTCCGTTTCTTCATCTTCTCTCTAAATCAATGTGTCCTAAGTCTTTTTAGCCATTTATATTTTCTAACTCTTCTCAACTTACTTGCCATTTTAGCTTATTTCAAAATAAAAATTTTTTATGTTTTTGAATCCTATTTTTTTTGAAGCTTGTTTACAATGTGTTTTAAACAAAACTCAATAATCACAAACCTCTGGCCCTAATGATTGCTTTTCTTAGTTTTTTTTGGGTTTTTACACGATTTTTTGTATATTTTCTAGGTTTTATAGAACCAAATCTAGTTAAATACTTTTTTAGAATAACTATGGATTTCCAGTTGATATATTTCTCATTTTCAGGATGAGATAAGAATGATACTCTATTTCCAAATTTTTTATTATCTCGAGAATCAACAATTTTTTGTAATTCTTTTTGTAATTTTTCAAATTCAAAAAATATTTGAGTAGAATCCATTTTAAAAATTTGATATCTTACGATAATATTGGAATATAGTAAAGACTTTTTAACTGAATCCAATCAATCATTATTTAGGTCCATATAATAGGAAACATAATACATTCTATTGTTTCACCTAATAGATTTCACATCATAGGATGTCTCTTTTAGGCCAATATCGTCTTTCTGAAGAATGTTTTTTTTGAATTCTTCTTCGAATTTAGATAAAAAATCTTTTCTCTCTGAATCTTTGACTTGAGAATTTAACATAAAAACTAATTCGTACTTTTGCATTTTAATTTAATCACAAATATAAATTTGATATATTATTTTACAGCCAATCTGATATAAGACTTAAGCTGGAATCATTCTGGAATTATGTTTTTTATTTTTTTTGAACCATCTCTAATGTATTCTTGTTCCAATAAAACATCTTCAGCCAAAGCTTTAGTTAGTTTTCATTTTAATATCTGATCAAGTATATTTTCTGGTTTCCCAGAATCTAACAGTTCTTGACGGAATTGAGATTCCATTTTAGAAATAATATCGCTTGGAACAGAATCAAAATCTAAATATGAGGGATTCATAGCGGCAACTTGTAAAGCTATTTCTTTTGCTATATCAGAATTTGCTCATTCAAAAAACACTATAGATGCAACTTTATTACCTGGATGATTATAAACAAAACCATTCTCATTTGTAAGTATAATATCATCTAATTGCATATTTTCTCATATTGCTCACACAGCCTCTTTTACCAACACATCCAAACTCTCAGATAAGTTTGTGGGAGCGTCTTGTTTTGATAAGAAAAACTCATTTTCTGATAATAGTTTGTCTAAAATATCATCACATAATTTGATAAATCACTCATTTTTGGCAACAAAATCAGTTTCACATAAAAGTTTAACTCAAGCTATTTTGCCGTTTTGGCTCACAACTTTTACAATTCATTCTTTTGTTTCTCTGTCTGATCTTTTACCAGCCTTTAAAACTCATTTTTCTTTTAAAATTTCTTGTGCTTGTTGCAAATCCCCATTTGCTTCTATCAAGGCATCTTTACAATCTTTTAGAGGAGCAAAAGTAGTTTCCCTAAGTTGTTTTAATAAGTTTATATCTATACTCATGGTATTTGTTTTTATAATTAAAAATTATTTTTTCTCTAAATCCTTTTCTATTTCGGATTTATTTGTTTGATCTTGGATATCAGACTCAATATCGCTAGTTGTTGGTAAGTTGTGTGGCTTTGAAGGTGAGGGTATTTCAAACAATTCTATAAACCATGATCATAATGCAGAAAAGTTTGCAACAAATGATTCTTTTGAATTTGTAAAGTATTTCCCATCCCAAGCCTGTTTTACACTAATTATCCAAACGGTTAATAATATCAATAAAGGAATAACTCATAAATACTTTATAATAGGCAAAAACAATAAAACCATATCAAATACTAACACCAAGAAGAATACTATCCACCGACCAGAAGCTTGCTTCAGATGATAGTGCTCAAAAATACTGATGTCTTTTTTTGCTATAGAAACCATAATACCAAAAAACAAGTACATCATGATTGCTCTTTTTTTTTCTAAGCTACTAGGCATATAGTTGTTGTCCATAGCTTTCACATTTGTAGCAGTAGACTGAAAAGGATTTTTGATTTTCATATATTTTTTTAGATTAGGATAAGATATAATTCATAACAAAATCTATACTTTTATAACTTAGCATATTTGCGATAATGTCGTTATCTCACAAATATTGATCATAGTTTGTGGAAGATATCACTATACTATCAACAGCTCATTGAGCTGGTAATTCTCTAACAAAATTTCTCATCATAGAGCCATCTACAACTATCACCAATCATGGTTTAGTGGTAAGATTTTTTACTCATTCATAGATCTTTTTGGTTCTGGATAATTTTCTTTTGTAAACCAGTTGCTCCTTTTTGGTCAAAGAAGCAAATTCTTCGGTTTCCACAAAAGCACTCATCTTGTTCATTGAGCTGATCCTCGTTTTGAAAGTATCAAAATTGGTCAAAAATCATCCAGGAGCTTTGTAATTTAAATAAGATACTCAGTACCTTTCTCCTAAAGTTTTCATTTCTGTGGCATACATCTTTTTTTCACATACTACCAAAACCTCTTGTCCTGATTTTTTGACATCTTGAACCTTCTTTTTTGCTTTGTTTAGCTGTCCCAAAATCATTTCAGGATTTAAAACAACTATGTTGTTTACAATATCCAATCGATAATTGCTTGTTTTGGGATGAGCTTCACTTTTTAAGGTACCAATATGCACTTGTGAATCTACTATTTGTTTTACAGTAACACTCATTATTGGTTTTCAGAATTAAATAAATTTTTTCTAAAGCTTTTGGTACTAAATACTTTTTTAGTTTTTTAAAAACAAAAATCAAGTAAGTGTGCCAAAATTTAGACTACTTTATAGTTACTGTTGCACCAGCTTCTTGTAACTTGATTTTGAACGATTCTACTTCATCATCTTTTGCATTTTCTTTTAGTATAACAGGAGCTTTTTCAACTAAATCTTTGGCCTCTTTTAATCAAAGTCACAATAATTCTTTTACAACTTTAATTACATTGATCTTTTGTTGACCAATTTCTGTAAGTTCGATGTTTGCAGCGACATCTCATCCAGTGGCAACGGTGGCATCTCATCCAGCTGGACTTCATGTAGCAACTACAGTAGCAGTAGCAGTTACGCCAAACTCCTCTTCAAAAGCTTTAACAAGCTCATTTAGTTCGATTGCACTCATCTCTTTTACCAATTCCATGATTTTTTGTGCGTTCTTTGATAATTCCATTCTCAATACTAATTTAATAAATAAATATTTGTAAGTTTACAATATTAGTTGTTCCAATAGCTTATAAGGACAAAATATCACAAACATTTTGACCTAATAAGCAATTGAAAACAAAAAACATTGAATAATTTCTTTACTCTGAAGTTGTTTGTGCTTTAGAATTTTCTGCAAGTTCAGTATCTGTTGTAGAAACAGCCTCTTCTTTTGCTTCTTCTTGAGTTTCTTCAGAACTTTTTTCCTCTTGAATTTCTTCAGACTTCTTTTTTGCAATTTGATTTAAAACACTGGTAAGCGATTGAACAGGATAATTGAATAATCGAACCAATTTAGATAGCAATTCTTCTCTACTTGGTATATTTGCCAATTCATCGATATAATTCAAATCTTTTCGCTCACCATCAAAATATCATAACAAAAACTCAAAGCTTGATGTAGAATCTTTATCTTTTTGGAAAGTTTTAATGTATTTATTTATTACTTTCAATGGAGCATATTCCTCTCATTTTGCATAAACTGCAACAGCAGATCCAGGAATTTGGCTAAGATCTATTTCTGGGTATCCTGCTTCTTTTAAGGCCCTCAAAAAAAGTCTCTTTCTGATAACATTAAATTTACCACTTTCATTCCTAACATTTTTTCTAACTTCCATATCTGTGGAAACAGCTAATCCAGATTGTCTGATAATTACTAGATTTTTTGCTTCTTGTAAATCCTTGACATACTCCTTGATTAAATTTATTTTCTTTTCTTTGGTAATAGCCATTTTAGAATTCAAAGTTTAAGTTTTAAATAAGATTTGGACAAGTCCTAATAGATTAAGATTTTTATTTTAATACATTTTGAACAAAAATCTTGTTGGTTTTTGAATTAAAAAAAACCACATCCGAAGATGAAGTTATATACAAAAAAATAATTTTTGATATAACCTAGGTAGGAGCTTACTTTTCTAAAATTAGAATAGCCTACTGTCTCCGGCGATCAGCGAAAATATATAAATTTATAATCAAAATGCAATAGAAAATGAAAGATTTTTGATAAAATTAGTTTAATATAAATATATTTAGAAATGGACAAAGAAATTTAGATTAATATTTCATGCTTAAATAAAAAAAAATGATTAGCGACTTTTTTTTATTATTTCTATTGCAAAATAAAATATTTTTCATATTTTATTTCGTGGAAAATTTTTGATTTATTTTCTACAAAAAAGGAGCAAAATGCCTTGCAAAAAAACTACAACTGCAAAAAAGCCTAAAGCTAAAAAAGCACCTGCTAAAAAAGCAAAAAAGTAATTTATTTAAAAAACGATTAAAATAAAAAACCCGATTACTCGGGTTTTTTTGCATTTTATAGTTAAGTTACAAGCCAAAAGCCTGCCTGCCCCGTAAAGTTACAAGTTGAAGGTTTGTAATACTTGATGAACTTTATAACTTTTC
This sequence comes from Patescibacteria group bacterium, assembly GCA_022705745.1. GTDB lineage: Bacteria > Patescibacteriota > Gracilibacteria > Absconditabacterales > Absconditicoccaceae > JALOAF01. The sequence continues at coordinate 126,775 of JAKJDW010000001.1, forward strand.
TTTACAGTTTATCTATTTAAATTGAATATTACATTGTAAGCAAACCATCCGTCAAGATTTTTGAAAACCTGTAAAGAACCTGTTTTGTCTTTAGGTTTAAGTCAAAATCAATCTTGATATGGGAATAAATTGGCTAAATTTTTAATACGCACTTCTATATATTTGTCATTATCATAGACAAAATAGTTCTTTTTATTTGTGATGACAAACTGACCAATATTTAAATAAGTCATCCCTTTTGTCTTGATAAATTCATTTGAAAAAGTTGATGAAAAAAATAGTTCATCTTCTAAATCAAATGTATTTCGAATATGTTTAGATTTTTTCTTTTTCTTTTTTTCATATAATTCTACATTATCAAATAACCAGATAATTTTTTCTCACTTTTCCAATTTAAAAGGTAGATCAAAGTCAGATTCAAAATCTACATTAGGTAACTCCTTATTTGCCACATCTCTTACTACCAATGCTTTGATAAATTTTTGAAATAATCAATGCTGGTCCAAAAACTCTTGATCAAAATTAAAAACCTTTTTAAATTTAGTTAGTCTCAATTCTTCTTCGTGAGTAATTATTCAGTCATACAAGAATTGTTTTACTATTTTATTGTATACAGAAATATACAGTTTATCTAGCTCTTTTGGTGTGATATAAGATTTTTTTGCTAAATTTATTACCTTTTCTTTGATTTCTGTCATATCCTCATCTCCAAAAAATCCAAAATATATCATTTTTCAAATTCTATTTTTGTTTACATCGTGTAAAATAGAACATTCTTTGTGTTTTTTTTTCAAAAATCAGGCATCTTCTCAACAATATTTACATAATCCCATTGCATTAAAAGTTAATATATAAATTTTCTGATCATTGAACTTTCTGATCAACCATATTATAATTATTTTCTTTTATTTGTCAAATTTTTGAGAACTTTTTTTGTGAATTGTTAAGCCCAATTTAAGCTAACAAAATATAAAGTAAACAAAAAAACTAAAATTATAAAAAGATTTAATGTTTTTGGTTAGTAAAAGTTTGAAAAAAAACCTATTAAAACAAATAATCTTGATAAGAGATGGGTGAATAAATTAGTGTAAAAAAAAACTTAAAAGAAATAAGAACTTATGACGGTTATGCTTGCAAGTAAACCCCTCAAGAGCCAAATGAACGCTCGAGATTATTTTACAGCAAAATCATCAAGCAAAATTCTCTTGCTCGGTGATTGATAATAAAATATGTATATTTGTTTAAAATTAATTCTATGTACTTCATACTATACCATCCTCTGATATAGTAAATACTATATCTCCACTATAGATTCCGCTTGGTAAATCTGCAGGAATTGTAACCTGTAATTGAGTAGAGGCTGATATCTCACATATCATACCGTAGTTTTTTTTAAATAAAGTTTGTGGAGATGAAATATCTGTAAATAAACTTGGTAGTTCACCGGTTAAGGTACAGTCTCAACTAGTAATATTTGGTCTACTAATATGTTTAAGTTTTACTCCTGAAGCAGGAATTTGATTGCCTGCTGGACTAATTAAAGGGAATGCTTGAACAGTTATTTGTACATCAGCACCTCCTTTTCCTAACTCACATGTATATCCTAGGTTATTGGATTCCAACACTTGTTCAGCAACAGAGTGACCAGTTTGCATTGAAGTATAATCAGAAAAGGTACAAGTATTTTCTCATCCACTAATAGTTTGAGTTTTTCTCCAATCTCCTTGGACCAAAATATGTTTTAGATCTATAAAGTCTAATAAACCTGAAGACAATTGTGTATAATATATATGGTTATTATGAACATTTAGTCAGTCTCTATCTCATAAACTTGTTAATCCCATAATTCCTTCTCATATGCTACTTATTTCATTATTAGCAAGATTTAACTCCTCCAAAACACTCTCAGTATTAAATACTATTTGTTCCACACTTGTTAATTTGTTATAACCAAGCAATAAAATTTTTAAAGAATCAGGAAACTCCACTCCGGATATGCTTGTTATTTGGTTACTAGAAAAATTTAATATTTGCAAAGAGCTAGGGAATGCTGTTCAAGATAGGCTTGTTATCTGATTGAAAGCAAGGTCTAAATTAACTAGGGAATTGGGAAATGCTACTCAAAATATGCTTGTTAGTGAATTCTGGGAAAGATACAATTCTCTTAAGTCTCTATGATTTACAAAGGCATCACTTTCTATACTAGTAATTCATTGATTGGATAAATCACAAGAAGTAGCACCAGTAGCACAGCCCATGGATACAACATTTCCACTGGTTAGTGGTTTTGTCCCCCATTGTGCAGAACTTTTACCCAAATCCAATGTGCTAAAAAGTCATACAAATAGTAATGCAATTGTTACTATTGCGAATGCTCATAATGTCCCAAAGAGATACCTCTTTCCATGCCTTTGGAAATAATTATTGGTACTCTTTGTGTATCTAAAGAAATGATTAATTTTATTCATTTTTTATTGAAATAGAAAGATAAAAACTTTTTCATATTCAATTATAATTAAAAAAAAAATCCTGTCAAATTTTTGAGGACTTTTTTTGGTGGCTATAATCAAGTAACAAGTGTAAAAAAACAAGACAACAAAAAAAATAAAATAAGACAACCATATTTACTTAAAAAACTAAAAAATATCAATTTTTTTCATTGTTTTTTAGAAAACTACTTTATTTTTGTTATTGTGTATTTTGGTATTAATATTTATTGGTATAGTTATTGTTCCATTTTAACCATAAATGTAGCAAAAAAACTCTATGAACTTGTTCAAGCGTTTATTGATATTAAATTTTTATTATTCATTAATAGTAAATACCACATCTCCACTATAAGTTCCTGCTGGTGTACTTTGAGGAATTATGATTTTTAATTGAGTTTCATTTCCATATCAACATGCTCCCGCCCCCTGCTTACTAAACAAGGTTACTCCACTTGCAATGTTGCAATAAGTGGTTCCTAATTGAGGTACTATACTACACCCCTCTACTGGACTAACTCCAGTCAAAACTTGTCTCATACTTACATTGGAAGCAGGAATTTGGTTATGTTCTAAGCTAATTAAAGGAGATGATTGAACAGTTACATATGATCCAGATTTTCCACCTATAGTACAATAATAAGCAGAAGTTTCAGATTCCAATTCCATACTAGCTATACTGGTAGTAGCTTCCATTGCAGAATAGCCAGAAAAAGAACAGCTGGATCCTCATCATCACAAAATTTCTATCGTAATATTTTTATTATATGTTCAAGAACTAGAAGGTGGGGTAAAGGTTTGAGTTTCTCTCCGACCTGTTTTTGATTTTTGATCTATAAAGGCCAAAAGCACAGAAGATAATTGAGTATAGTTGATATGGTTATTGTTAATATTTAGTCATCAATCGTTTCGTAAATTTATTAACTGAGTAGTATTTTCTGGCATTGCATTTAATTGATTAAGACTCAGATCTAAACTCTGCAAAGAACTAAGAGATACTACTTGATCTATGTTTTTTAGAAGGTTGAAAGACAAATTTAATCTCAGCAAAGAACTAGGAAGCACCGCTCAAGAAAGGTTTGTTAATCCATTGCTGTAAAGATTTAAATATTGCAAAAAGCTAGGGAATGCTATTCAGGATAGGCTTGTTAATCTGTTGCTGGCAATATTTAAATTCTGCAAAGAGCTAGGGAATGCTGTTCAGGATAGGCTTGTTATCTTATTGAAAGCAAGGTTTAAATCAACTAGGGAATTGGGAAACGCTACTCAAAATATGCCTGTTAGTGCATTCTGGGAAAGAGACAACTCTTCTAAGTTTCCATGATTTACAAAGGCATCGTTTTTTATGCTAATAATTCATTTATTGGATAAATCACAAGAAGTAGCATCAGTAGCACAGCCCATGGATACAACATTTCCACTGGTTAGTACCACTTGTGGTGGTGACTGCTGTGCAGAACTTTTACCCAAATCCAATGTGCTAAAGAATCATACAAATAGTAATGCAATTGTTACTATTGCGAATGCTCATAATGTCCCAAAGAGATACCTCTTTCCATGCCTTTGGAAATAATTATTGGTACTCTTTGTGTATCTAAAGAAATGATTAATTTTATTCATTTTTTATTGAAATAGAAAGATAAAAACTTTTTCATATTCAATTATAATTAAAAAAAAAATCCTGTCAAATTTTTGAGGACTTTTTTTGTAGACTACAATCAAGGAAAATACCTAACAAACATAAAAAATACAATTTGTATTTTTTTTACGACTTAATTACTATCTAAAAAACTTTATCAAATAATTATTTACTGTTAAATTCCTTATCTACTAACTAAACTAAACGATGGTGTAAAATCAAAAATACAAAAAAATATTAGACATGTGTTTTTGTTTGAAAATGAAATATAAAATCTTCTTGAAATTAACAAATAAATTTACATACATTAAGTTGATGGGGAATTTGTCTGCGTGTGTAGCTCAATTGGTTAGAGTGTATCCTTGCCAAGGATGAGGTTGCGGGTTCGAGTCCCGTCACGCGCTAATCTTGAAAAAAAACCTGAAATGGTTTTTTTTGATACTAAAAAATGAATAAAAAAAACGCCCCAAAAGGAGCGTTAGGGGTTGGAAAGGGAAATAAAAATTAGTGTTTAGAAGGCCTATGGCGTGCATCTTTAATAATATTATTATAAGAATTAGATATAGAATTCATACCACCAATAGGATCACTTACATATTTCTTAGCAGAATTATTTGATTTATTATTTTTTATTCGATAGCTATAAGTTTTATACGCTGCGCTCTTCAGTTCGTTGAATATATCTACAAAATAAATTTTTTTTGTATTATGCTGTCTAATATTTTTTATGAGCTTATTGCAATAATATGCCCAAACACTACCATATACCTGTCAATTCATTGATATGCCAGTGTTACGAACCTTTTCTATAAATTCATTTCCCTCTATTGAATTTATTTCCGTTTTTATATTAACATCTTGCTTTACAAGAGCAACAGAATGAGGATATACTCAAGGCATTTCTTTTCGGTCTTTATCAAGCAGATTTAAATAGGCTTCTAAAAAATTTCCAATTGTATATTTATAGTTATCGTTTACAAATTCGCTATCTGCCATTTTTGCATAATGAAAAAGGAGTTCACAATCTTCTATACTACCATAACAGACTAAATCTCAAAAATATTTATTTATATCTAAAATACCATTACAATCTCCATGCGACCAAACTTCAATATCTATTTTACTAAACAGATATCAAGGAAATTGCTTTTCTAAGATATAGCAAGCATGACTTGGAAAGTCTTCAACCGTTCATCAGAAATCTTTTGATGTTCAAATTATTGTAATGATCTTTTCTACTGGGTCTATTTGTAGATATCCCCCAACCACCTCATCTGTTTTAGATGTTTCTAATGTATCAGCAAGAGATTTATGTCTTCATCCAGAAGGTAATGAAATAAACTCAGAAGTTGTTTTATTATATAACCATTTTTGTGTGGGATTTCCTATTTCAATAAAGCATTTTTTAAGATTGGGATCATTGATATATTTTTTTTGTTCTTCCACTTGTTCTTTATATCTCATAACTTTTCAATCTTCAATGCCTGCATAGTTTTTTAATAATTTTAACTCTGATTCAGATAAATTTTCTTTCTTTTTTTCAAACTCTTTTTCCATTTTAGCAATAGTTTTATTCACTCTTGCATCATACTCCTCTTCTGTCTCATATACGAAAGCTTGTGCTTTTTCCTTTGCATTCTCAAACTCCTCTTGCAAAAAGAGTTGATTCATTCTTTCCAACTTTTCTGGTGTTAGAGAAGTCATTCTATCTAAACGCCTCTCTTTTTGAGCTTCTTGAATAAGTGGATCTTGAAGAAGATTTTTGAATAGTCATCTCTTCGTTTTCTCCTTTAGAACTTCATCTTCTGTTGGCATTTTATTAATAAACTCGTTAATTTTGTTAATCTTGTCCTTTCTGTAAGTTTGTGGGTTACTTGAAGTTGTTTTCATTTTTTATAAATTAAATAATAAAAATTGTTTAATGCAAGTATAACCCCCCCCCAATTTGTCAAATTTTTTGTGACTTTTTTTGAATTTGATTTGACTTTTTTTGTTTTTGGTATGAAAAAAGGGATGTAATTTTAAAAAAAACCTGGAACGAAGGTTTTGGTTTGGGATATCTTTAAACTTACAAAGAAAATATATGAGTTTGAGTTATTGAAAACTAAGAAACTAACTTTAAATTTTGTCTGCAAAAAAATTAACACATAAGTGCTTTTCTCAATTCTTCATTTCAATTTTTGAGCATTTCTTCCCTTCTTTTTTCTATTTCAGATAATTCTTTTTGTGTTGACTGCCCCAAATCCAAAAGCTTATTTCTCCACCCATATTCTGTTTTTCAAGCTTCTGTTTTTAGAAAAGAAGAATTAGGACAAAGCGCTGAGTCGTAATCTTCATATAAATAGAAATCTTCCATTGATGCTGGCTCATAATATTCACACGGTTCATGATACAAATCAAAATTTTCCATTTTTATTAAAAGAAAATAAATACTTATTGAACAATAAATATTTCCTTACAATAGTCAATACAATTTTTGTGATAATGTGTTTTTGTGATAATTTGCATAGTAGACAGCAAATAGGCTTACAAAAGGATAAACTATCATCCTATCTACAAAACTATGTAGAACCATTCATTCTATACTTAGTCCAAAGATTCATAAAGAAAAAGCTAAAAGAACCAATGACATATTTTTGATATCTTTAGTCCCTTTTTTTTCAATCCAATTTTCTTTCCAAGCCCAAAATCATATTAAATGTAAATAAATATACAAAAACATCCATCATAAGAAAACAATTAATCAATATTCTAGCCATATTTGTAAATACTGGTTTTCTGGATTGTAGGCTTGTCAATCGGGTAAATGATGAGAGGCTGGACCAGCACTAGCCGCTCATAGCCCCCAAAACCAAGAACTTTTGATTTTTTCTATAGCTAAAAACACCTCTTTGATATGTCATGTATTGGAGTACTGCCTATGAATAATTTGATCTTTCCCATAATAAGTAACTACTCCAAGTAGTAATATTGTAGGAACAAAAAAGTATAAAAATAATTTTTTCCAATTTTTTCAATACAAAAACAAAAACATAACTATTGTTTGTGCTATCCAAGCTCACCAAGCGGCTCTAGAAAAAGTAGAGAGCAATATCAAACCATAAAGTCATCACCAAAATATCCAAGATTTTGGTCATTTTTTGTACAAAACAGTGATGAAAAATAAGGGCCAAAATGCTACTAAAAAAAATCATAAACTAATTGGTCTTTCAAATAAAAATTGATTACGAACAAATCATTCTTTGTATTGTGTATAATAAACCGCAGGTGGCTGTGAACCTACTTCTCATTCATAAGTCCATGGATTGTAACCAAAAAATCTCATAAGATTGGGAACTAATCGAATCAATCATCGTCGAATCAGGGCTCATCAAAGAATATATTTAATTATTTTGGTATATCGTAAATTTAAGGATTCTGTTTTGTCATCAAAAAATAGATAAGATATCAAATAAAATAGGATAAACAAAAAGAAGCCCATCATGCTATATCTGATAGAGATTATGAAATTGGTAATACTGGAATTTAAAAACGATATAGCAAAAGCTATTACATTTATGGTCAAAAATATGAAAACGAATTTTTTCAAAGGGAAGTTTTGTCGTAATTCTTTTAGCTTTTCTCTATCAAGTTTTTTAACCAGATATCGTGCCACAAATATAGATAGAACGAGAATTAGAATCTCTTTTCGCATTCGAATAATACTCATTACTGTTCCCTCAATTTTAAGAGCATAAGTTACAAAAGTATGTAAGAAAAACTGTAATACCAACAATCACAAAAACCATTTTATAATTAATTCTAAATTCTTTTTTATTCGAGTCATTATTTTAGATTAAGATTAAAAAGAATAAGTTGTGACAATTAGGTACCTTATGCTTAATCAACAATCGTTCCACTCATTTGGTAAAAAATCATGATAATGGCTATTATAGCTAAAAGGGCTTGGAGCATCCAAGCTTTCATAACTATTGTAGTTTCGTGGTGTCATTTATTTTCCAAAAGATGATGAAATGGGGATACTGTAAATAATTTCTTTTTAAATCTTTTTTTCCAAAATATTTGTAAAGTGCTAGAAAGTATATCTAATATAAAAAGTAGAAACATAATAGTAAATGGAACAAAAATTCCCATTCTCATATTTAACAAATATAATAGTGAAGCGAGCAGTCATCACATAGCAAAAGCGCCACTATCTCACATAAATATTTTTGCTGGGAATATGTTGAAAAACATAAAAGACGCTAAAATGGCTGTAACAATAACAACTAATGTGGTGGCTATGTAAGTCTGATTTACTAGTGTAACAACTCATAAAACAAAAAATATCACAGCCATTAATCCTCCAGCTAATCAATCGAGTCAATCTACGATATTGATTGCATTTACTATACTTATGGTGATTAAAAATGTGATAATTGGATAGAATATTCATATAGAAACCTTTCAAGCAAAAGGTCGTAAATTTATATAATCTACTCAGAGTTTAGCATAAAACCATCGGCTAATAAAAGCGGAAAAAACAAACATCATAATAAGTTTTGCTTTTGCACTAAGTCATTTTTTTCTACCATATCATCTAATATTGAGAACATCATCTAAAAGACCGATCAATCACATACCAAAAAATCCGGCCAAAAGAACATAAGTTTCTTGTCTATTTAGCAAACTATTATTGATCCAACCAAGCTTTTGCACCAGTAAAGAAGCTAATATCATTATGAGTGTAATGATAAGTAATAAACCTCATCACATAGTAGGAGTTCATGCTTTATGCTTGTGTAATTTGGAAAAAATAATAGATTTTTCTCATGTAATGGCTTCCTCACGGATGGTTTTTCATACTTTTAGTTTTTGTAATATTTTAATATATATTGGATAAAAAAACAATCACATAAGGAATGCTATTAAGGCAAAAATTAGAATACTATTTAATTTTACTAACATAATAATTACAAGAAAAATACTAAATTGAAATTGAATATAAGATTTACTAGAAAAGTTTCAACAGAAAAAAATAGTTACAAGTTAGTTTGTAAAGTTGAAAGCCTGCCACGCAGTACTGCGTGGTTTGTAAAGTTTACAAACCTTTAAGCTTGAAAACATTCTTCCCTTGGGGGAAGTTGTTCTAGTGTAGTTGAGGGTAGTTGGGGGTAAACCCCCACCTAGCTCCACAAACATCCTCCCCCAAGGGAGGAATCCTCAGTACTAGCCAATTGCACCCGGGTGGTAGGAAAAGAAAACTTTAATCGCTCACTACTGAGCTATAACCTAATTGTCCGCAAGCAGATTTTACTTCTCTACCCATACTATCACGAATAGTGACGGTCAACCCTCCATCTCCAAGAATTTGTTTGAAATTTTGGATTTCCTTGATACTAGTTTCTTGGAAATCTACAAGAGGATTTTCGTTGTAAGGAATTAGATTTACATGACAGAGCTGTCATTTTAGGAGTTTGACCAAAGCTTTTGCATTAGCTTCTCCGTCTGTCACTCATTTAATCATAATGTATTCATAAAAAATCCTATTATTTGTAGCTTTTATATAATCGTTTAGAACTTCCATCAATTCAGGGATTTGATGAACTCTCGCACTTGGAACTATCGTTTCACGGAGATTTTGTATAGGAGCATGTAATGATACTGCCAATCAAACACCAATCTTATCTTGGATAAGCTTTTTGATCCCATCTATTACTCAAACAGTAGAAATAGTAATATGTCTTTGGGATAAAGAAAATCTTTCTCTTTGTAGAAGTATTTCTATAGTTTTTTTTAGATTGTCGTAGTTTAGTAAAGGCTCTCACATTCACATAAATACAATATTTCTAACAGCTCGCAAAGTCCCATCTTCTTTTTTTCAGAACTTATTTTTGATATAGTTATTCACATACAACACCTGAGAAATAATTTCTTGCCAAGTGAGATTTCTTTTTAATCACATTTTACCTGTCACACAAAACGCACATCACATCGGGCAACCAACCTGACTGGAAAGGCATAATGTAATTCTGTTTAACTTTCATTTCACATGCTTACTCCAGTGATACATCAATACTGCCTCTATAAAATATCAATCAAGCGTTTTGAAAGAAAATTTTGTAGTTTGTTCATCCTCCAAAACCTTATCTATGGTTAAATTCAAAATATCAAATTTATTTGAAAGCTCTTTTCTCATATCCTTGGACAAAGTAGTCATACTGTCCCAATCTATATTTTGATTTTTGAATAATTCATAAAAAATCTGTTTAACTCTAAACGGTTGGATTTTGTGCTCTTTAGCGTATTTTAGTAAAATATCTTCATCAAAGATTACAGGCAACATTGATAATTATATTTGTTAAAAATGGTCATTGAAAGTAATAAATTTGCTTTAATTTAAGAAAAACACAGTTTAATGTCGTTTCAATTTTTGCTATTTCGTCGAACAAAATGAAGGAGTGGTCTGATGTAATAAGTTTATAAAGTTGCAAGTTACAAGTTTATAAAGTTACAAGTTAATTAATACTTTACAAACTTTACGAACTTTATAAACTTGATAAACTTTACGAACTTTACAAACTTGATAAACTTTATGAACTTTATAATAATCCTCCTTTTTCTATTTGCTTTAATAAATCTTTACTTATTTTGCCATCTTTTTGTTCTATAACTTGCTTTTTTTCTTCTATTTTAGATTTTTTTATCATCAAGTCTACTGGATTTTCTTTTTCGAAATTAATTTGAAATTTTTGTGGAACATCATATATTTTATTTCTAATAAGCTTGGCTATATACTCCAAAAGTCACATTTCGGATACTTTAAAAAATGCCATTACTATAAAAATAGCCAATACTGGCACTGCAAACACAATGCCTGCAGCAGTAGATCCAGATTGAGATGCTGCTTTAAAAATGGCTAATGCTAATCATACTCAAACTGCTAATAAAAATAATTGAATTATTGTAACAGAAACTGGACCTAAATTTAAGGTCATTCATGCCAGCAATCATTTTTTTATATTCTTTGGGAAAGTAACTTTCATGTAATAAAATAACTAAAAAATAAATATAATCTCGTTAGCCAAAATAATTATATCCAAAAAAAAAAAAATTGCAAATTTTTTCCATTATAATTCTGTATCAGTATCTTCTATTTTGAGAGCTACTTTAAATTTGCTGGTAATAAGGACGGTTACCAGAGCATGAACTAGGATTAAATATGGGGTGTTTAAAATAAATTTTTGCAGGTAAATATTGTTTGTAAATCATTTTGCAATTTCTATCAATTTTATTGGATCTAAAATATCTATGCCCAAAAATATAATTTCTAAAGTTAATACTATGCTCAAAACTGCCATTGGGACAAAAAGTATATATAGAGACTTTTGCATGATTTGATCACCAGAAATATCTACATTAATTTTTGATGTGCGATAGATCAAAAAAAGTAACACGACATACACTACAAAAATTATTGTTAGCTTCCCATCAGCTAAGAATTTAGCCAGTCATGTCTCTCACATCGTGTTGATAGCTAAATCAATTGATGTAGATATAGCGACGGACAATGTTCAAAGTATATAGTTTCAAAGTATTATTTTTATCATTTTGTCCAATCAAATAATAAAAGACAAAACAACAATAACTGCTACTCCTCCGGCAAGTAAATATGTGATTAATGTCTGTGTCATTTGCATTTAGAATTTGAATAAATTATTTGAAAATTATATTTGTAGTATATATATAAATAAATGTTTTTCAATTTTAAAAACATCAAAATTCTGAAAAAGAGTTAAAACAACCCCTTTTTTTTCCAAAAAAGCTTTTACTCTTTCTGTCATAGTTTCCTAACTTAAATGGATAAAGAATCTGGTATGTACCTCAAGGTTCTTTTTGTCTCTATATATAACCCTGGGTATTGCATCAAAAGTTTGATTTCTTTTATGGAGTAATTCTTTGTACATCTCTTGGGAAGAGTTCTGCTTCTTTGATGTTTTCTAATCCAATAAGTTTTTGAATAAATCTAGTAATTCCAAGTCCAAAACCTCATTCATCAGGCATCCCATACTTAAAGGAATCTAGGTAATGCTTTAAGCCAGGATGTTCTGGATTTTGTCCTTGTGCTTTAATTTGATCTACTAGTTTTTGATAATTTACTTCGCGCTGAGTTAATGTTACTATTTCTACCCCTCTAAAGAGAAGGTCTGCACGATCTGCTATATTAGGATTTTCTTTATTTTGGTGATGATAGAACTTGGCATCAGACCAAGGGAATCAATCTACAATTACAAAATCCGAATTCCAGTGTTTTGCCGAATATTCACAAATAAATTTTTCTTCTGATGGTGCTAGATCTTTTTCTTTACGATAATCTTCACCAGTTTCTTTGAGCATTAGTTCGTGTAAGTCATCAACACTAATACGAGGAAATTGATCTACAAGAAGTGGTTTTGTAGCTCCAAGTGCTGTGAGCAAATGTTCTGCTTCGGTCCATGTTTGTTTTACTACAAAATTTGCGAATTTTTCTGTCATTTCAATAATGTCGTCAAAACTATCAATAAACCCCATCTCCATATCAAGCATCAAAATCTCAGAAAGATGTCTGCTCGTATTACTTTTTTCAGCTCTATAAGCTCTTCCAATTTCGTAAACTCTTTCAAAAACTGGTACCATCATTTGTTTGTAAAATTGAGGAGATTGAGCTAAATAAGCCTTACGACCAAAATAATCAATTTCAAAAACCTCTGCTCATCATTCAGTTGGGAATCCGATAATCTTTGGGGAGTTTATTTGTGTGAATCAATTTTGATCAAAAAAAGCTCTCATATTTTTTTCTATGATGGCTGCAAGTTTGAATATTTTCATTTGTGTAGGATGTCTCAAAGCTACTACTTTATTTTCTAATAAGGTCTCTCAGTCAGCATGAATTTCATCTTTGGAAATATCTATTGGACTTGGGTAAACCACTTTTCTGATAACATTTACTGAGGCCTTTTGAAGTTCAAAACGGAACTTCCCTTTTGGCATTTCTGCAACAGTTCCTTTTGCAGAAAGTATAGTTCATAAAAGACATCACTCAAGTTTTTTAATTTCATTTGCATCTTCAAAAACCACTTGAGCAAGTCCGTCTCTATCTCTTAGTATTAAAAAAGCTAAATTTGCTGATACCACACGAACAGTATGAAGCCATCCACGAATTTCTACAATTTCTCAAACATGTTTTGATAATTCTCAAGAAAGGAGCATATTTTTGTACATAAAATTAATTAATAGATAATATAAAACATATTGAAAATATACAAAACACATCTTTTTTCAAGAGGGAATATTGTGATATTAATTATAATTCAAAAAGCACCACTAATAGATAAGATAATAAATGGGAATTTAAATCTTAAAGAATATTAGTGATGCAAATGGATAATAAGAAAAGATGCCATCTAAATCAAGAGGAAGTTAATTATAATTCAAAAAGCACCACTAATGGATAAGATAGAAATGCTAATTTAAATTTTATTCAATATTAGTAATGCAAAGGGGGGAAACTGATATTTAAATCCAGAGGAAAGAATAAAAATTTATAGGCTATATAAACAAGGGATAGCTACGAGAAAGTTTGGAAAGAGATTGAAAGTCTGTAACTTCTAATGCTTGATAGATGACCTCATCTTTATGATGAAAACCAAGATAAGCGCGGGCTTCTGGTTTTGATTTAACGATTCTCCACCTTTTTCACCTGACAAGGAATGCAGTTCCGTCCTCTAAAACAATTCGTTTTTTGTTCGTCCTTTTGATAAATTCGGGTAAAATTTCCTTTCTTTTGACATCTCTATCAAAATGGGGGCAAAAATACAGAGGAACAAAATCCAAACCTTTTACAATAATAAATCCAGTATCTTTGTCACTAAATTTTCTTGAATCGGACATCCCCCCGTGAAACCAACAGATTCCCCCCGCACTAATTCCAGCAAGAATGATTCACTTTTTATGTGCTTGTTGTAAAAGAGAAATGAGTCAGACTTTCTTCCACAAATTAAGCATTTTGAGTGTGTTTCCACCTCACACATAAATAATGTTTGCCGAAAAAACTTTTTTCTTCAATATTATTGGATCAATAAGTTTATTGTGAAGCAAAAGTGTATTTACATCACATCCAAGCGAGGTATAGTAATTAGTAAAATTTGAAATATAACTCTTGTTGTCTCAACTTGCTGTAGGGATGAAAAGCACTTTGGGAGATTTTTTTCAACTAATAGTTATTAACTCGTGATCAATTACTTTTGTTTCTATTGGTCTTTTTTTGCCATTGAAAAATCCTCATATTTCTCCTCATCAGATTGAACAAATAACTTTCATTGGGTTTTATTGAGAATAAAAAACTATTTTTATAAAATTCTATGCAAACTCTGCAAAAAGTTGATACATTATCAGTAACAACATAAATATTACTATAGCACCTAAAATAACTCAAACAATAATATTTTTTGCTTTTTTCATATTTTCAGATTTTCATTGATCTGTAAGAAACAAAAAACCGGAGTAAAATACCAAAAGCACCAAAACAGCTCATATTATAAATCCAAGTATTTTTGCAACCTCTATAATAAACTCTGTTGCTTGTGTTGTAAAATTTGGTAGTTGTGCAATATAATAAACATAATCTATTACTTTTATAATTACTAATGCTATAATTACATTTATGATTCATTTTATAGCCGTTTTTGTTTTGGTTGCTTGATCGGAAACTGACATCATTTTAAAACCATAAACAACAACCATAACTATAGCAACAAAAAATGCTAAAGCCTTTAAGGTTGAAATAATTTTGAAAAACAAAGAATCTGGTCATCACTGTAGAGCGTCCACTAATCATTCAGTTCACTTAACATTTTCAATTCAAAGAGAGCTTCAAAGTATCCATGTAGCTCCAAAAAACAAAACAGAACCATATAGTATGTATATCAAAGATTTTAATGATGATCTTGCTTTTTCTGGGTTTCATCATTGTAGAAGTAAATTGATCCCAACTACAACCAAAAAGATTACTAATATTGCAAATCAAATATATCTAGCCACATCCCATATTTTTCAACCAGCAACCGTAGTTTCACATCATACAACGGGACTAGCATTTGGATAAAATAGACATTTTATATTTTGTTTCAGAGATTTATTAGTATCAATTCATAAATCAATAACATTTTCTACTCTTCATTCCTTGTCTGGTTCCGAACTCGTAAGATAGTCTGTAAAATTATTCCTAAAAGATGGGGGAATTCAAACAGCCGCACCCACCTTATTTTGAACCAACAAAAATCAAAGAACTCATATTATGAATAAAAAGTATTTTAATAATTTCATTGTTAAATATTATATTATATAAAATGTTTTTCGTTTAATAACCAGAATCTCATGTTGATCATCCAAATAATGATGTAACGAGCGCCACCATTACTTTGATGATAAAATAAAATCAACTAAGTAAAAATACCCCAACAACTATATACATCACTTTTGATTTTATTTTGCTTCGATCTCATTCTTTGTGAAGTCAGCCTGTTACCAACAAAAATCAAAGATATATCAATGCAACAACAGCTAAAACAAGACCAGCATATATTGTTCGTTGAAGATATGGGTCCATGTAGATCCTAATATAATCTAATGTGTTTGTAATTTTAAAAGACCTTGCATATCATCATTGTTGATCTGTCACTCAATCTAGAGCAGTTTCATGTATATTATAATTTCATTCATTACTACCACTATCTACGAATGTATTAAAAATTTGCATCGGATCTGATCACCAGTTTCCCCATTTCCCGTGTTGTGCGAAAGATATTCAAAAAATTGCTAGTAAAAATAAAGTTATGCTCAAAATTTTTATTAATGTTTTCATTTTTTATTCTAAAAAACTAAATCCTTGGAAATTATATTCATAAAAATATTTTTTGCAAATTTTGAGATACTTTTTTTGGTTTAAAGTTGCAAGTTGAGGGTTACAAGTTGAAAGTTTGTAAAGTTTGTAAAGTTGAAAGTTGAAGATTGATGGTCAAATCCCCCTTCGAACAAAGTGACCCAATATATCGGGATCTCATTTTGTTCGAGATCTATCGGAGAGTAAGGGGGACGAAGGGGGATTTTAGACTAATGAATGGTTTTTAACTCCCTTAACTCACTCATTTACGGAATTCTTTGTAAACAAGGGGACTAAATAAAAACCCTCATTTATCACAAAATCCCCCCTACCCCCCTTATTTACGGAGTTCTCCGTAACAAGTAAAGGGGGCTAAAACTTTACAACTCATCCTCTTCTGTGACTTCTTTAATTTTGTTAATATACCTTATGGAATAGTATAATGATATTCACTGTATTCAAACATATAAAAGTATTATAGGGAACAATAAACCTCCAGCCAAATCAGTATGGAATAGCAAAACTATATTTACTACCAAGGCTAACATAGTGGTAAATATCCAAAACAAATAATCCATTTTCCTAAGATATTCTCAGGCCTTTGTTCTGTGAACATGAAAAACCATCATTGTTGACAATATATTTCGTATTATTCCTAAAAATACTATAGATCCAATATCTCATGAAAATGCGGAAAATAAACTAATATATATAGCAAAATTTATTACCAAAAAAGTAAGCAGTCTTTGCAATATGGAAGTGTAGTTTAATCTTTTTAACAAATATACATTTGCTATAAATCAAGCTGTTACCAATCGATAAAACATTTGTTCTATATTTCATGTTAGACTTAAAGCATTTTGAAAATATAAATATATTAAAATTAAAATTATCAATGTATTTGCGAATTCTAATCCATATTTTACAAAACTTGGAAACCCTGCAACAAAAGAATACATTTTATTTGAAAAATCTCTATTTTTATTTATTTCTTTTAACACTCTTTCTCAAGCTAATATGCGTCTAACAGAAATCTCTTTGATTTGATCTTCCGTTGGTGGTTTATTGGAAAGTATACGAAAGATATAAATATAAAGGACACTCAAAATAAAAACAAAAATGCTTAGAAAAATATAAATATTGTTTATTTGTTTAAAGAGTATCATTCAAAAACTTCATAGCATCAAAATAAAAAATTGGTATTCTAAATACTTCTCCACCTGATAAAATAATGACAACACAAAAACTATAAAACCTACTATAGCAAGGGTCAATGTTCGTACATAAAACAACAAATTTAGGCTTATCGTTATCTCATAATTTCATAAACTATAAAGTAACAAAAATATAATGAAAATATAGTACCCAAACTGAGCTATTTTTTTTCAATCCTCATATTTAAAGATATAAGACCCAAGCCAAAACAAGATATTTATAGACATGATGGCGAAAATGGATCATATGGTGTTTATGTCAAAAAACTTAAATAATAAAAATAATCCAAACTGTATAAGGATTCGTACAAAAAATAAAGCATAATTTTGTAATATGCTATTGGTTTTGTATTTGAGGGAAAGTCAACTAATGTTGTATATAAAAAAAAGAAGAAAAAGTAAAATTGGTATAAGTCACAGATACCAAAATCATATTATATAAAAATATAAAGCAAAAGATATTATTGATAAGATAAGTAGAAATATTGTCACCTTTTTAATTTAAAATGATAAATTATCTTTTATTTAGTTAAAGCATAGAACAGGATAAGATTAATTATAAAATAATCAATAAAATGTTTATTTTTGTTTATTTTGGAACTATGTGTTGATATTATATTTATTATTTTTGTATTCTTTTATACCAATTATATGAAAATGCATATCAATTTTTGTAGGTAAAAACTGTATTTTTATTTCTGAATAATCATTATTTATTGAAAAATAAAGAAAAATCAATATATAGAGGTGTTGATTTTTTTAAACAAAAAATTGGACAAATTATTGTGTTTATAGTGATACTTGCGATAACACATTGTTTATAATGTATTGTTTGTAATGGTGATTTATTTTCAAAAACAAATATCCAAGTTTATTTATTTATAAATATAATTTTATTTTTTTTGATTAAAACATGCAAATAGTAAAAGGTTGTGGAAGTGTTTTAGACCAATATTTTGCTGAAAACACTATGTCGATTCATATCAAAGAAAACAACCCTCTTTTGAAAAAAAATGGAGGTCCTGGTGGACGAAAACCAGAACTTGGTAGCAAAGTTTTGGACAAAAAATTTGTAGAAAAATTAATTGATGATATTTTTAAAGAAGTAGAAACTAGGCATGATAGTATTTTGGAGATAGATAGAAATCTTTCAAAGATAATACAACTTGGACCATACAGAATTGTAATCGTATATCCCCCACTTTCTGATGGACTAGAAATTACGGTAGTCAAACCAATTAAAAAATTATCTTTGGATGACTATAAAATAGAACAAGAAGTTTTAGATTGGTTCAAAACATCTGCAAAATGAATTCTCGTTTCTGGAGCTCCTGGAAGTGGGAAAACAACATTTGCACAGGCTTTGGTGGAATTTTACGAAAGAGATAAAAAAATAATTAAAACTATCGAATCTCCGCGCGATTTGATGGTTCCGGAAAATGTGGTTCAATATAGTTTTACTCATGGATCACACGATGAAGTTAGAGATATTTTATTGCTTTCTAGGCCAGACTATACTGTCTATGATGAAGTGAGAAATAAACCAGATTTTGAGTTATACAAAGATCTCAGACTTACTGGTATTGGATTGATTGGAGTCATACATGCAACTAGACCTATTGACAGTATTCAGAGATTTTTGGGGACAATAGAAATGTGAATTATTCCACAGGTTTTGGATACAGTTATGTTTATAGATAAAGGTGAAATCAAAGAAATTCTACAATTACATCTTACTGTAAAAGTTCCAGCAGGTATGCAATCTGAAGATTTAGCTAGGCCAGTTATTGAAGTTTCCAGTTTTTTTGACAAAGAAGTCGTGTTTGAAATTTATACTTTTGGAGAACAAATAGTAGTGATCCCACTTTGAGAGGATATTTTTTCTCAAGAAAGGCCCTCAAAAATGGATGAGTATGCTAAAATAGCTATTGATAAACAGTTGCAGGAACTGATGCCTTGTAGTTTTATATCCAAAATAAAGTGAGGTACAGTATATTTATTTGTACCAAAATCAGAAAAATGAGCTATTATATGAAGAGCAGGGAAAAATATTCAAGCATTGGAAGAAGAAATTTGACTAAGAATTGAATTAGAAACTTTTGATGATTTACCGCTGTTGGATATAGATGTCAAAATAGAAAAACATGGTAATACGATAGTAATTTATTTCCCAAAGCATTATGTAGAAAGAAATGTATATATAATGATATGAAAAGACTTATTGCACACTCAAACAAACGATCATGCACAGTTGATAATAAAAAATAAAAATTATGTAAAAATGATTTGATCAAAATGATTCGTTTTAGTGGATTATGAAAGCATATAAATAATGAGTTTATAAAGTTACAAGTTGAAAGTTTGTAAAGTTACAAGTTGAAAGTTATTAATACTTTACAAACTTTATAAACTTTATGAACTTGATGAACTTTACGAACTTGATAAACTTTATGAATTTTAAGAACATTTAACTTTTAACTAACTTAGTATGGCTAATTTCAATTTTTCAAAAATCATCGCATGAGTATGACCCGTTTTAGCAAAGGAAACAGTTCTATCAAAAGTTATCAACATGGTAGATGTTTTTAGACTTAGTTTGTCTGGTGGGTTTGACGATAATAACAAAAAATATATTGAAACAATTATGAAGTTGGACAATAGTAAAACTATTATGATGGAAACTAAGTGATGCGACATAAGAGTAAAAAATTTAGTGGATATAAAACTAAAAAAATGAGCTACTATAAATATAGACTATTCAGAATATGCACAAGAGTGAGATAAACAAGTTTTTATAGATTATCAGAAATTATGAGAATTGTGAGTTGGTGCAAAAATTAGATTTGAACAAAGCGATATTTTAGTAGAAGTTAGTGAAATTGTAGCTGACGATAACATAAATTGTAAAGTGTTGGAATGATGAACACTTTTACAATTTGATAGAGTTAGATTTTTGAATAATCCAATAGATTTTGGTGTTTTGACAGAAAGAGATAAAAAAGATATTTTACGATGATTGGAATATGGGATACATATGATTGCTTTATCTGGTGTCAAAAGCCCAGATGATATCTTAGAATTAAAATCATTTTTAAGTGAACAAAATAAATGAAATATGAAAATTGTAGCAAAAATAGAAACCTTGGAATGATTGAAAAATTTAGATGCAATTAATGCTATTTCAGACAGTATTATCTTTGTTTTTGACAAGATAACAGAAGAAATGAAAGCATTAAAATTAACAAAGGAGGGCTTGATAAAAAAAATACAAAGTACTGGTAAGCCTGTTGCTGTTAGTTTTATTTCTAGCGTATGAAACAAGGACTACCCGTTTAGAACAAAGGAGTGAATCAAAGAATTCTGTGATTTATCCATAGATTCTTTCGTTTTAGAACATATTATAGAAGAGGAAGAAACTCTACCAATTATTACTGAAACTTATGAGTTATTGGAAAAATGTGAATCAGAAGTAAAAGATGTAGAAGCTAAAAGATTTGATAATGATGAGGATTTTGCTGTTAGAGATTATATCATCTATAGTGCTTACAGAATAACTAGAGAGTTGGATATAAAAGCTATAGTTTGTTTTACTGATAACGGATATTCTTCTGCGAGACTTTCATCTTTGGCTCCAAAGGTGCCTGTAATTACTTTTACTAAGTCTGATGAAACCTATAGATTTTTGAATATGATACGAGGAGTTAGGTGATATAAAATTTCAGAATCTTTTAATTACGAAAATCTAAAAAGAATAGGTAAAGAAATGATTAGAATAATTTTCAAGTGAAATATTTCTTTGGATGATAAGATTGTGATTGTTCAGTCAAATGAATACCAAAAAGATGAAAGAAGCGATATGATTAACGGAGTAGAATTATATAAATTCAAAAATATCTAATTTTTTGTCCTTATTTTTTTGTATTTGTGTTCTAATCTATTTATAATATCATTAGTTGTAAACAAGAGTTTTAATATCTAATGAAGTTTTTTTAATAATAAGATTTAGCGAGGAAATTTTCGATTTGACATTTGTTTGTTATTGTTTATAATATGCTTGTATCGTTGTAATAATTTGCAAATTTTATATTTTGGTATATACTTATTTTAGTATTTTATGTACTGTAAATAAGACAATGGGAAATACAAGACAAAAACTAAACAATATGAATTCAATAAACAAGGTAGATTCCAATCTTCAAGAAGGATTGCAAAACTTGTTCGAATTGCAAAAGTGATTAAAATCGCAAGATTTTCAAAACCTTTTAGAAACTTTTGGTGATTTAAATACAGACTCTATAAACTTGATTTCTAAAATTCTTTCAGAAAACAAGATCAAAGTTTTAGATTTAACGAGTCTAAGCATAGATGTAAATAATATATTAGAATATGATGAAAGGGATGAGTTAAATGATAATCTACAAAATATTATCGGACACATATTCATAAAAAAGTTATACGATATAGTTGCTCCTGATAATGAACTTTTGAATCTTTTCATACTAACTTTTGGTGAATTTGAGAAGATAAAAAATAAAAAAACATCATTTAAGTCTATAAAAATTAATATAAAAGATTTTTTAGAAAAATATCCAAATTTGTTAGATGAAATAAAAATTTCAAATCAAGAAGTTTTTGATGGTTTAAAGAGGAATAGATACAATGTAAATGAAAGAAATAGTTTTTGAGATCAAGACCTTTCTAATCAGCACATTATTGCTACTCTATTATCTTGGCAAAACAAAGAAACTATTCGTAAGTTGGATGGACATCAAAACAATGTTTACTCTCAAATACAAGAAGTAGGAAAACCAGTTGACGGTGAATTTCCATTGTGTGAATCTAATGACGAAATATTGAGATTAAAGGAGGAGATATATGATATTGAGGAAGATTGAACAACAGATAGGCAAAATGAAATTAATAAAATTAATAAATCAATCCGAAAAGAATACTTAAAGAAGATGGGAGGGAGTAAGGAAAATAATGATGTGGTAGAAGTTTTGGAGAAATTAGTAGAAAATAATTTTAACTTTTGAGAGCTAGACTGAAAAGAACAAACTATATTTGCAAATAAGTTTATTGAAAAAACACTTTGAAGTAACAATGAGTTTTTATCGAGTTTGAATGTTGATAATGAAGCTTACAAAGATTTTTTAAGAGAACTTTTTGACTTTGAAAAACTAGAGCATGAATTAAAAATTACTCTTGCAGATGGTAACGAAATAATCTTAGATATTAAAAAATGATTTCATTCATGAGAACATAATCAATTTTTGGATGTAGAAAACTTTAAAGAAACAAAAAACTTTCCGATATTTTTTGATATAAATTTAGAAAAAAATCCTCCAGAGATAATAGAATTGTTGGAACATAAAGAAAATGGACTTTTGAGTTGTGCTCAAAATCATGATGGAGTATTTAGCTCTTATTTCACAAAAAATTGAGAGATTTGTTTAGGTAACAACTATAAAATAAAATTGGAATGAGTAGATCTAACTGTAGATGAACTTGATTCTATGTTTAATAAAGATAAAGATGATTTAGAAATTTTATTGAAAAAGTTTTGACTTTGGGAAAAAACTAAAACACATTTTTATGAAATAACAAAAAATAAAGAACTATTAAAAAGCTTTGCTGACAATCCTCATAGTGGTTCCATTTTTGAAGAAATGTTAAAAAAATTAGATTTGGAGATAGAGTCAAAAAATCTAAAATTTGATTTGAATAATATTAATAAAATAAGTCACTTATATATTTTTTGAAAAAGTGATTTAGAGTCAGAAGTTGAAGGAGAACAGCAATCTACTTGAGTGATGGATAAAGAAAGTTTGTCAGGATTGTTAGGGTTAAACGAAATGCGTTGAACAGATACTGGTGAAAGTCTTGCTAGAGAGACTTTTGAAGATTTAGAAAACTACGCTTATGAAGAGGACCCTTATTATAATTTTGATGAAATAAAAAATAAATATAATTCATTGGATCAAGATTGAAAAAATAAATTTGAAGAAATTTTGGAACAGCTTTCTGATGAATCTGATGATGAGCCTACAAAAAACTTAACAAAAGAATTGTTAGATTATTTACACTGAACAGAAGATGACAATGAAAATAAGGAAGATGAGGAGACACCAAGAGAACATATAGAAGAAACAGAAGAAGAAAAGTTTATGAAAGAACGAGAGTCTTTAGCTTGATACGACTTTTATTGAGAAGAAGACAAAGGATTCCGTGTTGGTACTAGACTATTTATTAATACTGGAGGATCGAAATTACCACCAATGGATAAAAATGACTCCTTTTTTGAGTTTGAAATAGTGAGCATTTGATCAAGTACTTTTAATGTAAAAGTTGTATGAAATGAAATACAATCTGATTCAGTAGGACAGATTTTTACATTACCAAAAACGGCAGAACATTTAAGTAAAATAAAAAGTTCTGGAGAGGTTTTTAAAGTAGCTAAAATTGATGGAAATGATTGGGATACTTCGATCAAAAATATAATAAAATCTAATTTTTTCAAAAATCTTAATGTTTTTGGAGACAAAGAATGACAGGTAAAATTAAAAAATTGAAAACTTGTTAATAATAAATGAGAAGAAATACATTCTTTTGGTAGGTCGAATGCTATATGGGATTGAAATAAAAAAGGTAGACCATGACAAGCACGGGAACATACAACATATGAAATTAAAAATGTAAATAAATCTAAATGAACGGTTAAAGTTGCTTGTAATTTTGAATGACAAGATGAAAATGATTTGTCTAAATTTCTAAATTATAAATATGAAAATGAATTATCATTTGAAAAATTTATATTATTGATGGAATCAAAAGGACTTCGTGCTTATACAAAACAAGAATATGAAGATAGGGTAGTAGAGTATAATATAGATTGTAAAAAACATGAAAAAGTTGGTTATCCTCAAAAGGGTCTGCTTAAGTTTTACTCCTTGGCTGCCATAGGAGGAGCTTTAAAAAATGGTTTTAAAACTATACAAGATTGAATTAAAAAAGTACGCGAAGACCAAACAGAAGATTTTGAAAATTTTTTATATTCACAATGATGACTTAATTTATATAGTAAACTGTGATCTCTTACCTCTAT
Organism: Patescibacteria group bacterium; assembly: GCA_022705745.1. Taxonomy (GTDB): domain Bacteria; phylum Patescibacteriota; class Gracilibacteria; order Absconditabacterales; family Absconditicoccaceae; genus JALOAF01. The sequence goes on from JAKJDW010000001.1 coordinate 151,118, forward strand.
CTTTGGGATATTTCCAACAATGTCAGAGGCATTTGATCGTGTACAGTTAGAATTTTATAATGAAAGAGAAAATAAAACTTGGAAAAAAATTGAGATTTGGTACAAAATGTATGAATCAGATCCCCATTTTTCTAGTTTACGAAACAGTCAATTGAAAGACTTACTTACAACTCCATGATATGTTGGATGAGATAGAAATAGGCACAAGGTGGCGGCGGCATTTTTGATACTAATGAAAAAAGACTGACCTTATGGTAGGGGCTGACTTTTGCAATATCTGTGAAAATGATTTTGGGTAGAAAAATTTTTATGAAAAGAACACCGCATTAGATTCAAAAATATGCAAGAGGAGAGAAAAAGACAATTGGAGGAATACAGCGGTATGGAAAGTGTACATTGGAGAAAGAAAAAACAGGCAGAATTAAATAGATTAGAATTTGATTATATAGTATGAATAATAGATGGTAGACAACCATTTTTATCGTTGAGTGATGAGTATTTATGGGCTGGAATTTGGTCTAGGAAGTTTGCTAACACATTAAGTGAGCATTCTAATGCATATTTTACGAGCCTCAAAAAAAGGTCTGACGAAATTTGAGAAATTGGATTTAGACAAGCAGAACAAGAATATTTTAGAATGATTACAAGGGGTAGAATAAGTAAAGCACTACCATTTTTAAAAAGGGTTATGGAAGATGCACAAAGTAAAGATGAACAATCAAGAGCAAAAATGTATTTTATATGAGCTATATTAACATGATTAATTAAAAATGGTCAAGAAGATAATACGATGCACGAATTTTGGGCTATTGCTAGAACCATGTGATTTTTACCATGAATATGGTGTAGAGACACGGATCAGGCAGATAAGCTACTTATATTATTAGATGGGATTACATCAAAGCCACCATTTGAGAAAACATTCTCTAGAGAATTAGAATACAAAAAGTCTGATTTCGAATTAGGAACATTCAATCCAAAACAAAGCAGTATGAATTTTCTTGCAAAAGATTTACCAAATTATTGGAAAAAATATTGAAACAAAATATTGGATATATTGGAGTTTAGAGATATGACATCAGAAAATAGTATAATAAATTTAGCAACAAAATGAGGAGCAGACTCTTATGTTTACAAAGATATAATAAATTTAAGTAGGGAGGGGACAAAAGAGGACATAAGTCAAAAAGTTTCTTATACTTATTGATATTACACAAACTCTCCATGGACAGCTAATAAGTGAGTTGTAGAAAAGTTGGTACCCAGAAACGGAGATTACAAATGAAAAGAAAATATTGAAATAGAAGCCGCAGAAGAGTTTTGGAAATCTGTTTGAAGGAGTTTGGAAACATGAAAACAAAGTAATAGATGAATAGTTGATTTTTATTTATGAAAATTTTGGAATCGATTTGATATTGATGCACGAGATCAGTGAAATGTGAATTTTTTGATGAGATGACTTTCTTTGGTTAAAAAGCTTAAATTAGAAGGGAAACATAAAGAGGCTAAATATAATTTATGGTATCTAATAAAATGAAATTTACATCAAAAACTTTGAACATTCCCTAGTGAATTTGGGGTAGTAATAGATAAGTTTTATGATTTCTTTTACAACAATGTGGAGTTAATAGATGGTAAAATGGCAAGAAATACTTTCGGAGCAGAGGCGGAGATCGGATTTAATAATCCATATTGAATGCTTAATTGGAATGAATTTTATAATTATGTTATGGCTATGGAGTGAATTAGTGGAGGTTGAAAAGCAAGAAGTGATTATCAAAGGAAACATAAAAGAAATGAAGACAACTATATAAATTGGAACATAAGCGGAATAAGCAAATATTTGAGACAAAAAAATATTTCTGGTCAACCTAGTGTACCTAAATCTAATGAGGAGGTCGAGTATAAAAAAGCTTAACAGGCACTTTAAAGCAATTCTCCACTCTGTTCTTTGTACCATTTCACTATTTTAACACAAACAAAGGTCCTTTATGAACAAAAAAAATACTATACAAAAAAATCCCGAAAAACTTTCGGAATTTTTTATTTGTTAGTTTAAATGGCTATAAATCAAAACTCATATCATAGAGTGTGTATGTGATTCTTCATTTATAATCACCAGCTGGTGCATCGTTTGGAATAAATGCACGAATAGATGGTTTATTTCAATATTTATTAATATGATAGTTTAATGGTGTATTATCTATTTTATAAAAATAGAGTTGTGGCTGAGTGATATCTGTCCAAGAACTTAGATTGGAATATAGTAATGTTTGATTTTCCACTCATGCTAGAAATTCTATTGAGTTTCACAACAATTGTATTCAAGTAATAACAAAGTTGTCTGGCCCATAAAGTCCATCGCATTGAATGGTAGTATAATATCCTATATCGGATCCTCTTAAATCCTCTACCCAAAAATAATCATCAAAAGTTTTTTCTACTTGATTTCATGGGAGCACACTTCCTAAGTTTAGGTTGGCAGGAGTTCAGATCACTAGACCATACTTTAAAATAGTTAGCTGAACTTCTGCTACTTTTTGAGTTTGAGCCAAGGCAAAAGGGAAAAGAATGAACAAAGACAGGGATACAAATAAAAAAACTTTTTTCATCATCACAAAAAACTTTCTAAAATTAAAAAAACAAACAATGTAATGATAGTTAATAATGATTGTTGACCAAAAATCAAATCTTTTGTGATATTATGCTATATTATGTGGCCTAGGATAAATTAATCTAAATTATTAGATTGTTATTAACCTAGACTTTTGTTTGTTTTTTATGAATCATATAATTTGAATACTATTGCATTCCCACTATAAGTTCCTGCTGGTGTGTTTGCAGGAATTGTAAGTTCTAATTGAGTTTCGTTTCAAAACCAACACAAGTCAGTGTTGTCTTGTACTTTAAATAGAGTTCTTTCACTACTAATCGGTACATAAGCTGTTGTTATTTGACCGGTTACAGTAGAGGACACCGTACACATGGTACCACTATTATTTAAGGGAGAAAATCCTGATCATAGTTGACACGGTGTCTCTCCTTGAGTATGATGACCACCTGTACCTCCATCTGTACATGGATATATATATCCAGTACCAGGGTTATTAAATGGACTAAATCCTGAGTAATATGATTGTTTCATTTTTATTCATGTATGAGGAATAACAACAACACCACTACTATTCTTTAGTCCGAATGCAGATGTAACCTTTAGAGATGCTTCTGATGTTCTTAATGTACACATATAGGCAGCTGGGGAAGATTCAGCTTTAACCTCATCAAAACTCCTTATAGCAGTCACTGTACTATAATTAAAGTACTCACATGCACTACCACCACCACCGAGAATATTTAGAGTGACTGGTACAGGAGTATTATTCGACTCTTGAGCATTTGCAAATGCTATAAAACCAAGTGCAAAAAGAGCCACTATAAGGGCTCATAATTTGTATATTTTTTTCATTTTTTTATTTGTAACAATATAAAATATGCCCTAGGCCACATAATATAACATAGAATATTTGACTATTAAAGACCATCTTCATTTTATCTTCACTAATACAATTATAAGCGATTTTTTTTATTTTGCAAATTTTGAGGGACTTTTTTTATAAAAAAAACAAAAAATAGTATATATTTACATATTCTTTGATAAACTCGCTTACTTACTAGAATCTCCTATTGTACCAAAAGATAGAAAAACAAAAAATGTAAATATAATTTTTTGTTTCAAAGTTAAATTGGTTGTTTTTTTGTGTTATTTAATTGATATTTTGTATCAAAAGAATATCAACTATTCTAGTTGCTCTGATATTATCAAAAAATAATTTTATCGTTTTTAAAAAAAGAAATGTCTATAAAAAAACCTTTGATCGGTCTTGTAATTTTTGGCTTGTTATTCACAGGATTTTCTCTATCCGAAGCTATATTTACATGATGAGGGATAGAGGTTATTTCGGAATCTGACGAAGAAACTGTACTAACTACCAATGTAAACATAGCTTCAGCTTCAGCGAGTTTATGATGAATAGATGTGAGGTTTTGTAATAATTGATTAGAAAAATTAACAAGAAAAATAAGCTATGTTTTGTGACAAACAGAAAAATGAGAAATTTGTGTGATAGTAAAAAACAATTGACCAAAAGATGTAAAAGTAAATCTCTCATTTCTGCCTACAAGTTTGATCGAAGGTGATTGATCGCTATCATGTGATCATAATATGGAAAATGTTTTTGGTTCTTTTATGGATAACTCAAAGGTTCAAGTTCAAGTGCCAGCTTGAGACTATATTGTACAAAATTTTAGTATACAATTCCCTTTATGAATAAAAGGAAAGCAAATATGATGTCTGTTTTATGATGTAGAAAAAGAGGATGCATCAGCGGGGGGGATAGGCATTATTGTATGAAAAGCTATGTTTTTGGATTATTTTGTGTTGGAGCCTGGAGAAATGTTAAATGAAGAAACACTAAATGAAGAAATTATAAATGATTTGGAATTACAAATCATCAACAAAGAAATAATAGATCGTGAACTGATAGTAACTGTTGCAGTTCGTAACCTAGGAAATATTGATCTAAAAACAGAAATATCTGGAGCCCTGACAAATATCCTTGGAATCAAAAGGGATTTTTCCCTAGCAGGAGAAATAGCAAGAGCAAATGGTTCTTTTGTGTTTTCCTTAAATTTTGGACAATTACCGAGCTACAAGGGGTTGTTTAGTATTGATATCTCAGCAAAACATACTCCGTATTTTGATGTAAGTAGTTTGGAGATAGATCCGTCTATATTAGAAGAAAAAGAGACTTCCGTTTCCTCTTTTTACTTTGGAACTCCACGAATTATTTTGGGTATGATACTGGTGATTATTATATTACTTATATTAGCAAGTAAAAAAGACGAAAACAAACCTCTCAAAATAAAATAGTTAAAAAATTATTTCTGTTTAGCTTTTGTGTTACTTTTTTAAACAAAATAAGGGGCTGATCTCTGCTAGAGAACTAGGAAAGCCCTATTTTTTGACTGAAAGAAATCCCCGACAAAGGAGCCCTGCTGGAATACGGAAGAAGCATCGGGATAGGGGGTTTGGGATGATTTTAGGAATCGGAGAGGGAGACCAAGAGGGTGATTCAAAAACAAAAAAAGGATTGAAAACTCTCTTTTTACAAAAATGCTTGATTACATAATAAATATATGTATATTAAGTCAAGTAAAAAAAATGCTAAAATATGTTAAATTCGCTAGCCACTTTATTCTAGGTCTTAATTTGGGGTATTTTTGTTTTAGTTTTTAGTAAAAAATGGATAGAGTTAATCATTTATTTAGATACACAAATAATATACAAAACCATTTCCAAAAACATGGAAAGAAGTACTTATTTGGAACACTATGAATCTTTGCTATAATGAAAATGGTGTTACTATTCGTATGATTTTTTGGTACATTGAATTTGGGTAAGAGTTTTGCACAGGGAGGAGAGGGGGCAGATCCTCCACCAACATCACCAGTAGTACTAGACCAAAAAAATGTTGTATCAATGGGTTGTAGAACTGATGCTACTTCTTGTGATTTATCTAATACATGAATTACTAGCATAGAAAACGATACCTTTGTACATCATACACAATTACAGATTTTAGATCTTTCTCAGAATCAACTAGAATACATAAGCTGAGTAATTTTCCCTAGTTCGTTGATAGATGTAAATCTTTCTAATAACCAACTAAGAAATATAGACTGAGCAGAGTTTCCTAGTTCTTTGCAGAGATTGAGCCTGTGGTCTAACCAATTAAAAAGTCTTTACTGAACGCACTTTCCCCATTCATTACAGGAATTAAACCTTGATTCTAACCAACTAGCAAATTTAGATTGAGTGGAATTCCCTGGTTCTTTGGGTTTTTTATCTCTTTCTAATAATCAAATAACAAATCTATCTGGAGCAATGTTTCCTAACTCATTGATTACTTTACGCCTCGATTTTAATCAAATAACAAATTTATCTGGAATTGTGTTTTCTGATTCTTTAAAGACTTTAAATCTTTCTAATAATGAAATAAGTATTATATGAGAAAATATTATGAATTTAACGGAATTATATGATAATGGATGATTAAATATTAACAATAACTATATAGATTATACTCAACTATCACCAGGGCTTTTGGCCTTTATAGATCAAAAATCAAGTACAGGTCGGAGAGAGACTCAAACTTTTACTCCACTTTCACCTCCTGGATGATGAGAGTCATCTACTACTCTGATGGTCACACTAGTAGTTGTATGATGAGATTCTGCTTGTTATTTTTCTAGTTATCCCGCAATGGAAGCCACTACCAGTATAGGTGGTATAGAATTGCGGTCTGATCCTGCTAGTTATTATTGTGCTATAAATGGAGGGTCTGGGTCATATGTAACTGTTCAATCATCTCCTTTAATTAGCCTAGGACACCAAATCCCTGCTTCCAATGTAAATATGAGGCAAGTTTTGACTGGTGGATTGAGTTCTAATTATACTGGGGCACTTCCTCCAGGAGCATGAGAAGAGCTTCCCTCAGAAGAACAGAAATGTAGTCTAAGTACTCAATTGGGGACTACTTATACAAACATTGCAAGTGGAGCAACCTTATTGAGTACAAATGATCTGAGAGCATGTTGGTATTGAAATGAAACACAATTAAAAATCATAGTCCCTCCAAATACACCAGCAGGAACTTATAGTGGAGATATAGTGTTTATTATGTATGATGCGCCTCAATAATTTAATAGAAAAATAAAGTAACTAGTATTACTAAACGGTTAAAACAAAATAACGGCATAATTAAAAAAAACGGGTGGCTAAAATGATAGGAAACAGTAGAAGTTAATTACTTTATCTACTGTTTTTTTATAAATGTATTATAAAATTTGTAAAAAATGTTGATCAAATAGGATCAAAAAAGATTGATTTAAAAGAGGAAAACAAAGGTATAAGGACCAGAAAAGCTTACAAAAGTTTTAAAAATAATTTATTATATTTATATACATTTGAAAAATATGAATGAGAAATAGATATTCCTAAAACAACAAATTCCCTAGAATCGGTATTTTCACATATGAAATAAAAAGTATGATTACATAGATGATTAAAAAACATAGAAAACTTAAGTTAATAGATGATTTTCTCTCTAAATAGCCACCCAAAATCTTTAATTATGCCGATTTCTCTTTTTGAGTTATGGCAGTTTGAGTTCTTAAAGAATTAGACTTAACTACCAAAACTGCGCTAAGAATAACAATGCTCAGAACTAATGCTGATCCAATGAGAATTAAATGTTTTTTCATAATTTTTATTTTTTGTTTAACAATAATTTTTTTGTATTTTCATTGTATACAATAACACATAAAAGTCAGTCCATTGTGTAATTATTTTATGAAAAAACATAATTTGCAAATCAAACATAGAAATTTGCATTTTTTTGAATTTATACTATAATTGATATGTTTAATATATTAACCTATATTTTATGGAAATAGTTCGTTTTTTAAGAGAAAAATTAGTAACTAAAAACAAAGCTATCGGTCTTGATGAGAAATTACAACTCACTAAATCATCTTTGGTAAAAGTTTTGAGTAAAGAAAAAATTTGATGATGAAAATATGGAACCATCTATGACAGTAAAGTTAAAGTTTGAAAAAAACATAGAAGATTTGCTATAAAAAAATTTATTGACCAACAGGGAGATCCTGATAAAAGTGTTTTAATCCACAAACAACTCAAAGATATTTGAGTACCAACATGGACTACTTATAGAAAACTAATTCCGAACAATTCGTTATTGATGACACTAGGAAACAAGGATGGTTCATATCTTTTTTCTGCCAATAACTCCTCTTTAGATTCTGCAAGTCTTAAAAAAAATAGGATCGAAAAAATAGACAACATTAATGCTTTTTATGAATCAGCCTATGACACTATTAAAAAACTAACTATTAATAATCGAGATGTCTTTTTTGATGCATATATGTTCAAATATAAGGACAGTAAAATGGATCTTATTGTTTGAGATTTCGATAATCTGAAACAAAATGAGGAAAATGAATTCTTATTAGAAAACAATATATATGAGTTTTGTTATGCATTGCTTAGAGCTAGATACCACTTTGTTAAATGAGGCAATATTTTTGACGGATTTGCTAGTTTTTTAAGAAAAAAACAAAAGCTTTGAGATCCTTTTTTGTCTAAAATTGATTTAAACAATATATATAATGTAGCATATCGCGGTTTTTATATATGATCAGGTAAGTAAAAAAACACAGACTAGACTATCCAATCTGTGTTTTTTATTGTATCTAGGGCAATATTTTTATCTTTTTAATTTATACACTCCTTTTTCGACTCTAGTAAACAAATCTTTGTGTTTTTGTAGATTTAACATCACTGTATTTGGGCTTACCATTTTTTCTTTTAACATTTCTTTGCACAATTCTTTTACATTCATAGCTCTATCATTTCTTTCAAAAATTCTAATTAGTATATCTTTTACTTGACCTCACTCATATCATCGCTCTTTTAGTCCATATATTCCTAATCATAAATTAACAAAGATATCATTATTTTTGACTAATTCATTGTGAACTGTATTTAATTTTATTGGTTTTTGTGGGAATCGTTCAACTATTTTTGCAGGCAATTCTTGGTAGTGAATGGGTTTATTGATTCTTCTCATAGTATAAAGAATTTTCAATTTTATAGTCTTAGGATTTACATCTTCAAATATTGGTAATCATATTTTTCCATCAAATACTGATATGTCCCTAACAGCATCAAAAAAATTTATATAAAACAAATCGTTTTTTAGATAAGAAACTTCCCTAAAATCTTTTGCAAAATTTTCCTTTAAAATTCATATAAATTCATATAAATCTTGACTACTATTTCTTGTGACAAAATAATCTCTTATAAATAAAGTCATCTTGGTCAAAAGATCTTCATACAAAGGCTCTAAATAAAACGATCTATTTATATACTTATTTCTCTTTAAAAAGGAAACATCAAAATCTGATACCAATATAAGTTTTAACTCCTGTTTTGTAAACTTAAACATATTTTTATTTACAAGCTTGGATATTAGTATGTCTTCAAGCAAAAAACCTCCGTGAGAATCTAATGTTCTTTTTGCTTCTTGCAATACTTCCATATATTTTTGGTTTCCAACTATCAATCTCCTAAATCTCATCAAAGCTTGAGTTTCAATTTGTCTAATCCTCTCCCTAGTCAAATTGTACTCTTTTCATATTCTTTGTAAAGGTATTCACTTCTCTCAATTTAAACCAAATTTTTTGGTCAGAACTAATCTTTCTTTTGGTTTACAATAAATTAAGATGTCCTTTAAGTTTGTAGACTCTATATCTACCTTTAATTTTTTGTCGTCCATCTTTACATTGAAGTTCATTTTTTGGAACATTATATTATAAAAAATAGCTGTACAGTAATATATATAGTCAATTGAAATTCAATGTCAAGTAATTTTACAAAAATAATAAGGTTCATTTATCCTACCACCGGGTGCTGTTCGTTGTGCTAGCCAATAATAAAAAAAATGTTTTTTACTGTAATAACGGGCGGTTGGTAACCGCCCCTACATCGTTTTATCACTTTGTCATTTTATCGTTAGTTCAGACAAAGTTATTTTTTCTACCATTTCTTGCAGCCCCGCAATTCTGCGGGGCTACATCAATTTGTTACTTCAACATTTTATCATTCACTCCGCTAAGCGGGGCAAGTTTTATCATTTTAACACTTTATCATTTTATCACTTTATCATTTTATCATTTCAACATTCACTCCGCTAAGCGGGGCAAGTTTTATCACTTTTATCGCGAACTACGGTGCGGGGTAGAGGGATTTAACATCCTCCCTAACATTGCAGGCGCGAATTCGAATTCGCGCCTACAGGTTCAAGTGTATTGTTTTATCATTTTATCATGAGCGAAGCGAATATTTATCACTTTAACATTTTATCATTTTATCACGAACGAAGTTCGCCTCTTATACATTAAACTTAAAAACAATAATATCTCAATCCTGTACAACATAATCCTTTCATTCTAATCTAAGTTTTCAATTTTCTTTTGCCTTATTCCATCATCCATAATTAACAAAATCAACATAAGAAACCACCTCAGCTTTGATAAATCATCTTTCAAAATCTGTATGAATCACTCCGGCTGCTTGAGGCGCTGTAAATCACTTTTTGATAGTCCATGCTCTAGTTTCTTTTTCTCCAGTAGTAAAATAGTACATAAGCCCAACCGTATCAAAAGCGAGTGTGATCAAGTCATCTAATGTTGGTATGTTTTCAATATTTTCTATTTCCAGCAACTCGGAAACAAATTGTATCTTTTCATCTTTCTCCATGCCCATCATTTCTGATTCTAGTTTTGCACATACAATCACTACTGGAGATTGAAGTTTTTCCTGAAGTTCTTTTTGAATTTGATCTTTATTTGGGATGTCATCTTGTCAGACATTTATAGCATAAACAAAAGGTTTGATAGTTAAAAATCAATAAGATCTAATTAGTTTCATATCTTGTTCATCTAATTGATCTACAATAGTATTTGCTAACTTATTCCCCTCTAATGTTTGTTGTATTAATTCTAAAATCTCAACTTCTCTTTTCAAAAATTTATCTCATGTGGTCTGCATCTTTTTCTTTATTCAAGGCAAAATTCTCTCAATTTTTTCCAAATCAGAAAAAATTAGTTCACTATTTATGATATCTATATCCCTCATTAAATTTACTTCTCATTCTACATGAACAACATCAGCATCTTTGAAATAACGAAGCACCTGAACTATCGCATCCACTTCGCGAATATTGGATAAAAATTTATTTCCCAATCATTCTCATTTTCATGCTCAACGAACTAGACCTGCAATATCTACAAACTCTATATTGGCATGTGTTATTTTTTTTGGTTGAGATATTTCAGCTAGTTTTTCTATTCTTGGATCTTTTACATCTACAATCCCTACATTTGGCTCTATTGTACAAAAAGGAAAATTTTCTGCAGGTGCAGAGTAAGAATTTGTCAAAGCATTGAATAATGTAGACTTTCACACATTAGGTAATCAAACAATTCAAATCTTCATAATTAATTTTATATATAAAATATAAATTTGGATGAACGAACGGAAAAGTATTTAACTAACTTTTAGAATATATGTTTCTTTGGAGATACTACGACTCGCCTTTGGTTTGAATATTTTAATATTTTTTCAACCAAACTCCTCTTTCAAAGTAGCAACAAACTCATCAAATCACGGTCACATAAAAATTTTTATAGCAAATTTTCAATTTTTTTTGAGATATTTTTGGTATATCCACAAAGTTTCTTCTAGCAATCAGATAGAACGAATTGCGTCTACAGATTTATTCCCAACAGTATTTGGAGCCATATCAGATTGAATAAAATCCACACTTCATGGTAAAATCCCATTTGATTCCAATATTTTATCTACCTTTTCAAGATCAGTAACATCCTGTATATAAGTATGAACATTGGGCAGATTAACAATACTTTCCAATATATCAAATCAAACAATCTTGAAGTTTTGTACATTAAATCTGTGTAATAATGTATATGAATATTGCATCCAGCTTCAAGGCGCACATCCAATATCCAGAATAATTTTGGTGTTTTTATCAATCAGTTTAAATTTATTTTGCATTTCTTCTAGCTTAAAAGCGCTACGAGCCTTGTATCACTCTTGTTTTGCTTTGTTAAAGTAATAATCGTATGGATTGTAAATCATAGAGTTTAGTTAAAAGTTTGTAAAGTCTGTCTATCAAATTGGTTCGTCAAATTTGTCAGTTCCTTCCTAAGGAGGTTGCTTATGGAACTATGCGGGGCGAAATCTCCCTTAACAAGGGGGACTAAGGGGGATCTAAAGCCCCAACTTTTCTGTCCTGTAATCCTACATGGCGTAAAATTCATCTAAAACATCACGAACTTCTTAAAAGTTATCAAATTAACGACACAATATACATAACGATTTATTAGAAAAAATCCACTTGGAATTAAAAAAACCCAAATTAATTTGGGTTTTTATGGAAAGTTTGATATTAATCTACATACTTCTGTTCTTCTAAGTACATATCTTCAAAATCCTTATAAACTTTATCAATAAAACTATCATAATCTTTTATGGTTTTTTGCAAAAAAGATTGTAATTCTTTATCAGAATAATCTTTTTTTGTAATATCCAAAAATTCCTGTAACTTATCTTCTGGCATTTTTTGCACCAAATTAGTCATTACTCGATCATACAAAACAGGTCTAACATCTTCTATGAGCAAATCCAAAGCACTATCCTCTATGTCAGGATAAGCTTTTATAAGCAATGTTTCTATAAACATATCATCTTCAAACATTTTATTTTTATTATGAATATAAATAATTCACTTATATTATTTTATCTATAGATTACAATAAAAGTTTATCTTGTTTTTCTTGTTCTTCTATTTTGATTTACTCAACCTCTAGGTAGCTGTTCACCAAATGTATTCATAGGAATAGGTGCTCAAATTCAACGAGCGACTTTTTTTTCTATAAGATAATCTAAAGTTACCCCCATTTTTCTAGCAGCCTGATTTCCTATACCTCAAGTCACAGTAGATTCTACCGTTGATCACATAGTATCAAAGCTTATCCTTCATAGTGGTGTGGCAGTATGCCCAGTTGCTACCATTTCTTCTGCTAATTCTTTCACTCATTCAATATATCTTGTAGCTAAGAGGTATTGATTTCATGCATCTGCTCATCCAGTTGCTGCAAATGAGCGTACAGAAGCCAAATTAGGATTATTTATAGCATTTAATAATCTAGTCTGATTTGTTCAGGTAAAGTGTGTACGAATGTATGTATTTGTAGCAGTTTGTTTTGCCGTCATGTCAGCTGCAGCTCTTGTTGCATTCCCATAACTCAACTTATCAACTCAGGCAGTTATATGTGCATCCATCCCAGCAATGTGTGGATTAGAAGCTAAAGTAGTGTTTAGTGGTGCATCTACATCTCAAACTACAAATAAAGACTCATCGTGTATAGCTGGATCTCGCTCTCAAGATGTAGTAGTTATATGTCTGTTTTGAACAGTTTTGCTAAATAATGTTGATGCCAAACAAGAAACTCCAAACGATATTCATCAAGACTTTAGTGCTCATCGTACTGCTTTTTCTTTTTGACGAGATTTTTTTCTATCTACAGCTATATCATAACCAATTTCTTCTGTTCATTCTCTCTGTCATGTACCTTCTTTTATTTGTGTTCTAACCAAATTATATCTTGTATAACTCCTTATATCATCCAAACTTATTCACAACCTAGAGGCTCCAGCCAAAATATTTCTATGAAGTTTTTGATATTCGCTTTCAGAAGTTGCTTGTGTGTTTGATCACAAAAAGTTTTGTCCAGATACTCATCATCTAACTGTTTCTCGATGAAAATCTAAACGCGCTAGTCATTCTGCCAATCTATCCTCTAAATTGATAATTTCTGGATTCAAAAGAACATTTTTATTAATCAAATTTTCTATACTAGCATTAACTTGATTTGTATCTTCAAGTTTATTTTGTGTTGTTTGTACATAATCTCTAAATTGTCTAACATCTCTAGCTGTTTTTCCTAATCAAAAATAGTACAGTGCATTTCTTCTAAATCGGCTCATTCATCAAACAACATTATTTAATCTTTGACGCTCTTGGGTGTTCATAGCTAAATTTGTCGCTTGTCTAGTTTGATATCACCTATGTTCTTTGTTATAATGGGCATGTTTTTTGAAAAATACTTGTGCAAAAGTTGAAGTTCACACATAACTAGCTACTGCTAATGGTCAAAATGGTGCCAAAAACATTGCAGGTACAGCTACTGCAGCTATTTTTGTTCATCACCACAACCACGAAAATGCCTCTTTCATTGCAGGATGTCTCCTAAAATATCTTCATAGTCTTCCATCTTCCTTATATGGTCTATCCAACCACTCACCTATCCTTGTTGCTCATCCTCATTCTTGTTCTACATTATAGGCCTCTTCTCATCTTGTAAGAAGCTGTATTTTAAGTTTCAAGGTTCTAGCAGCAATGTTAGTCAATATTTGATTGTTTGACTCTAATATTTTTAGCTGTCTCATAGAGTTGCTATCATCCAGTTTAATGTTATTTACTTTCAGAAATTCTGGCGTAACTCTATGCTTAGATATATGTGCACTAATAAGTGGTCTACAATTGTTTATAAAAGGATCATCTGTAAGATCATTACGATGTCTAATAACTAAATCACGAATATTTCTTACTAAAATTTGATGATCTCTAAAATTATCTACCTTTTCCCAAATATTAGTTCATATGATGTCCATATCATTCATCCTATATATGTCACTTAAAGGTCTTCGATTAGGATCTGTTGCTGTAGCTGGTCTATTTGGATCTAAATTAGATTCCAAAATTGTTTTTAATTCACTTTGAAATCTCGCTCTACTTAAGGTATTATCTCTAATCCAATCTGGATGAGTTCATGTTGCTCTTAAAATTAATCTATCTAATTCTCTACGCGTATTTGGATAATTGTTTTCATCAATATCTGTCAGGGCAACTTCAATAGCTTCATTGAAATCCTCTTGTCTTTCAATCTCATGACGATCAGCTACTGCAGAAGACTCAAAATCTCATTGTACTCATCTCAAATTTGTCATAAACCTTCTTTCATACTTTTCTTTTATATGTTGTCTTCTTAAAAAGAGATTTAATTTATCTGGTCGTGTCCAAGGCTTATACCACGCTGTTCTTTTGTATCTTCATCTAAGCCTTTCTTCTGCTTGACGACTGGCTTCTTCACGATAAGATTCTGTAATGTTTGAAACTGTTGCAATATCTTCATAAGTATCTGGTGTTACTGGAATTATAGGTGGCACAACATTTTCTTCACAACACTCATCTAGTTTCTTTTTTAGCTCGTCCATTTTTTTATGCAACTCCTCAATTTCTTTTTGAATATTTTTAATTTCTAATTGTATATCACCAATATTTCAATCTATCTTTGCCAACAAAACCTTTATTTCTTTATGTAATTCTTCTTGTCTTTTTTTTAGATCATTTAATTCTTTTTCAAAAGAATTCTTTATATCATCTAATTTATCAATAATCACTCAATGATTTTTTTCAATTCTTTCCAATTTATCAGAAAAATCTTTTTGAGTCTTTTCTAATCTTTCTATTTTTTCTTTTATTTCAGTATTTTCATTAATTATTTTTTCTATTATTTCCCTGTGCTCTTTACTCATATGTTCTTTTATACCCTCATACATTTTAACCAACTCGTCTTTATGAGAACTCCACTTTTCTGAAAAACTTTTTTCCATTTGTTCAACAAATTTCTCCAAAACTGTTTTTATTATTGTCTCCACATCTTGAGCCTTTTCTTTCGCATCTACATTATTATTTATATTATTGTTTATATTATTAGTATTTATATTATTCAAAACCTGTGTTATAATATCCACTAAATTTTGATTGGTAATATTAACATTACCTGTAGATAATGGCACAGAAATACCTCATTGATAATAAGGCATAACACCACCAACATAATTTCAAATTGTAGATGGTACAACTCATCCTGATCAAATATTTAAATTCAAATTAACCTCTGCATTTGATTTATTATTAACATTAGTTTCAGAATTATTGTTTACTATACCTAAATTTTTGTTCAATATTTGAACACAACTCAAAAAGACATTCTTTTTATTTTTGTCATTATAGAAATTTTGGTCTAAATATGCTAATAAAATAGCAATCACATTCAAATCAGACTCACTAAATATGTTTTTTATAAGAATATCTCATTGTTCTTTTTGTATACTATTCAATTTTCAAAGGAGTATTGACAAAGATTGCTTTATTTCAAAGTCCTGAATTTTATTTTGAATTTCAGTAAAATTATTTATAACAAAATCCAATTTTATCGTATCAACATTTATATTAATATTATTAATTTTTGAATTTTCTAAATTAGCTTCCTTTTTAGATTTTGATAAAGGATTTTTTGTAATTTCATTTTTTTTGTTCCATTTTATAAAATAATGCATTGTTCCATCCAAAGTATAATCTTTCTTTTCTATATTTCAGATGAAGGGTTCATGATTACTTAATTCCGCAAAAACCTCATCACGCATAGCTTCATTGGTAAAATAAGCTCTTCTCTTAAAGGAATATAAAATTGATTTTTGTTCGGTCAATAATACTATTTTTGTAGCTAACAAACGATCTAATTTCTCAAATTCTTGATTTTTTTCTTTATCATTTAAATTACTATTTTGTGCAATTTCATTATATTTATCATAAATTTCTTTATTTTCTACTTTTTTAATTTTTCAACTAGAATCAAAACTAATTGTGCTCGACAAATCAATAACATTAACTCTATTTACATTACCTTGTTTCTCTCTACTTTCTTTTATTGTTTCTGTTACTTTATCTATGTGTTCTGAATTCTTTGAATTTAGAAAAACATCTAAGAGTTCTTGTTGTGTTTGTTTTTCAACTTTATTTCTACTAGAAATCTTGTTAAGTCTAGACATAAGTTCGTCAGCACGATTCATGTCACTCTTATAAAAATCTCTAGATTTAAATTGTGCTCAAGTACCCATTTTTAATAAATAAATTATAAAAAAGTTTTTTGACTACCTAATTATAACTAAAAAACTCTTTTCTGTCAAATTTTTGAGGACTTTTTTGCAAAATAGTTGGGAAAAACAACGCAAAAGTAGGTTACAAGCGTGATTAGAGACTCACACATTCTATATAAAAATAGCCAAATACTGAAAAATTAATTATAAAAATAATACAATATTTATTTGAATATAATGCCGAACAAAAAATACTAAAAATTATTTTTTTGAACTTCCTACATTATAAAAAAATCCGACCATTAAGTCGGATTTGCCAATACTATTAAAGTTATTTTCTAAAATAAAGCTAATCTTCTTCTCATAACTCTTCTCAATCTTCACGACAAAAATGGATTTTGCATAAATTCTTTTCTTTCTTGTTCATTACATCTAATTCTTTCCACTGGTAATCTATTACTTGGTATGCGTCCAGCATTTGCTCAATTTGGTATTGGATTTAGGTGTCTATCTTCAATCTCTAAATAAGACAAATTTCATGCATCATCAAAAATATATACCCTTCATGTTTTATCTGGATTAAGATCCGCAACCGCAAAATTCTCAGTTGCAACCAAACTATTAGTTCTTAACCTTGCGATATATGCTTCATTAGCCTGCTCCATTATTTCCAATTCAATTCAATCAAACACCCTTTTTCTATTTATTTTTCTTCTCAACAATGTACCAATATCTCTTGATTTAAATTCATATTCTTGTCATTCAAAATTTCATGAAAGAGTAAATTCTCTCCTTGAATAAGATATGTTTACTGATTTTTTACCTGCATTAGCAGTTGTTGTAAAATCAAAATCATTATTAGTTCTTCAGTATGCCATTCTTCATCGCAATCTCTTTACTGGTCAAAATCTCAAAAACTGTCTTGTATTAAAGCCTCTCAAAGATCTATTTCTGAGACTATTTACTGTCGTTTCATATTCTCTAGCAGTAGCATTCATAATAGAATTGATTTGAGTGGATAAACTTTCTATTCCTCTTTCCAAAACCTCTACATCGTGTAAGTTTTTAAATGAATTTTCATTAAAAAGAGTAACATTTTCTCTAGTTCTACCTCATACTCCGCCAGCACGAATAACCAAATTTCATCAATGTACTCATGCTTCAATCCTATCACAATCAACATTGACTCATTGAGCATTTTGAAACTGAGTTACCGGTATTTGTCTACGCAAACTTTGTGGGGACATCATTACCAAAGCCTTCAAAGCACCTATAGCAAGATGACACCTCAATTTTCTATTTAGCGGTTCTCCATCTTTTGTTGCAGCTCTAGATAATATTCACCTTATCAAGGCATTATGATTTGGTGCATCAATAATCTCTGGTTCATCTTTACCTTCAATATTTATGGTAGCCACAATTTTGTTTACTCATAACACCTCTACATGAACACCATAATTTATTGTTCAGGTTTCTGTTTCCAATGACTGATTCTCTACAGCATGTTCTCTTCATTGAAAAAATTTTGTATAATTATTTTTATTTGATCTATGTCTAAAAAATCTTTGCCATGCACTATTTGCATGTCACTGTGGATTATCGTTTGGTATCGCTGCTAAAGCGTCCAAATGATCATTATTATCAATCCTATTATTTATTAAGTCCGCTTGAAAAGTCAAAAAAGTTTGTAAAATTAAATTACGCTGAGGATCAACATTTCTACGAATTTCGGTTGAAGCATAATTTCTTATATTATCAGATACGTTTTGTCTAAGATAATTTTGGAATTCTGGTTCTCCCAATAAATATTGAGTTGGCACATCTCTATTTACTCTTGTCATATCCGCCCTAAATCATGCCTGTAAGTTAGCAAGTGTTAAAAGAGGAAAGTGTCATGCTAATTCCCTTCTCACTCTCTCAATAAATATGTTTCTCCTTGTTTCATTATTATATATTTCATTTACTTCATTTTCATTTCATCATTCACGTAAAATATTCCATATTACTTCATTTTCCAAGTTAACCCTGTGATAATCACTATATTCAGCTTCTATTCTTTCATTCATTGGCGGATTTAAAGTATCATAAGCGTGTTCACGTGCTCATAATCATAGACTTGGACTAACAATTGTTAAATGAATTGGCTTATGATGGTCTATATCAAGTCATGTAGTATCATCATGTATTCTAACCCTTACATTCAAATCTAAATTTATAGGAAAAGTCACTCATTCAATCGGATTGATAGTAAGATTTTCAATTGTCATAGTTTGATCTGCCATATTATTATTTTCAAAAGTTATTCCTCCAATAGATATTGTTTGTCATCACAACTGATATTCAAATCTTCATCAAACATTTCTCAGAGCGTTTCAAGTTTCATCACATAAAGTATAATCAAAACGCCCCGGTCCTACTAAAGGAGCACGAACGAAATCCAAGGTTACATTTGTTGCAGCTCATCATATATTTACATTCTGATTTGGAAGATGTGGCACATATAAATTATTTCATAAAAACAAATTATCACGACTTATATTACGAATAACCAAAAATTCATTTCTTCTTCTAGCCATTTCTCCAGGATAAACCGTATTCATTCTATCTTCAAGATTTTGTAATTCTAAAATTCTATTCAATCTATTTAAGTTATCTTGGTATCTTGCACGGAGAGTTTCTATTGCTCCTTCTAAAGCATTTAGCTCTGCTAGTCTATTGACTGTATTCGTTATTGCATTATTAGTTGTTATAACTGTATTTGGTATTGGCGTGATTATAGTACCATTTGCATTAAAAGATAGTCAAAATTCTCATGGAACAGGGATGCCTTGTGATGGTAAGCTTGGTAATTGTCTGTTTAGTCTATCTAAATTTATTCTATATTGTCTTTCTTCCTCATATTGTTGTTTAAGACGGTCTATATTATTCTCTAAGTCCGTATATTCAGCGAGCTTTCAACTTCAAGTATCTAGAATAGCATCAAAATTTGTTACTCAAAAAGGAGTTCAATCTGGCAGATCTCATACAGTAAAGGATGGAGCTTGTCAAAATGCATTTCTAAAATCATTAACAGCAGTATTTCTGTTTGCTGGTGGTGCTCAAAGTGTATTTTCCCATCTATCTATTATATTTAGAATGTTTATTAAATTTCTACATTTAGTTTTATAATTGTTTAATGTTCTTATATTAAGATCTATAGTAGTTAAGTTAGCGGGTATTCATATATTTTGTATATCAAGAATATCATTTAATATTCTATGATTCCCTTCCAATCTGGTTCTTAAAGTATTGATTTGATTTGGCAGTGTATTGAGTCCGTTAAGTGCAGTATTCATGGTATTGATAGCAGTTTGCGTATCTGCAATTGGATCTCCAGCGTTCAAGGTAACAACACTATTTGCAACAGGATATGGTGTACCATAATTAATATTTATAGCAGTGGAAGGTAAATCAGCTTTTGCTGTATTAATAGAAGTCGTAATATCTGATGCATCTGCCACACTATTGATACTAGCGTATAGCTCTGAATCTATAGAAATGTGGTTAGCTCAATCTAGTACACCAAAAAGTCTGTTCGAAATATTCCTTTGAATTTCAGGGATATTCCCACTTTCTAGATTAGTATTTAATGTATTAACTCTATTCAATACATTCTGATCTCTAAATGCCATCTCAATTATAATAAAATAAAACTACTCTCCCAATATATTATTCGTCTCAAAGAACATACTCATTCAAGACATCATTTTTGATACTTTCCAAAAGCCCTGGATAATCTTCCAGTCTTTCATCTAATATTTTATCCAAAAAAGTATCATCCTCACTATTCACCCAATTTTTCATGTCCTCTTCTGTCAAAACTCACTCTACAGTATCCAACAACTCTTCTTCCATCATATCATATAAAATATCCTTTTCTATTACCTCTCATCAGTTTTCATATTCTATCATGTAATTATGAATATAATTTACTACTTCTTTTAATGTTTTCATTTTTTATTAATTTTAATAAATAAATTTTTTAAACTACAATAAATTGTCTCTTGTATGCTTTTTGATAATAATCCAATCTAGCTTTTATTGCAGATATTGTTTTTTTATCTGCATCACTCATGCTATTGAGATCCATTTTAGATTCTAGATCATCTATAAATCTCTTCTTGTGTTTATTAAACACTTCATCAAAAGTTTTTGTATCTCTGATTGTAAAAAAGTTTTTCACATTTTTATACCAAGATCATATCCTTCATCATTCCGAAAGTGATGCTTTTGTCATAATATAACTTACTCATTTCTTTGGATCGTTTCATATTGAATTTAAATTTTTAACAGTTTTATTTATTCTGTTACGAGAACGAATATTTCTTCTCAGTAATAGTTGTGGTCATGTTAATACGGTTTGACCATCTAATTCCGTTTTTCATGCAAGCTTGAATCCAATTCGTTTAGTCTTTAGTTTAGCTATTTCTGCGGAATCATATTTCGGCAATTCCCCAGCAAATTCATCCTTAAGTTTTTTGTTTTCTGAATTTAATTTATCTATTTGTCATCTAAGTCTCTTCAACTCTTGTTCATTTCAAGAATTTTTTGCCTTTTTAATATCTTCTAATAATTTAGAATTTGCCTCTCTATTTCTTTTTTCATTTTCTTCAAAAGATCTTATCAATTCATTTAAAGTTTTCTTCAAAGTCGCTTCATCTATATTTCAGCTCATAAGTTGTTGTTTTAAATTCGCAATCTGTTTTTCATTTTGTTCTCTATCTTCTTCCTTTGCTGTGTTTAACTCCTCCTTAAACTCAGCATTTTTAGACTCTTGTTCATGTGAATCCTTCTCTTTCAAAACATCTCTAATAATAGCTGCTACTTCGTAATTTTGATCAGATATAGCTTTTGCTTGTAACGACTTCAATTCATCACTCGAGATCTCAAGAAAATTTTTTCTATTTTCAGTAGTGTTCTCTACTCATTCAAAAATATCTAATGAAAGCTCTTTGTTCTCATTAGCTGTTGTTGGTGATGTTCATGCCTTAGTTATACTCATTTTAATTTGTAAAAAATAAAATTTAAACTAATACTAGTATAAGACAAAATATAAAAATAATCAAATTATTGAAAATTTAAGTGCATTTAGATTTGACAAAATATAAAATTTATATATAATGATAGTGTGTGGATTAATTTTATTCAAAAAAAACAAAAAAATGGCTAGACCAAACTATGCATGAATAGCTGTTGGAGGAATAACTCATGTTGGACTTGCTCCTGTACAAGCTTGAATAAGTGTAGCTGATGCTGTATGAACTAGCGTAAAAACAGTTTTGGATACATGAAAAAATTTACTAAAGACACTTGTGTATCCGTTTTCAAATGAAACATGGAAACCAAAATGGAAAGAAGATTACAAAAAGACTTGGTGAAAGGAGTGATTTTCTGGTAGACAAAAAAAACATTGGGACAATTATATTGCCCCATTTAAATGAGATGGAATGAAAGCTCCTTTGTTAGCCAAAGCTACTTGAGGTATTACTCATTTTGCTACTGCAATACCTACGAATGCTGTTATGACTGCTTTGGATGCTACATATTCGGCTATTAAGACACCATTTTCTATACTAAAAAACATATGAAAAACCGTGATATATCCATTTTCAAATGAAACTTGGAAGCCTACATTTGGAAAAGATCTCAAAGCTATTTGGTGAAAAGAAAAATGATTTGTGGCTAGAACTAGAGATAGTTGGATAAACACATTTGATGTTATTCCCAAAAAAGGAAATAGATGAAAAAAGAAAATAGAAAATGATGATTTGGAAGATGATTTTTGAGAAGAGGAAAATGGAGCGAAAACTATAGAACAAAGCAAGATTATAGAAAGCAAAAATGAAGAAGGCAAAAAAGAAGAATCAAAAAATGAAAAAAATAAATCTCACGAAAAAGTGGAAAAAGAACAAAAAGATGGAAAACAAAATGAACAAAAAAACGAAAAAGAAAGTAAGCCAGAAAATAAAACTGAAGAAAAGGAAAAGAAAAATGAGAATGAAGGAAAAAAAGAAAATGAAAAAGAAAACGCAAATGAAGATGGATTGAAAAAAGATTCAATAATAACTAGGAAAATAATAAAGGAAAATCCTGATACTATTTTTGTGTTTTGAGATAATGTAGAAGCCAAAAAGGCTGATGCAGAAAGTATTGCACAAAAATGAGATAACGAAGAAATATTAGCAAAATCTTGATGACAAGCAAAAGAAATGAGACCAGCGATCAAAGATTGAAAAAAAGATATAGAAAATAGTGTTTGAATACCAACCATGAATGGTTTTTGAAAACATATGACTGATCATGAATTCAATGAAAACAAAAAAGTTATTGATGATGCTATAAGTGAGATTAAAAAAGCTGCTAAATGAAAAAAGATACATATACCTTTTGATACAAAAAAGAATCAATATAATATTTGAACTGGAATAGCTGATTTAAAAAATAAAGCTCCAAAAACATTTAAGTATCTACAAGAAGAATTAAAAAAACTAGAGAGTAAATAAAAAAATTGTTGGCTTTAACAGGGTTTTATATGGTGAAAAACAAAAATGAAAGTTTCTCTACTTACTCCAAATCTTCTTATAATACCCGATATCAACGATTCAGATTTTGATTTCATCCAAAAAGTAATTGCATCGACATATCTTTCTTATTATGAAATACAAAAAACACAATTTATAGTTCTAAAAGATAACGAAGAAATTATTGCTTTTGGAAGAATCTTTCCTATAGGGGAAAACGAGGAAGAATTAGGGACATTATGGGTTAAAGAAAGCATGAGAGGTCAAAAGTTAGGGATTACTTTGATGAAAGAATTAATAAAAAAGAAAAAAAATAAGCCCCACCTTTATCTTGCATGTCAAAAAGAACTTCAAACCTATTATGAGTATGCTGGATTTCAAAAAATCAATACTATTCCTGAAAAGTTGCACTTTACTCAACAATGGGCAAAAGAAAATGGCTACTCTTTCGTAGTAATGAAATACTTAAGTGCATAAAAGATGAAATAAATTTTTAGACCTCAAACTTAATCAATATACAAAACTTTCTCATTACAAAGGAGGGGGTTTTTGAAAGATCATTATCTGGGGAAAATAGAAACAACATTTAAATATTAAATTAAAAAATTAGACTGGAGTTTGCAAAAAAACGACCATCCAATTATCCTATCCTTTTGATAAGGTAGATAACAAAATACTTTATAAAGAGAATTTTAAAAAATCTAAACGAATTATCAGTATAAAAAAATGTTTCAATACTCTGTACTATTAGATATTTGGGCTATAGATTGAGATGTCCGATTATAATTATTTGGTGGTATGTCTCACTTGCAAATTAAACTTCAAAAAGTAGTACTTGCTTTTATTTTACATTTAAATATATTTTTATAGAAAAATTTCTTTTATAAATTGCAAAAATGGATATAAAAAATTTTCTTCATCAAAAAAAAGAAAATAAAAAAAAACAAGTTATGTTACTATCGATTGTATTATTTATGGTCCTTTTAATTTCGGCTCTGTTTTTTTTTATGGTCCAGTATTATGAAAACATCACCTATAATGTCTGAGATCCAATTACAGTAGAATGAAAGGTGATTTCTGATAACAATTTCCCTATTTATACTCATAGTATTTCCAATTCTAAAAGATCTTTTTGATTAATAAGTAGTACAGTAAATTTAAATAATTTTGTGAATAAAACTCTTATAATCAACTGAGAAATAAATGAGTTAAAAGACAATAAGTTTCCCGTATTGCAGATAAAAAACATAAAAATTCCCGAATCAAAAGTAATCATAAGAGATAATAGATATTTTTTTACAAACGAATTAATCTCTTTCGATTTTTCAAAAGATTTAGATCTTAGTGCTGAAAAAACTGGTAGAAACATAAATATTTATTATCAAGGAGAGCCTATTCTTTCTATGGAAACTTTTGTTTGTAGCAAAATTACCTCAACTCAAAATTGTGAAGAAATGGTCATGAATTACACAAAAAACTTAAACGAAATGTTCACAACATATTTGTGATATGTTTTTTACAAAAATAAAGAAAAAACTCGAGTAAGTTTTAATGATAGCACAATGGGGTACATATTTAAGACATTTGATAACAATGTGTTACTCAATGTTTCACATTTAATAAATATAATCAACTCCAAATTTATTATGGAAAACAAGCAAGATCTGATATTAAATAACTGTATTAATGAAGAAAAAAACATTAGACTAGAAAGTATAAGTAATTTATCTAAGGAAATTGTAGATGAAAATTTGATAAAAATAGAAGTTGAATGATTGGACACCGACTGAAAACTTATGAGTTGCGGATTAATAGTAGCAATATTGGAAGATCGAAGTGTGAAGACAAATAAAGTATCATATTTGGAATAATTTCATAAAATAAAAAAAAGAAAACTTTGAGTTTTCTTTTTTGTTATATAAATTTCTTTTTTTTATGTAACTTTGATGATTTTTACTGATTTTCTATCATTTCCTAATCTCATTTTTACTTCATCTCATGCTTTATGTCACTTGATAGCGTGTCAAATCGGTGAGTCTAGAGAAATACTTAAGGTGTCATCTCAATCTATGCCCACCTCTCATGTTCAAACTATTGTAACATTGTATGTATCGTCATCTCATTCAACTTTTAGGGTAACTTTTGAGCCATAATCTACTATGTCACTAGCTTTAGTTTTTTCTTCTTTTATGATTTCGACATTTGCTAATAATTTTTCTAATTCTGCTATTTTTGAATTGATAAAATCTTTGTCCTCCATAGCCGACTTGTATTCAAAGTTTTCAGAAAGATCTCAAAGTGCCTTCGCTTCTGACAATCTTTCGTGTACAGCGGGAAGTTCTACCTGTTTATAATGATTTAATTCTGTAACTAATTTATCAAAACCTTCCTTAGTTATATGGTTTACTTTTTTTGTTGCCATTATTTATAAGATTTTTATATAAAATTACTTTGCTAATATTCTTTGTTTAAAGTTATCAAATGCGTGATTAACCAAATCAGACAAAATTTCAAATCATTTACGATCATATTCCAAAACTTCTCCATCAAATTCAAATCTAAAATTACCATTATAGCCATTGGTAACCTTTTCTATAAGTACCTTGACTACAACTTCTATATCTCCTCCTTTTGTATAAATTTTTTTTAGACTAGAAGACATTTTTGAATCTTCTTTTAATAGGTTTTTTTCTACCAAATTTTTTAACTCATTTGTCATAACTTCTGTCAATCAATCTAATTTATAAATAACATTTGGTTTTCACATAGTTAAATATTTATTTAATAAAACCGTACAAGTAGGATAAACAAAATCCTAAAAAATTCAACCTAAAATTACAATTCCAGTTTTTTTAAAAAATCTTTTTTTACATCGTTGATTTTTTGTTTGTCTCTGAGAAGAACATATCATTTTCTAAAAAGCTCTCTAATATCTGTATAATATACTAAATTTAAAACCTCTTGAATTGTCGCTCGTTTGTGGGTTCACAAATATCATTCTACTGGTTGGATATCCACCAATTCTGGATCTCCATCATATTTAATTAAAAAATATACCACCTCTTTATTAAATTTTCAATTTTTATTTTCTAGTCACTCAATCGTCGTAGATCAAATATTTTGAATAATACTCAAAAAGTTTAATGGAATACCTGTTTCTTCACTAACTTCTCTCAAAGCAGCTTTTTCATCAGTTTCTCATATTTGTATTTTACCTTTTGGGGCAACTCGTTCTATTTTCCCCGAAAGAGCATGTCTTTTGATAAGCAAAAATCTTATATCATTATTTTTATCATAATAATATATGATTCCTCCAGCACTTTTCACTAACTTGTTCATAACTAAAATGAATACTAAGCTAAAATTTTTTATTTTTCTGTTTTCATAATCCAATTTACTATTCTAAGTAGAGACCTAGCAACGGGATTTTTTTCTTCTTCCCAATTATATATCTCATCCAAAATCTTATCTGCTGAGCTTTGGATAGATTCTTTTACTGCTTCTGGACGACCAGCAAACCTATCCACCATTTGACTATGTCTTCTTACCACTCTCTTTTCTACTTTAGTGTCTATTTTTTCAAATTCCTTTTGCCCAGCATCAAAGAACTCTGATACCTTGTCTTTTCATTTTTCACTAATTTTTTTCTGCTCCAATCAAGATTCAGCTCAAGATAACATACTTTCATGCAAAGACTCTAAATTACCTTTTGTCTTTGATACTATTTGTTCTTTTTCCACTTGTTCTTTTTGTTTTATTTTATCTCAAGCAAGCTCTCTGATATTATCTTCAAGACTAGAAAGTTCATCAAAAAAATCTGAATCTTCATTATGTTCATCAAGATTTTTTTCATCATCCAAACCTTCATTAAATTCTATATCTTTATTTTCTACCATAAGCTGTTTGTTAAGTTTGTAAAGTTCGTAGAGTTTGTAAAGTTTATAAAGTTCATAAAGTTTGTAAAGTTCATAAAGTATTAATAACTTTATAACTTGCAACTTTACAAACTTGCAACTTGTAACTTTATAAACTTTCAGCTTGTTACTTTATTTGTAACTTTGCGATGTGTATTTTAGCACCCTATCATACTAACGACTTTGTCCAATATTGCTACATTTTTTTTGTAATCTACTCTAATTGGTCAAACTATACAAATCATTCACTCGTAGTCTTCCACAACGATTTTGGCATAAATACAAGAAACAATAGAGTTTTTATCTTGTATAAATGTGTAGTAAACTTTATTTTTTTTCAAAATTTTAGCATCTAGTTGTTTTACAAGTCATCTTGTTTCAATAAGTTTTACGATGTATCTAGTAGTATCGTACTCTTCCCTTAAATCATCTCTCAAAATATTATTCATTCATAAATAATAATATTCATCATTTTTTAAGAATCCGACAACAACTCCATCTGCTACTGCTCATAAATTTTCTACTAAGTATTTCAATCATGTTCTAGCATTATCTAAATCTAGCTCTTGTTGTTCCAATTCTCAACTCATATAGTTGTCTATATAAACAGACAATCAGTCTAATGTGGGAACCCTCCCAGAACTTTTATAAGGTTGGTACACAAATCATGCTTTTTCTAATAAATTCAAATATTTTCTTAAAGTAGAGGGAGCGTATTTGGTAGAACCCAAAGAGTTGAGTGACTTGGAACCAACAGGGTCTCAACTAGAAATATATTGGTCTATTACCAAGTCCAAAAGTGCCAAAAGTTTATCATCTTTTTTCATGAGAAAAAATTTTTCAAAATAAACCAAGTTTTAATTAAATTAATAAAATTATATAGATTCAAAACAAAAAAACAATATAAATAAACAAAAGTTAATTATAATTCACAATGTATGATTAAATACTTGTAATTAAAATTTTTATTTTTGAACTAAATCGTGCGATAGAATGAGAATTTACACAAACTAGCCAATTTTTTTTGAAACGAATCCAATCACGAACTTTCTCAATGTTTTCGGTAAAAATTCGCAGTTGAAAAAGGCAAATAAACTTTTTATTATATAAACAAATACGAGAAGGTGGTGTTTGGAGCTTGATCAACTAGAATTCTTCTCAATGTTCATCTAAGCTTTTATTTCACTTATCTATATAATCTTTGACAACTTCTCATAGGGCCTCAACTAAGATGTCCACCCCTTTTTCCTCATTTACAGATGAAGAATTTTCATCTTTTTTGTAAGAAAAATAAGCTTTGAGATGCTGTATTTTGTCTGCCTGTTTTTTTGGATTGGGAATATTTTCAAAAGGAAAACTTATTCAATAATTTAATTTAATTGTAATATCTCATCTAAAAAACAGTTTATCTCGTAATCATTTTTGGGTATGTAAAATTGTTTCTATTTTATCTCGGTCAAAAACTTCAGTTTTATATTCTAATAGTCATTCTCGTAAATATACAACAATTCCTGTTTCGGTCATAACTAAAGCATCCAAGTACATGTTCAAAAAATTTATACAAAATTTTATAAAAACCATAAATCATAAACCAGCAAAAATTCGAGATAAATATTCCCACATTATATATCTATCCAATAACAAAAAAACTAACATTAAAACCAGTAATACCAAAAAACACTTTAAAAATAGTTTCAAAAAAACACTTCCATGATGACCAATTACATGATGAATTTTAGAAGTGTTGGTATGTCTTTGAATAACAAATTCTCTTATCATAAACGAATCTAGTACCCAATATAAAGTACCACATATTTATATAATAAAATTAAGATTATTTTTTCATGGCATCTATTTTCTTTTGTTTTTCCAAAAATTTCTCCATTCTACCCTTTGCCATTTTCTCCACTACTCTATCTTTATTAAATACTGGATGACATTGATAACATGTCTCAATTTTGATAGGTCCAGGGACTGTCGTGTTTACTGTAAATTCTGCTCAACATATACATTGAACAGCTACATCCTTGTAATATTGAGAATGTATTCCTTTTTTCATTTTTAAATTTCATAAACTAAAACTTTTTTGTATTATCTAATGAACTCACTATATGATAGTTCATATTTAAATATTTCATCTTTATTAAACCAATGTTTAATTTCTAATTCAGCTTCTTGTAAGTTGGCAGAAGCATGTATTAAATTAAATACCGACATTCATGACTTACTGTCAGCATATGTATATGATATATGTGCAAAATCTCATCTAATGGTGCCCGGAGTTGCAGATTTTGGCTCTGTAGATCCAACGATTTTTCTAACATATTCTACTGCCTCCACTCATTCAACAACCATAGCAAGTACTGGTGTTTTTCTCATGTATTCTACAACTTTATTTAAAAGATCTTCTCATTTTCTAGTGCCCAATTGTCCAATACCCTCATAATGTCACCTTAAAAATTCCACACTAGGGGCCAACATTTTTGAAGCAACAATTTGTAGCCCCGCTCTCTCAAGACGACTAATAATTTGTCAAACGAGGGAGCGACTAATGGCATCTGGTTTTAAAACGACTAGTGTTTGTTGAATTGTTCACATAACAAAGAAGTTATATCATTAAAACATAGGTAAATTGAGGTTAGCTTTTTACTTAAATTTTTCAAGGGAAAATAAAAAGAAAAATTTAGCTTGAAATAAACATATAAATTAGTATAAAGTATTCATCCATTTTAATATGGTTCTTTTTGTTTTACAAAGAAACATTCTCTAATGATGGGGAATCGTCTAACGGTAGGACAGCGGACTTTGACTCCGTCAGTCTAGGTTCGAATCCTAGTTCCCCAGGAAAAAATAAAATGTATAAATAAATTTAATATAGCAGTTTAAGTTAAAACACATTGTATAAAGGTATGAAGTTTAGAGTTTAGTAAACAATCGATTATAAACTCAAAACAATTAATAAATTTATTATTTATATTGCGGGGTAGAGAAACGGTATCTCGTCGGGCTCATAACCCGAAGAAAGATGGTTCAACTCCATCCCCCGCAACCAAAAATTTAATTTGTACTGTAATTCCGACTTTCAGTTTTGTAAACTGGGATGTCGTCTAATGGTAGGACAACGGACTCTGACTCCGTTTATCTAGGTTCGAGTCCTAGCGTCCCAAAAATATAGATTTTAACACATAAATTTAAATCTCTAAAATCGTGGTGCCGAGGTGGTGGAATGGTAGACACGCCTGGCTTAGAACCAGGTGCCGTGAGGTGTGCAGGTTCAAGTCCTGTCCTCGGTAAGTAATATAAAGATTGAAAATCTATTGAAAATTAGTAAAGAATCCTTATAGGTTTTTTCACTTAAACACATTCCGGGGTAGCTCAGTCGGTAGAGCAAGTGGCTGTTAACCACTGGGTCGTGGGTTCGAGTCCCTCCCCCGGAGGGATTACTTAAAACTTTTAAATATTTGTTATAAACCTGAATGCCTATCACAAAAGCAGCAAAAAAAGCATCGAATAGATCCATAAAATTACACCAAAGAAATTCTGAATTCAAACTTAGACTAAAAATGGCTATAAAAAAATTTAAAAAATCTCTGGAAAGATGAGAAAAAGTTTCTCCTGAAGATTTAAACAAAATCTATAAGTATGTAGACAAGTGTGTAAAAGTTTGAGTAATTAAAAAGAAAAACGGTTCAAGAAAAAAATCGAATATGGCTAAATTGTTTAGTACAACACAAAACAAATAATCTTTTTGGGTTGTTTTGCCGGTGTGGCTCAATGGTAGAGCAACCGCCTTGTAAGCGGTAGGTTACCAGTTCAAGTCTGGTCACCGGCTCCATTTGATTGAAGAAGGAAATTCAAAAAAATAAAACCTAACTGCATTTTGTATGTATTTTACTATGGGGTGGTAGTTCAGCTGGTTAGAACGCCTGCCTGTCACGCAGGAGGTCGAGGGTTCGAGTCCCTTCCATCCCGCCATTAAAATCCATTTATTTGGTCTCATCGTCTAACGGTTAGGACACGGGACTTTCAATCCTGCAATCGGGGTTCGATTCCCCGTGGGACCGCCATTTATATTAATTGATTAGCTCGATTTGCTAGTCCCGCAATACTGTGGGATTACAAGCAAGGAACATAGGGGTAATTTAATTGAAATGGGTGATTAGCTTCCCGATAAATCGGGATTCCTAATGTCACAGTTGGCTAGTCCCGCAATACTGCGGGATTACAAGCAAGGGACATAGGGGTAATTTAATTGAAATGGGTGATTAGCTTCCCGATAAATCGGGATTCCTAATGTCACAGTTGGCTAGTCCCGCAATACTGCGGGATTACAAGCAAGGGACATAGGGGTAATTTAATTGAAATGGGTGATTAGCTTCCCGATAAATCGGGATTCCTAATGTCACAGTTGGCTAGTCCCGCAATACTGCGGGATTACAAGCAGGGGACATAGGGGTAATTTAATTGAAATGGGTGATTAGCTCAGTTGGCTAGAGCATCTGCCTTACAAGCAGGGGGCCATAGGTTCAAGTCCTATATCACCCACCATATTCAATAATGTTCTTGGGATATATAGCTTGATTTAGTTTGGGTCTGTAGCTCAGTTGGTCAGAGCAATCGGCTCATAACCGATCGGTCGCTGGTTCAAGTCCAGCCAGGCCCACCAAAACGAAGTTTTTGGTGTTTAATAATAATGCGGGTGTAACTCAATTGGCTAGAGTCCCTGCCTTCCAAGCAGGTTGTTGCGAGTTCGAGTCTCGTCGCCCGCTCCAGACGTTATATTACCATTATTAAGGTGGTCTAAAATACTGTACAGAGCTGAAATTTGAGGGGTTTGATATCCTTCATTTTTTTTATAGTAAAGTTTTCATCAAAATAAAACTCCCACAAGCAACATCTTTAATTCAACACTTCATAACTCCCAAATAGACAAAGGATCTTCTACAAGATTCTTTATTCTCTCATATAAAACAATAAACTCTCTTTCGTTAAGGACCTTGTCTTGTAATTCACCTTGTATGATCTCTTTTTCCTGTTCCAATTCTGCTCGTTTTCCCTCCACACTTTGAATAAGTTCTATTTTAGTAAGTTTTCACAATGCATTACGAAGTACTTCTACCTCTTTTTCTATATCTTTGATTCTTTTCTTTTTAGCCTCATTCATAATATGTTGTGTTTTATTCTTTGCATCAAAAACATCTTTTAGCACTCAATCTAAAAGCCTTATTACCTCCTCCTTAGGCGTTAGTTTTTTTAATAAGTCCTTAAAATCTGAATGCATTTTATTTATATTAATACATTCCTTGTCTCTACAATCTTTTCTATTACATCAATAGTAATAATATATAGTTCCCATTTTTCCTTTTGAGGGTCGTGCTGTCATGGGATAATGACAATAAGGACAATAAACTAGTCATCTTAAAGGATATAATTCTGATGTATCTTTTCTCGGTCATCTTTTTGATCATCATTTATATTTTAATCTTTTTAAAATTTTATTTACTGTAGAAAGACTTATTAAGGGACTATGTACTGCCTCTACTGGTTTTGTGATACCATAATTTGGATTGGGATAAAGAATATACCCAGCATAAAAATATAGCTTTTCTACTTCAAATAACCTTTTTATGTACATTAGGTTTAATTTTCATGGATTAGGAGAATGATAGTTAGATTTTAGCTTTTTATCATTGAAGTATTTTAATAATTGAGTGTTATTTATAAGCACTCCATTGGCAAACATTTCTAATCCTTCTTTAATTATAGAAGCCTGAGGCTCTACCTTTTGTAAAAACTTTTCTGTTTTAGTTCAGTTTTTTATATAGATTCTTTCGTAACCTGCTGGAACATCAAAAATCCAATATCAGCTTAACAATTTAGCCTTAGCTCCGTTTAAACTTCTCTCCCTAATACGCAATCTTTCACTTTTAGCAATTGCAATATCTATATCTGTAATAAAAGAATCATTTACATTTAAACTTGAAATATTTCTTCCTGTATAAGTTGTTATTATATCTACTCCTGTGGATTCTATACGCTTCTTTAAATCTTCTGTTTGACTGGTGTCCTCACTTCTTGAAATCCTCGAAACTTCAGTGCATAAAAAATATTGTATTTTAAGATACTTTTTATTTTCTTTTTTCAAATACTCTATGGAGTCTAATAACCCCCTTCTATTCATATCTATCCCAGACTTTCAACCATCAAAAAAAACTTTTAATATTTTTATGTTTTTTGAATCTGCCCATCTTCTACAGGTAGCCTCTTGGCTTTCCAATCCATTTCATTCATCTACTTGTTTTTGATCTGAAACACGAGCATAAATAATAGCTGTAGGATTTTCTTTTGCTTCTTTATAAATATTCTTTTCCACATACTCCCCTTTTTCTATATCAAATTTTAGCATCTTACTAATATCATACTTTTGCTTTTTCTTAGCCATCTTAATGAAAAAAAATATATAAATTTACTCAAACTCTAAATTATTGAAATATAGATAAAGACAAACTGTAATATAATATTATAAATGTGAGTTTGATATTATCATAAATATTTTCTATAGAAAATCAAGATAATTAACCTCATACCTCATTCAAAAAAGATGGGCATAAATCCCATCCTTCTTGATTTACCTTGAATCTCTATCCTTCACATAACTTTCCACCACAATAGAGCAAACACTCTTTAACATATCTAAGATTTTTTGAATTATCTCATTAGGTATGTCATCATATTTACTTCAAAGCAATTGTCTCGCCTTATCAATGGTCATGAGCCACTATTTCTCTCTCTTCTTAGTATAGAAGTTGTGCGATACGACTCAATAAATATCCTTTTTGTATGAGGCATAAATGTGTATATAGATAATTTTTACTTTTTCAAGAAAATTATAAACTAACACAATATTAAAATACAGTTGTCTAAAAAATTATTATTAAACACATGCAGGTTAGGCTATAATGGTGCACTTAATATAATTGCCATTCTAAATCATGAACAGAAGATTCTAAGTAATCTAAGCGTTCTAAACACCTACTATCTATCGATGAAGATTCAATGTCATCAAGCCTTTCATTAATTAAATTAATTTTTGTAAAAACAACAACAAAAGCAATTAATAGAGCAATAACAAATGCAATAAAAAAACTAACATTAGACTCTTCTTTTTTATCAGTAAACTTATATATTTCATTTTTTACATAATTTTCTAAACACTTCTTAGGAACAAAAGAGTCCTCAGTTATTTTATCATATCAACAGTTAGATAAATTATTCTCATAATATGGATAATAACCCATCACTAAAAAATTAGTAAATAAAATATTACGAAAATCAACGCCTTGATAAAGCAATAAACGATAAAAAGACAATGATTCAAAAACATATTATAAGAACAATTCTCAATGTTCTATTTTTAATATAAAAGCTACATATAAACCAATATCAAAAGACAATAATAGGAGACAACTCATCCAACACTCCAGCTATTTTTTGAGGTCACCAAACTCACAGTAACATTAGCACTATTATTACTAACACACTACCTACAACCCGCATTCGAACGGAAATGGGAATCTTTTTAAGCATTTAATTAAATTAATATATAAAAGCAAATACTTAGTATCCTAAATCTTTTAACTCTTTATCACTACATAAATGATCTCATTTTACCTTATGTCATAACCTATGGGGGTCTCAGACTTCTTCATACCCATAGGGTTTATTGTTAGGATCATCCCAACAATAATAGTATCATTTATAACTAGATTTTCAAGCATCTTTATTGGTACATCATGACAACACAGATAGGGACAATACCAATAAAAAAACAACAAATACAACTTTTTTTACAAACATCTTATTAAAAACGTAAAATTAAAATAGCTATTTAATTCAAAAATAATCATACAAAAATTGATATTTCAAGCCAAGATCTAAACTCTTAGCGACAGACAGATCCCTATCTCTTTTATCATATTCTCACCTATTGCCAAATATAGCAGCCCTTGATATGTAAACAACAGGGTAATCTTTTCATCAAAGCTCAATGGCTTTATTAATGTATTTAAGACTATTATCCGATGATTTATCTACACTAACATATACATAAGCAGCATAAGCCGCCCAATCCTTAGGATTTTTAGAAACATATGACTCTATTAAACTCAACAAAGACTCGTTATCTAGAACGAGGTGCCTATTAGATTTCATGTACTTAACCAAATCAGAAGAGTTTGCGAGAATATCTAGAATCATTTGTTCATCCATTTTTTTGATTTGATCCAAAACCACACCCGAAGAACGACTACTTGTATAATTATCTAAATTATGCTCTGGGTTATCGTCTTTATAAATTTTATCACCATGCCTGTGCCCTCAGAACAAAGTCGAAACAAAATAAATAAATCATCCTATTAATAGAACCTTTATTAATATAGAATTTTTTAAATATGTTACAATATACTTCATTTATACTAATACACTAAATATCTAAAAATTAAAATATATATTATAATAAACCAAATAACGAGACCGATAATAAACTCTAAAAAACTAATTTTTATTGCCCCATTAGCAGCAATTCAAGCAATTAACAATGTCGCTCATATTGTAAGCAACAAAGACTTTATAGGAACCCAAAATCAATAAAAATAAATCAAAACTCCAAGAACGACTACTAATACTAATCCAAAAATCCAAAACATTAAATTTTTTTTCTTCATAAGATTAAATCAATAATTAAAAATAATTTATTTAATAGCTCTTTGTTTCTTTATTTGGTTGGCTACATTTAACATATTAACAATCTGATTATGTCATTTAGACCTTGCTACACTTAATGCTGTATTGCCATACAAATCCCTAATATTAATATCAGCTCAATATTGTATCAATAATCATAATATTTCTACAAATCACTCCATGGATGCAATCATTAATGCAGTTGTTCACAATAACGTTTGTTTATCAATATCTGCTCCATGCATTACTAAAAATGTTGCAATATCTATATCGTTTTCCATAACAGAATACATCAATGCAGAAAATCAATTATCACTTTGTATATTAACATCAGCTCCAGCACTTATTAACGCTTTAGTTATGTTGTCATGTCATTCAAGAATACTTCACATCAACGCTGTGTATCATCATGGATTCATCACAACATTCAAGTCAACATTATTTTTAATAAATAAATCTACCATTTCTTTATATCCATTAGACGCTGCATATATTAATGGCGAGGTATTATATATCCCGCCATCATCAATAACTCATCATTGTTTTATATACTTTTCTACAACATTTAAATCTCAATTTAACACTCAATTATAAAAATCTTCATGAGAAACTTTTCTCATACAACCTGTAACAACAAAAACAGAAAACAACGCTAACAAAAACAAAAAATTTTTCATAATATATATCATAACATTTAAAATTTATACAATCTTTTTAATTTTATAAATCCTACATACATTATTATCTCCTGAAACCTCAAACTCATCTCATACTTTCAACTCTAAACCTAACTCCAACCTATCTCAGTTTATTTCAACCACATTTCACAAGTCTTGTTTATTCACTTGTATCTCATGTATTTTTTTAAATTGTTCTTCAAAATCTTGAGTATTTATTCCACTATTCAATCTTTTATTTATAAAACGTGTACTTCGTGAATTTTTACATATATCACATTTATAAACCTTTCGAATAAGTCTACTAATAGCTATTAGTATTCATCCAAACGGTCGCATAAATACTAAAAACCATGTCCATCAAAGACTATTCCATCCTTTTAGTTTCAACTCTCATCCACAACTAGGACATATTATTTTTGGATTATCAACTCAATTCATTTGAATATTTTTAAAATACAATAAAAAAGACGACTACCTATTCGTGTCGCCAAACATGAACAATCTAATCTTCTCAGGGAGAAAGACAGATATAAGTAGCCGTCCTTTTGTTCCCTGAAAAAAATATTAAATTATTCTGTTTGGCACTTTCAGAATATATAAAAAAAATAATAAATCAACAGATTTTTACCTTTAAAAATCATATACAATAATAAATTACCTGTATTTAATATTTTTTTTTCTTAATTGCCTCAACTGAAGATTTAACTCATTTGTGATATTTTACAGAACACACTCAATAATCAGAAACATACTTTTCTACCTCTTTATAGTTATCTATCGTAGATAGTATTTTCTCTTCAGTATAGAAAGCATCTTTCTCTATCTTTATTTTTATTTCTTTTGTCCAGTCACTGGTTTTTAGAGTATATCATATATCAT
Source organism: Patescibacteria group bacterium (assembly GCA_022705745.1). Taxonomy (GTDB): domain Bacteria; phylum Patescibacteriota; class Gracilibacteria; order Absconditabacterales; family Absconditicoccaceae; genus JALOAF01. The sequence continues at coordinate 188,562 of JAKJDW010000001.1, forward strand.
TAATCATAATATCTAATAAAGATTCAATCTCTGGAATATCATATATACCCATTTCTAATTCTAATGTCTGTTTTAATAATTTATTTTTAGATCTCTTGTTTGTAACCTTGACAGTGTCTATCCTTTTTCTTTTTCTAGACACAGAATTTTTAAGGTTTTTATTATACTTATGAACATCTTTTCAAAAACCTTCTACTGACACATTACGCAAATCTTCATCATGAATTGCTAAAATATCAGTAAAATCTAATATTAAAGAACTTACAGTACAAATTTTTGACCTCTCTATCAATTGTTTCTTGGGCAAGAATCTTAATTGTATACCATAATCTCTAAACCCTTTTCTCTCTATAGAACCTACTATAAAATCTACAACCACGAAAAAACCATGTCCGCAATACTTTGTTAAATATAATGCTTTCTCAAACTTAGAATAATTTAACCACCCAGAAACGTTACTAACCTGCTTTATCAGAGATTTTAAAGGTTTGTACCCTATTAGACTACAAATACACTCTACTAATATAAATTTAAAGAATGTAATCATATCTAAAATAAATCAAGTTTTAATATCTTTAACGGATGGAAAGTATTTTTTTAAAAACTCCACATCTAAATGTTTTATAAAACTAAACTCTGCTTTTGAAATCTTTTTCACTTCGGAATAGAACTCAAACAACTCTTTTTCTAGTGGGGAATATCACTTAATTTTAGCCCACATTTCGTTTCCTAATTCATAATCTTCTTTTATTTTTTTAATTCCTTTGTTATATTTATCAGGGTTTTCTATATCTGACAAAACCTCCTTATGTCTTTTATAGAGTTTTTCATAATAGTTAAGTAAGTCTTCCTTATCTTTTTTATTATCATTGCCTTGTACCATACTAATTAGTAATATATAAAATGAAAAAAATATATGATTATCAAATAATTTTACAAACAAAAAACAATATACTTTCTGGGGCACCTCCCCCATCCAACCCATAGATCTACTTAGTGGGGTATCCTATCTACCCATTATGTTATTTGTCGCATATATAGTTAATTTAAAAAATAGTCTTCATATATTTTAATTTAATATGAAAGCTATCCGACAATCTAATTATTAGTATATGTCAAAACATATATATCAAAACATTAAATCATTAATTATTTATTAATACAATCAAATAATTAACATAAATTGTTATATATATTTAAGTATCCTCTGGGATGTTCTTTTCAATCAACAACTCATCTCTTATTGTATTATTAAATTTAGCATTATAACTCAGCTGAGCCTTAAAAGAGTTTATAATATCCGATCTTTGTTTTAATTCTAAATATAAATTATCAAAGAGTTTGAAGTATATACCCTCATGAGCTCCATTTAAAAAACAACAGAAATGTTGGGTTTTTTATTCCCAAAATATTTTTCCTGCCTTCCAAGCAGATTGTTGTCCCGACAAGTCGGGATCGCCCGCTCCATTTAAAAAACAACAGAAATGTTGGGTTTTTTATTCCCAAAATATTTTTCCTGCCTTCCAAGCAGATTGTTGTCCCGACAAGTCGGGATCGCCCGCTCCATTTAAAAAACAACAGAAATGTTGGGTTTTTTATTCCCAAAATATTTTTCCTGCCTTCCAAGCAGATTGTTGTCCCGACAAGTCGGGATCGCCCGCTCCATTTAAAAAACAACAGAAATGTTGGGTTTTTTATTCCCAAAATATTTTTCCTGCCTTCCAAGCAGATTGTTG
>JAKJDW010000020.1 GCA_022705745.1 Patescibacteria group bacterium
TCGTGGAATAACTAGAGCAGAGATGGCAAAAATGATGGCTGTATTTGCTACAAAAATATCCGATAAAGAAAGAGTAAAAACAGGTATAGTTAAATACGCAGATGTAGATAGTAGTTTAGGAGATTTGGCAGATTATATCTTACTTGCATATCAACTACAAATCATGGGAATTGATGCGAATGGAAATCCTATTGAAAATTTCAATCCTCATGCGGAAGTAACAAGAGCAGAATTTGCTACTGTACTTTCTAGAATATTGTATGGAAATAAATATAATCAACAAGGATCTGATTTTTATTCAAAACATCTTCAAGCTCTTAAAAATGCAAGTATTTTGAAAAACACAACACCAACAATGAAAGAATTGAGAGGATGGGTGATGTTGATGTTATACAGATCATAAAATGAAATAATAATATATTCCGAAATAAAAAACCGATTTCCCAAATAGAAGTCGGTTTTTTTGTATAAAAGATTTATGTTTCGTTTATTGTATTTCGTTGAAATTTATGGATTGCTGTTATGGAATGGTAGTATGTACTCTAATGAGTGTTTATTCGTTTCCTCCCAATTAGTCTAATAACTTTTTGCGAATAAAACTCTTCATTTACTTTTTTTTCCACTAACAATACATTTTCACTCGTCGTCCTTTTCTAGATATTCTTTGTTTGGAATACATCTAATTGTTGCTTTAAATTCTTCTTGTATTTTATCAGCACTTTCAACCGTTCCATCCCAATGCGCCATTACAAATCATTTCTCAATTTTTTCAGCAAAATCTTGGTATGAATCTACATAATAAGTATTTTTTTCTCTAAATTCTTTATTTTTTTGGAGTAGATTTTTTTGGGAATCTAGTAGTTGTTTTTCTAAAATTTCTAAAACTTCTTGGAGTTTCATTGAATTTTTTTCTCAAGTTTCTCTGTTGAAAATTTCTAATACTCCGTTTTCAATATCTCTTTTTCCAACAGTAATTCTAATAGGGACTCATTTTAATTCTCGTTCGTTGAACTTTCGTCATGGAGTTTTGTTTGGATCGTCATCAATTTTATATCTTAATTTCATATTTTCTTTGGTATATTTTCATTCAAATTTTAGGTAAATATTTTCCATCTTTTCTATCAAAGGTTTGATGTATTCTTTTATTTCTTTTAACTCTTTAGGAGTTTTGAAAATAGGAACTACAACTACATGTGTCGGTGCTAGAGCTGGTGGAATAACTAAACCATTGTCGTCTCCATGAGCCATGATCAATCAACCAATCAATCTAGTACTCACTCCCCAGCTTGTTCCCCAAACATAGTCTAATTCATTATTTTCATTAGTAAATTTTACATCAAAAGCTTTTCCAAAATTTTGTCCCAAAAAATGAGATGTACCAGCTTGCAATGCTTTGAAATCTTGCATCATTGGTTCTATTGCGTAAGTGTCTATTGCACCAGCAAATTTATCATGAGCTGGTTTTGGTCAAACTACTGGAGAAATAGCTAAAAAGTTTTCACTAAAATCTTTGTAAACATCTATCATTTTCAAAGCTTCTGCTTCTGCTTCTTCATAAGTAGCATGAGCTGTGTGTCATTCTTGCCATAAAAATTCTGATGTTCTGAGAAAAACCCTTGTTCTCATTTCTCGTCTAACTATATTTGCTCGTTGGTTACAAAGTATTGGTAAATCACGATAAGAATTTATCCACTTTTTGTAACTATCCCAAATAATGGTTTCGCTAGTAGGTCTTACAATCAATTCTTCTTCAAGCTTTGCTTCAGGATCTACCACTACTCATTTTCCACTAGGATCGTTTTTTAATCTATAATGAGTAACTACAGCACATTCTTTGGCAAATCATTCTACATGTTCCGCTTCTTTGCTCAAAAAAGATTTGGGTATAAACAGAGGAAAATATGCATTGTAATGTCATGTGTTTTTGAACATGTTGTCTAAAATACTTTGAATGTTTTCTCGTATGGCAAAACCGTATGGTTTGATTACCATACATCATCTCACATTGGAACTTTCAGCAAGATCTGCTTGTTGTACAACTTGGTTGTATCGTTCACTGTGATTTGTAAGTCTACTTGTTAATTTTCTCATCTGTCTATTTAAGGATAAAACTTAATTCACTTATAATAAAATAAAAACAAATTTCACTACAAAGTTGTTCTTTTGTTCTTGAAAAATTTTATGATATTAATATACAATTACTAGCACATTTATTTGTAATTATTTTTTTGTTATGAAAAAACTTTTTTTTCTTGCTTGATTTATGTTGTTAGTATTTTTTTCTTTGTCCGCTTGTACAAAAGATGTTCAAGATAATTTAGACGATATTGCATGAACAGCAAAAACTAATGTACAAAACACAAAGGATTACATAGCAGAAAAAATAGCTTTGGAAGAGAAGCTAGCTTTACTAGAAGTTCAAAAACAGAAATTTTCGCTTCCGTCTCGAGCAAAACAATTGAATATTACTACACCAGAGGGTATGACTCTAGATCAAAATTCCTCTTATCAGACTAGTGAAGAAGTAGAGTGATTTAACTCTATGCGTTTTGTGTATACTTGAGATTATAAATTAGCTATGAAACAAGCTGAAATAATTGCACAAAAAGCATGAGTACAGATTAGTGAGGAGTTTAAATTAGCTCAAGATACACTAAAAAAGATGTGAAAGAATACATTAGATCAATTAAAAGATATGGTTTGAGATTTAAAATGAGTGGTCTATACAAATTATTCTATTATAAAAAATCCGGAAACAGATCAGATAATATCTATTTCTGTTGAAGAAGACTGAACCCTTGAAATAGTTGTTGTTGATCGAAAAAATATGCAAAATGTTGTTCTGGATAAAATAAAGTAAAAATTTTATATTTTAGATTTGATAAAAAAATGAAAAGATTTTTGTTTGTGATTGTGTTTAGTTTAGGTTTTTTTCTTTCGTTTTCTTTTGCTCAAGATTATGTTTATTTTTATGGGAATTGATGTACCCATTGTGCCAAGGTAGAAAAATTTTTCGATGAAAATGATGTTGTTTCAAAGTATAATGTAAAAGAATTGGAAATTTATTTTAATAGAAATAATTTGAAAACATTTTCAGATTATATTGAAAAACTTGAAATAGATAAAAATAAAGCTTGAGTTCCTTTTCTAGTGATAGATTCGGAAAATGAGTGTGACTATGTCGCTGGAGATAAAAAAATTATTTGATTTTTTCAGGAAAAATTAACACAAGATTCCTCCAAGGTTTGTGCAGAATGAGAAGATTGTTCCAATTTTGTATGTAATGATGAAAATTGTCCTCATTTAAACTGTTGAGAAATAGATGATAAGGATATTTCTTGAAATGTTTGATGAGATGGTGTAGATTTGACTTCTAAATGGGGTAGGCGAAAATTTTTTGCAATAATGCTACCAGCGGCTTTCGCTGATAGTATCAATCCTTGTGCTTTTGCAGTAATGTTATTACTGCTCTCAAGTATTTTAACAAAAACTAAGAGCAAAAGAAAAGCTATTATTTCTGGATTTGTATTTGCACTAGCTGTTTTTTTAAGTTATTTTGCAATGGGATTAGGACTATTTTCAGCTCTTGCTACAGCTACAAATACTTTTGTTATAAAAATAATAGTATGAATTTTATGAATACTAGTATGATTAGCCAATTTAAAAGATTTCTTTTGGTATGGAAAATGATTTATTATGGAAGTACCGTTAGCTTGGAGACCTAAAATGCAAAAAGTTATTAAATGGGCAGTATCTCCATTATGAGTATTTATTGTTTGATTTTTAGTGAGTTTGTTCTTGCTTCCATGTACATCTGGACCGTACTTTACTATACTTTGATATTTGGCGTCAGAGAGTAAAAATCTTCATACTCGATGATATATATATTTGATTGTCTACAATATAATATTTATTCTGCCTATGGTATTGATTGCTTTATTAGTTTGATTGTGATTTAAGTCTGCTGAGGAACTAGCAGAATTAAAAAGTAAAAACGCTAGATTGATACACTTGATAGTCTGATTGTTGATGCTTGGGTTGTGAATGTATGTGTTATTGACCATGTAAAAAACTTTTAAATATTACAAAAATCCAGCAAATGCTGGATTTTTTGTTTACTTTGCATTTTTAAGATACTATAATTGGTCGCCATTCATTACTAATAATTTTCATCCTCATCATCATCTTCTCGTTCTTCATCATAATCTTCTTCTTCCAAAATGATATCATCATCAGCCATTTTTATTATTTTTAATATATAAAAACAAGGAAGATATAATATTTTTTTATATAAAATCAAGTAATTTTAGTTGTTTTGAAAAACCTTTTCTTAACTGCTATATCATTTGAAAATATATTTGAGTGGTGTTTAATTTAAGCAGGGCTTCTGATTTTCCAACCATCAATATTAAAACCTCCCATTTTTTTAAGAGCATATTTTGTTATTGTTTTAAACTCTTCCATCATCTTTGTTTTATCCTTGATATTGATAGCGGAAACAATCATTTTAGTAAATTTTTTATCTGGGAAGTCGCTAATGAGATATTTTTTCTTATCTTGTTCATTTACAAGAAAACGCTTTAATTTGTTAACAGGTACTGTATCAAATTGTAAAAACTTTGCATAAGTTTCAAATAATTTGTTCAGAAAATTGTAGAAAACTAAATAAAACTCTTCTGTATTTGAATCAAAGACTTCTTCTAAATTGTCGCACATATCCCAAATATGATATTTTGCTATTTCAATTTGCATTTTATTTAGTTTTGGATTTTTCTTTTTTAAATATTTTTTTGAATACTGAACAAGTCTTTTTAATTCACCTGTTTTATCAAGAAGTATTTCTCCAGTACAAAACATATGGGCATTTATTTTACATCTTGATTTTAAATCTTCTTCTAAGTATTGGTGGTGTCTTTTGGTGGAATTAGCAAAATATTCAATTAAAAAACCATCGATAATTTCGTTTCCTCTTTCTCTCCGAGTAGTTTTTGAATCTAAAAGAATATGAATATCAATATCAGAATGCTTGCTGGGATTCCCTGTAACATAACTTCCACAAACAAGAATTCATATTACTTCTTTTTTATTTTCCCATTTTTTGAGAAACTTTTCTAGTGCAACTTTCCATTTATCTTGTTTTCTCATAAATTTTATTTTAAAGGCAAAATAAAAATACTTATTCTAAAAGTTTTTCCAAAATTTCTCCAACTATTTTTGGATTGGCTTTTCAAGCTGTTTCTTTCATGACTTGTCATACAAAAAATCATAAGGTGCTAGTTTTCCCGGATTTGTACTGTTCTACTATTGTTGGATTGTTTTCTAGAACCTTTTTTGCTATATTTTCCAAGTCATTTTCACTTATTTCAGGTGCATCAAATCATTTTTCTTTGATTATCTCACTAGCAGATTTTCAGGCTTTTAGCATTTCGTCCATTACTATTTTCATCTGATTGTCCATAATTTTTCATTCATCAGAAATCTTTATAAATTCAGATAACTGTTTTAGCTTAAATGGTAAATCGTTTATTCAGACAAAGTTTTCTTTCATATAGGCGTTTATTGGACCAGAGATCCATTTAGCTATGCTTTTGGGATCAAGTCATTGTTCTTTTAGTTCTGAAAATACAAGCAAGGTATCAAAATCTCCAATCAAAGCATTTATATACTCTTTATGGAATCAATATTCTTGTTTGAACTTTTTGATAATATTGTGTGGGATAATCAGCTTCTCATTGTCTAAGTTTTTTAAAATTTCATCGTTTAGTTGTAATATCGGCATATCTGGCTCTGGGAAATATCTGTAATCCAATGCGTCTTCTTTTGATCTCATCATCTTGCTAATTCATTCTGTATCGTTTCGCATTCTGGTTTCTTGTCAGACCTTTTCTCATTTTTCTAATAAGGTTTTTTGTCTATTGTATTCGTGTAAGATGGCTCTTTTTATCATTCAAAATGAATTTATGTTTTTTAATTCAACTCTCGTTCACAAAGGATCGCTTTCATTTTTTCTGATAGAAATATTTACATCTACTCTCATTTGTCATTTTTCCATATCAGCGTTGGAAATATTGTTGTATCTAACAATTCTTTGTAGTTCTTTCAAAAATTCCACTACCTCATCATCATTTGAAAAGTCAGGTCAAGTAACAATTTCTATTAAAGGAGTTCCTGCGCGATTGAAGTCTATCAAACTTTGTCATCATTCGTGAATCATTTTTGCAGTATCACTTTCCATATGAGCATCCAAGATTCTTATCTTTTTTTCTTCTTCGTAATTGTTTACAAAAAAACTGACTTCACCATTAGTGTTTGTTGGTTTGTATAGTTGAGTAATTTGATAACCCATAGGTAAGTCAGGATAAAAATAAGATTTTCTATCAAATTGAGATTCTTTGTTTATTTTGCAATTTAATGCTTTTCCAAGTTTTAATGCTAAGAGTAAAACATCTTCACTTAATGTGGGTAATGCGCCAGGTTGACCAGTACATACAGGACAGATATTTGTGTTTGGCTCTAATGTATCAAAGTTTTGTTCGTTTTTACATTGACAAAACATTTTGTTTTCGCTGTTGAGTTTGATGTGAATTTCTAATCAGATTGTTAATAGCATAGTATATTTGTAAGACATAAATTATTAATATTTACTTTAAGTAAGATATTTAATTAAGAAAAAAAAACAAGACATATCTTTTGAAAATATTTGGAAATTGTGTTTGGTTTTATTGTTAAATTAGGCTTATAAATTGATTTCAAATCCATCATATGCAAATTGAAAATCAACATCTGAATATTTTTCTTTCATTTTACCTAGATAATTCAATCATCGTCTTTCTATTTCTACATGTTCTATATGAGTGAAAATTGTTTTTTTAGGTTTATATTTTCTAATTCTATCTATGGCATCTGGGAAAGAAATTTCAGATTTAACAATATCATAAGAAAAAATTCAACATTCATGAACTAGAACATCCAGTCCAGATAAATCTTGCTCCAAAGATATAGTATCACAAGGTGCATATAAGAGAGTTTTTCAATTAGAAGAAAACTTATATCAGTAAGTGCTAGATTTTGCTCATTGATATCAAACAGCTTCTACTGTAATATTTTCTATTTGTACCTTTTCCCCATGTTCTATGAAATTTAATTTTGCTGTTCACCTTTCATTAACAAAAAAATCTATACTTGGATATACCTTTTTCAAATCATCATAAACCTGTTTTGGCATATATAAGTTTATTGGATATTCTGTTTTTCATAAACGAAAATTATATCTAGATTCCAAAACTACCCTTAATCAAAATGCATGATCTGGGTGCCAATGTGTAATAAAAAGATTTTTTATATTTTCTATATTTTCTTTGTTTGCTGATTTTCATATACTTTCGGGACAATCTATTAATAATGCTATATCTTCTAGCCAAAAACACGATGAATTTCTGATATATTTTCATCATTTTTCTCTAGCTAATTTAGACAACCAATCATCATTAAACGGTCTTGGTGTAGGAATTGCTCATGCTGATCATAAAATTTTAAATTTCATAGATTTTTGTGTAATGTTGTAAAAGCTTAGTTTTTATTATAGGGTTATTGTGTTAGAACTAGTTTTGTGTGGTAAAAAATTTTTCACAACAAACTAGATTGTGGATACTAACAAAATACTTAAATATTTATTAAAGACAAGCCTTTTTAACCTTTGTATTAAGAATATTTTAAATATATATTTGTTTGGTATAAGTTTTTTTGCTTGCTTTTGTAAGATGTTTTCATATACAGTGAACATACAAATATCAAGAGAGGATATTAGAGAATGGACTCGCTAGAAATATCCCAGCAACCGCCCTTTGGGAAAGGTGCTACATTCCACCTAAATAGGAAAGATATTATCATATAATATACTGGTTAAACTCTTTCCTTGCAAAGAGCTTTTTTATTGTATAAATATAAACAAATGACAAAACAATTTATTACCTCTGAATCAGTAACAGAATGACATCCAGACAAAATTTGCGATCAAATATCTGACGCTATTTTGGATGCTTGTTTAGAACAAGATCCTTTTTCTAGAGTTGCCTGTGAGTGCTTAATAACTACCAACAAATTGGTTATTGCTTGAGAAATTACTACTAAGGCACAAGTAGATTATGAAAAAATTGCTAGACAAACTATTGTAGAAATAGGTTATGATGATCCAAAGAAGTTTTTTGATGGAAATACTTGTGATGTTGATGTGTTGCTTGGCACTCAATCGCCAGATATTGCTATGTGAGTGGATACAGGAGGAGCAGGAGATCAATGAATGATGTTTGGTTATGCTAGTAATGAAACAGATTCTTTTTTGCCAGCAACGATTCACTATGCTCATGAACTTGCCAAACAATTATCACAAGTTAGAAAAAGTTGAGTTCTACCATTTTTATTAGCAGATTGAAAAACTCAAGTAACTGTGGAATATGAAAATAATAAAATTTCTAGAATAGAAACAATAGTTGTTTCTTCTCAACACATAAAAGATGTTTCTCAAAAAGAGATTTTTGATGGAGTAAAAAAGGAAGTAATTTTGCCAATAGTATGAGATTTGATAGATGGAAATACTAAAATTTATGTAAATCCTACTTGAAGCTTCTATGTTTGAGGACCGGCGTGAGATAGTTGATTGACTGGTAGAAAAATTATTGTAGATAGTTATGGAGGGATAGGTAGACACGGTTGATGAGCTTTTTCTGGGAAAGATCCTACCAAAGTAGATAGAAGTGCAGCATATATGGCAAGATATTTGGTAAAAAATATAGTAGCTAGTGGTTTGTGTGACAAATGTGAAATTCAATTAAGTTATGCTATAGGTATAGCTCAATCTGTTAGTATTTTTTTAGAAGATTTTAATACTGCCAAAATAGAAAAAAATAAGATAGTAGACTTTATTGTTAACAACTTTGATTTAAGTCCGAAATGAATTATTGATTATTTGGATTTGAGAAAACCGATATACAAGCAGACAGCTAGTTATGGTCACTTTGGAAATGAAAATTATTCTTGGGAAAAATTGGATAAAGTAGAAGAATTTAAAAGACTTTTTATATAATTAAAGCATAAAAGTTTTTTTGTTTTTTTATAAAGAAAAATGTGTTCTCAAACTATTTATTTCAAATGTTATAGTGAAAAACTATAAACAATTTCGAGATGAACTTCAACATGCCTATCCTGTCTCTAAATGAAAAATAAAATTACCTATTGCAACTAAACTTATTGATTTTCCTGATTTGAAATTGAATGATAATATTCAGTAAATAAAAAAGGATCTTCAAGATTTTTTTAAAATGAGATTTTCTGAAAACAGGACTTTGAATGTAGCTAAATTAGGTGAAATTGCTTACTTGAAGAAATAAAAAAAGTGAAATACTATGTTTGTTCGTTGGTTTTTTTGTAAAACAAAATGTAAAAAAGATTTGCATTTTATAAAAAAATAGGTATACTGTATACACATTTATACGAATTGCTCTACAATGACCAAAAAAGAAAAGATAAAAGAAATCTTTCTTTCTGCTCCAAGAACTCTTGCCCTTCAGAAAATCAGAAGCTTTCTTGTCAGTGAATGATTTGTAGAGATTCAAGCTGGATGATCACATTTAAAAATTCAAGGAGACGATGGAAGGGCTTATATTATACCTTTGCGTCGTGGAGATTGTGCAGGAGTCTATAAAGAAGGACTTAAGAAATTTTATCTCAGTTATCAGCAAAAAGATGAAAATAACTAATGAAATGACACTTTATATTCCTGTGGGAACAAAAAAATTTCCTCTTATTATAAAAAATACTGGAAAAGTTGATCCAGAGGATGGAGAATTAGTAGAAGTATATTGTAAAGAGGCAAACTTAAATCAAGAATATCTTAAATCTGACATTGTTTTACTTTTACAAGATATTTGAGCAATGATTGAATCAGAGCAAGCTCAAAAAAAAGATGATAATATCAATATCAGGGTAAAAGCAAAAGATAAGGTATTACTCCAACAATATGCTTCAGAGGGGGGTTATCGTTCATTGAGTGAGTATCTGCTTGCGAAAGGACTTCAAACATCATAGAGTTCAGTGGCTAAAAATATTAACTACAATATTTTTATTAAAAGTATTTGTATACTTATAAAGATTACAAATGAATTATAGATGTTCTACCAATCACAAATAGCCTAGAATTTATATTTTCACAACTAAAAATGTACAAATACATATAGGACTAATAAAAGATAGAAAATTAAAATTTATTAAAAACATAAAAAGTAAAAAATAGTTTGTATTTTGTATAGAAAAATGTATATTTGATATACAAATAATAATTTATATTATTGATAATAAATGACAAGAAAAGATAGATTTAGAGATGATTTTTTGAATAATCCTCAAGTTGTAAAATTGAATAATTTGATTGCTTTCTTGGAATGAGAGGGATATAAATTAAGAAAACCCAGTGGAGGCTCTCATTATAAACTTGTACATCTTGAAAGTGGTACTTCAATTCCTTTACCTATTCATAATGGAGAAGTAAAAGATGTTTATAAATCTATGATCAAAAAATTTTATCTTAAAAACTTACAACAATGACTAAAGAAACAATAATTCTCATACCTGTAGATGGGAAAAATTATCAGCTCACTATTCAGCCTCTTGATGAAGTATGGGACTGAGAGAAAATGGTTCATGTTAAATGTAAAGAAGCCGGCTTTGATTGTGAATATCCAGAATCTGATTTACCAATTCTTATTCAAGATATGCAATATCTGATTAGAGATGAGTTAGCAATAGCAAAGGATTCACAAATTAATATCAGGGTTAAAGCAAAAGATAAGGTATTACTCCAACAATATGCTTCAGAGGGGGGTTATCGTTCATTGAGTGAGTATCTGCTTGCGAAAGGACTTCAAACATCATAGAGTTCAGTGGCTAAAAATATTAACTACAATGTTTCTATTTAAATTTTAGGCTTAATAGACATTTTGGGTTGCTAAAATAGATAGAGAATATAGATAAGGATTAGTTTTACATACTAATCTTTTTTAAAATACTGAAAAATGTACTTCATGTTGATCAACAAATATGGAATCAAGTTGTGAAGCTAAAGATATAGATGTTAATATGTGTTGACGAGTATTTCAAGCCAATAAGAGTAAATTAATTAAAAAATCTCTTGCATTTGCTTTTATTATTTATAATATAATTATGGGAATATTCCCATAATTGATGTTTTATTCCTTTAATTGATTGTTATGAGTTGATTTAGACACAATCACTGTATGGGTTGAAGGAGAAGAAAAATGAGAAATATTGAGTTTTTTTCTGATGTTGAATTTTTTAAACCAGCATGAATTCTCAGTATTCAATTGGAGGAGGTAGAGTTATTACATGATGAAATAGAGGCTCTCAGATTAAAAAATATTGAAAAATTAGACATTATAGATTGAGCAAAAAAAATGGGTATTTCTAAGTCTACTTTTGCTAGAATATACAATCAGGCTCTTGATAAGATAGCAGACGCTATTATCCATGTTAAGTCTATCAAGATAGAAAAATAAGTTTTAGATTTTTACAAAATATATAAATGCCAAACAGAGATTGAACAGGGCCATGTGGTAAAGGTCCATTAACAGGTAGAAAAACTTGAAATTGTGTAGAAAATACAAATTTATGAAATGAGTGTCCTTGAAGAGGGAGGTGCTGTTGATGAAGAAAATGAAGAGGTGCCGGACAATGAAGAAATGGTGTTTGAAATAGAGGGAAAGGTATGGGGAAAAGCTAATACTTATCTCATCTCTTTTACATCCAACGCAGAGAAGTCTACTTTTTTTCCTTTGTTGATTTCAAATTCAATAGTAGTTTTTTCTCCATTTTCCTGGTTAAGTATTTTAGCATCGTGTTTTTTTAGAAAATTTATAATTGTTCATAACTCATTGTAGTCACAAACTATTTTCATTTTTTTTGTAATTTCTAAATTTTCTATTTTTGCATTCAAAATTGTTTGTTTTGCGCATTCACTATAAGCTTGTATCAAACCACCAACTCACAATAATGTTCATCAAAAATATCTTGTTACTATCAATAGAATATTGTGTAAGTTATGTCATTGTATTTGTGCTAAAATTGGTTTTCCAGCAGTATTAGCAGGTTCTCCATCATCATTTTGTCTAAAATAATCTGGAGTAATTTCTAAGTTTCCAAACAAATCATAATTTATATTAGTTCCACAAGTATAAGCATAACAGTTATGAGTAGCATCTTTATTTTGTTCCTTAAAGTCTTTTATTATATTTTCAGCTTCTTCTTTATTGTTCACATGAAAAATGTTTCCAATAAATCTGGATCACTTGATTTTTGGAATTTCATGGGTATGTGTTTCCAAAATGGTTTTATAAAAAATTTTCATTATATTTTCAAAAAATAATATTTATTTTTTTCCGATTATTTGTGGTTTGTTTCTAAACTCCAATCGTTTTGCTTTTAATAAACTTCTATACTGTATCGCATATTGTGCTACACTAAATAATGTTGTTGTAGTAATATATATTCCAATTACAGCGTATGTAGAATAAACAAATGTTCATATCATGAATACCATAAAAACGGTCATCATTCACATCATTTTGGACATATCTGGCATTTTTTCATTTCATGGAACGGCTGGTGTTTGTGGTTTTACTAGATTTGTTAATTTCATTTGTAGATATGTAAATACTACGGTAATAGCTGTTAATACAATGTTTTTTGTAGCTAATAAATCCATACCAAGGAAGTTGTGGTTTATGCTACCGTCGTCCAAGGCAAGTCCGGAAACATATTTGTTTCCAAAACTATAGAAAAAGCTATAAAGCCAAGTTTCTGGGATTGTTCATTCAGATAATTTCCTGACAGTATAAAATAATCAGATAAAAACTGGTAGTTGAACAAACATCATCAAACATCATTTTAATGGTCATTTTCACTCTTTTTTGAAAACCTTCATTGTTTCTTCTGAAAGTTTTTTTGGATCGTCTTTATATTTTTCTTGGATTTCATTTAATTTTGGTTGCAATGCTCACATTCAGCTTTGCATTTGGTTTCCTGCAGAAGTTACTCTGATCATAGCGAGTCTAATAACTAGTGTCAAAACTATTACAGCTAGTCATAAATTTCATCCAAATATCGCTAAAAATACTACCAATAAGTTAAATATTGGACGCATAATTAGCTGAGTTCCTAATATCGTAAATAAATTTTCTTTCATTTTTGATCTTATAATTTAAAACTTTCTATATCCCAATGAAATTACTAAATACCATTCTTATCAATAATTCCTTTATTTTTTTATACTTTCATTACTTCTTCTGATTTTGTGTTTACAAGATTGTCTATTTTATTGTTGAACTCCTTTGTTAAATATTCTACATTATCTTCGTTTATTTTGTTTTCGTTTTCTGAAATTTCTTTATTTTCCAAAAGTTTTTTAGTTGTTTTCATGGCATCTTGTCTAACTACTCTGATTTTTGCTTTAGTTTCTTCCCCCATTATTTTTACTCTTTTAGAAATTTCTGTCCTTCTTTCCTGAGTCAAAGGAGGAATCTTTATCATAACATGAGATGATTCGTTTTGTGGTGTGACTCAAAGTTCTGCATCATATATCGCTTTTGTGATACTAGCGCATTCTTTTTTATCCCAAGGTTCTATTTTTAAGGTTTGATTATCCAAAATAGTTATATGAGCAATTTGTGGTAATTTCATATCTCCATAAGAAGTAGAAACTGTAATGTTTTCCACAAGTCCTGTAGAAGCTCTACCAAGTTGTAAGCCCTTAAATTCATTTTCTAAATAATTAAATGCTTTTTGCATTTGGTCTTTAAAAGGGGTAATGTCCATTTATTAAATCTAAAATATAAAAAACTGTTTATCAATCGCTTGTTATTTAGTGTTTTGCGATTAATATCATTAAATAGCCCCTATTGTATAGTTAAAAATCTATTTTTTGCAAGATGAACTGATAGCCCCGTAATATTACGGGGCTAGTTTATAAAGTTACAAGTTGCAAGCTTGCCTGCCGGCAGGCAGGTTTGTAAAGTTGATGATTATCCCCCTTACTAAGGGGGATAAAGGGGGATTTGGTCACAGACTAGACATTCTTCCCCTGCGGGGAAGTTGCTCTAGTGTAGTTGGGGGTAATGTACAAGTTACTTAATTCGGTAACAAATTTTTTGTAAAATTAAAAGGAGATTGTCATTCTAAGGATCAATGTGCTC
>JAKJDW010000021.1 GCA_022705745.1 Patescibacteria group bacterium
GTCATTTTGGTAACTTATATTGTAAAATTTTTATCAATTTTACTTTTTTGTTACCGAATTACTAAACCTATACAGGACTTTGCTCCACCTACCACAAACTTTCAACTCACTATATCTCTATTTCAGACCAAGAATTTACTTTGATTATTCATTTATGTTTCTTTTTGTCATAAGCTTGATTCCAAGGTTTATCTATTAAATAAACTTTAATTCATTCGTTAGCACATTCAATAGCATTTTCTAAATTATCTTCAATAATTATATCGGCTCATAGTTTTTTACAAATTTCAGACTTCTTGGTAGAAAATCTGGTAAAAAAATTAGCAAACTCCACACTATCAAAAATGTGTTTATAATTTAGATAAAGCCATATTCAAGTAGCAAATCTCAATAGAAAGTGTCTAGCAGTTACAACATGCAATTTATATCACCTTTTTTTGAACTCTTTCAATTTGGTTTTTGCTCCAACAACAGGATCTATTTTGTTCCAAAGGCCCGCTCCAACTAAAAACCACAAAAAAATCTCAACTGATTTTTGTTTACTTATTTCCAATTTTTCAATTTCCCACAAATTATAACTTGAAAGTTCATTCCAATTTATTCGTTTTCAATTTATACGATTTTTTTTACGCTTCAAAAGAGCGCGTGCTGTTTCAGCTAAAATTTCATCAAGATCTACGGCTATAATTTTCATCAAAAACAAAAAATATAAACAAACATTCTAATACTTACTTTTTTCCCGATCTATTTCAAACAATTCTTTATATTTTTTTATCAATTCTTGATCTATTATCAAAATACCAATTTCTCTATTATTGTCCAAACTATTGTCAGATAAATTCATGCTTCCCAAAAGTAAAATTTTTTCATCGACCAAGATCATTTTTGTATGGTTATAGTATTTATCAAACTTCCTCGATATTGCTGGTCAAAAATAATTTAGTAATTTATCGTTCATGTCCGTATCGGAAACAATAAGTCTAATGTTTTTTGTTCCGATTTCTTTTTTCAAAATATTCAAAATTCTTTCATCTACTATATACTGTGTTTGTATCAAAATAGATTCTTTTGCAGATTCCAATAGAGTTTCGATCACATTACGACAGTTTATATTACAAACTACTAGATTTGGATGAATATCGGATAGTAAAATTTTTTCTCATTCCCGATCTTTATCAAAAATATTATTTAAGCTATGCCAAACAGCTTGATTCTCAGAGTAAAAAAAATGTTCACGATTTTTCTGGAAACTAGAATTTGTTAAATTCGCCGTTTGTATCCAAAATCCACTGTCCACCAAATTAATTTTACTGTGGACATATTCTGTTTTCATTTGTTTGTCTGATTTTATTTCAAAATTTTCGTATCAAGTAAAATAGTTTTCAATATCTTTCCAAGTATTTTTGAACTGTTGATATTTATAATTTTCCATAATGATTTTTATGTCTACACCTTGTCCCAAAAGTTCCTTTAGTTTAGCTTTAATGTTTTTTTCGGTAAACTCATAGGTTTGTAACTTCAAAGAATGCTTGATATTGGAAATACTGTCATAAAAAGCTCACCAACTATTGTCCGGTGACATATACAAGTTTCAAGTGATATTTTCTAGTTTTTCTAAATTTACAATCTGATTTGCCGTTTGGTTTGTGTTTATTGCAATTTCAATCCTTATATCTTTTGTAAAAATTGCAATAAGAAAAACAATTATAATAAGAATTAAAATTATTGAATGTGAATTTAATTTTCTCATCAAAAATTTGACAAATAAAACATTTTTAACTATAATGTTAATAGTAATGTTTTTTATTTTTTCAATCAATAAAATGCAATTATTAAACAGTCCAGAGAAAGTAAACGATTTATATAAAGTAATTGAGAAAAAAACAACACTTGATTTAGAAAAATTGGCAAAAGAAATTTTGAAAAACAATAAATATAAACAAAACACAAAAGAGCATAAAAATTAAAGAAAATGTTTTTATTTTAAATAAAATATTCCAGATGAGCAAATCAAAAACTAACAATTTAACGCCTAAAGAACAAGCTAAAAAATCATGAGAAGCTTTTTTAAAAGCTTGAAAAAATATACTTCAGACAACAAAATGAGCAGTAAAAACAGTTTGGAACACAGGAGAATGATTATATCATCTTGTAGAGGCATGAGATTTAGCCATCCATAATAAATTATGAAAATCTTCTAATAAAATTGTAAATTTTACAAAAAGAAATATAATAAAAATATTGCTTGCTACAAGCATTCTCACATATTCATGAGCAAAAGTTTATCAGCATCAAAAAGATAAAGATCCAAACAAAATAGAATTATATGAAGATTTAGATAAAAATATAATTGATTTAAAAAATATTGGATATAAAATAAAAACACCAAATTCATTAAGACGAAAAAATTTAGATTTATTAAAATGAAGGGATATAGATTCATTAAAATGAGAAAAAATACTGGATTCATTAAAATTAAGAAAAGTTGGAGATTTATATTCATACTATTTATGATATGGTTGAGAACCTGTTGAAATATGAGATACTATAATATTTAAACCCAATGAAATAATAGCTCTATTATATCAGAGAAAATTTAATCGTAAAAATAGAAAGTGATTTACTGTAGCAAAAGAATTTTATGATAAAACAGTAAGTAATATAAATTTTAATAATGTGGTCCCATCTAGCTTAGACTTAATGACAAAAAATATTAATGATGCTATAAAAGAAGTAAATGAAAATTTTGATCGAGAAAAATTTTGAAAAGAAAGACTTAAAAATAATAAAAGTAAAATCAATTTATTTAAAAAAATTTGTGATAAAATTGATCAAAAATGTTTAATAGCATATGGTATGACAGAAATAATGCCAAGTAGAGATGGAGAATTAAATAAAGAAGTATTAGATTTTTTACTCAAAAATTGATGAGAAAGATTTGTGATGAATTTACCTGCTGTGAATGATGATTATGCATCATTTGGATTTTATCAACTTACATCAAAAGCAGTATTTGATACATGAGATGAGAAAAAAGGATGAGTATCTAAAATGAATTTATATATGCCAAAAGAACACAAAGTACCTTGAAGTGTGATAATGTTGCAATGACAAGATCACCACAAAGCAGCTTATTTATTTGCTATGTATAATTTATATACTTTAGTTTTTAAGGCTGATTCGGAGATGGTAAAGGCTTTAGAATTGTTAGCAAACCAACAAGATAATAATGATTTAACACAACTGATAGCCATAATGCATAATTTACCGAAAAACGGTCAACCTTTTCTTTATGAATGGTATAAATTAAATACAGACAAAAATTATCTTCATCAAAAAACACACAATAAAAAATGAAAACCATATAATTATGATTTAAATTGAAACAAAAAAATTGATTTGTATGAATCTTTTGTAAGTCCAAAAACTTCCCACAATTATTGAAAAAAAACTTATTACAACAGAAAGAGTTTATAATAATTTTTAATACAGTCCTATAACAAACTCTCATTTAATTGGGAGTTTTTTACTTTTTACAAGATCTATAATTTCATCTAAATTTCAATTAAAAATCTGCTCATACATTTTGCTAATTTCTCTAGCTACAAAGATTTTTCCATTAAATCACAAATCCCTTAATTCAAACAAAAGTTTTTCAAATCTATGAACTGACTCATAAAAAAAACTTGGAACATCACTTTGAATAGCTTTTTTTAATGCTGTTTGTCTTCCTTTTTTTTGTGGTAAAAATCCTAAAAAAATAAAGCTACTAGTATCAAAAGAAGCAGAAACTACACTTGGTACCAAAGCATTTGCTCAAGGTAATACAGTATAAATTATATTATTTTCATTGCATAGTTGTATCAAACTCTTCCCTGGATCAGATAATCAAGGTGTACCAGCCTCAGAAACCAATCAAACATCCTTGCTTTTCAATAAATTCAAATAAAAATTTAATTTTCCTTTATCTGTAAAACTGGTCAGTGAATAGAATTCTTTATTTGAATATTCAATTTCATACATTGATAAAAGTTTTTTGAAAGTCCTAGTATCTTCGCATATAAAAATCTCTAATTCTTTGAATAATCTCAAAGCTCTCAAAGTAATATCTTCTCTATTTCATATCGGTGTTGGGATTATATACAGCATAGAAATGGTAAAATGATAAATGCTCGCTTTGCTCGCGATAAAATGATAAAGTGATAAATTGTACTAAAATAAAATTTATATCAAAGATTTTATAAGATAATATAATTTAATAGTTATTTCTGTACAATCATTTTTAAGTTCTTCAAACATTTCCTGATCAATAAATCAAAAATCTAATGCTAAATATAGCATGCTTCTTACTTCTCCCGCCGATCATTTGGAATAATAAAGAAATTTAATAAAATCTTTATTTGAAGGTCTTTCACGTCATTCTGCTATATTATTTGTAATGGAAATTGCTGCTCTCATTATTTGATCTTGAAATCAATAATTTTTGAAACTACTATCGTAGAATATTTTTCAAAGTTTATTAACTAAATTTCTTCACAAACTCCAAACTTCTAAATTTTCAAATGTATTGGACATCCAAACTATTTATGTAAATAAAAAAGCTTATTATTTTATTGCTTCAACATTTTATCACTTTATCACGAACGAAATCTGTTTTCATCATTTTAACATTTTATCACGAACGAAGTTCGTATTTATCACTTTATCATGAGTACAACGAGTAGAGCGAGTTGTATGAATACAATTCATCGAAACCAATATAAGAACTTAGACTTTATAGTCTTATGGCGAAACATTTGCATTCATAGAATTGAACCCACAAACCCTCCTAATCAAACAAAAATCAGTAATTGCTTTTCACTAAATCTCCATTTTCATTTTATAGCTTTTCTCTTATCAATTCATCGAATAACAAAAGTAATCAAATTTATCAAAGCCAAATATCATCAAACAACATAGTACAACACCATATTTAAATAATAATTAAACAATAAATCTGAACTTTATAATTTGTAATCTTACAAACTTTTCAACTTATTTAATAACTGCAATGCCTGTAGAGGAGTTATATTATTTATATCAAAACTATCTAGAATACTTTTTATTTTTTCATATTTTGGGTTTTCTACTTGGGCGAATCTATTAATATCAAACAAATTTTGATTAAAGTCTTTTATATTTTTTTTATCAGTAGAGGAGTGTAAATTGCTTAAATTCTCCTCTGCCCTTTGTAAAATTACATTTGGTATCCCAGCTAATTTTGCTACATCCAAACCATAACTTTTATCAGCTCATCATTTTACAATTTTTTTCATAAACACTACATCTTTATCTGTTTCATAAACACTTACAGAATAGTTTTTTATTCATTGATAAATTTCTTCCAAAGCAATTAATTCATGATAATGAGTAGCAATCAAGGTTTTTGCTTTTATTTCTGTCACCACATATTCTAAAATAGCCTTTGTTAGAGCTAATCAGTCATAAGTAGAGGTTCCTCTCCCCAACTCATCAAAAATTATGAAACTATTTTTAGTCGCATTATTCAAAATATTTGCTACTTCAATCATTTCAGTCATAAAAGTAGATTGATTTTTTGCCAAATTATCACCACTACCAATTCTAGCAAATATTCAATCAATCAACGGGATTTTAGCACTTTTTGCAGGCACAAAAAAGCCACAATGAGCCATGAGTAATATTAAAGCATTTTGGCGTAAATAAGTAGATTTTCACCCCATATTTGGTCCTGTAATTATATGTACAAAACCAAAGTCTTCTTTATTTCCAAGCTCATTGTGAAAACTTCATTTGCTCATAAGTAAATTGTTTGGGATAAATTGTTGATCTTTATCCAAAAACTTTTCCACCACCAAATGTTTTCATTCCAAAATTTCTAAGCTTCATTTTTCTAAATAATCTGCTTTTATCAAATTGTTTTCTTTTGCAAAAATAGCATGAGCAGTATACAAATCCAGCCAAGACACATAGTTTGAAAAATCGTGTAAATCATTTACAATTAAAGCAATAGAATCTTTCAGTTCTTGTAAAATTAAAAATTCCTGCTCAATCAAAGCATTTTTTGCCTCAATTATTTTACTTTCAATTTTTTCCAAAAATCCTGAATTGTACCTTTGTGCTCATTTTAAAGTATTTCTTCTGACAATATTAAATTTTTCATTGTTTGTATTGACGATTGATGCTAAATTTGACTCAAATAGTTGAATATCTTTATTTGTTATCTCTATAAAATATCATTGATTTATTATATATTTTAATTTTACATTTGATACTTTTGAAGCTTTTGCTAGTTCATTTTGATAATCCATCAGCATTTCGTCGCTATGGTAGGCTATCTTTCTCAATCTATCAATTTCTGCACTATATCCATCAGCTATAAAATCCATATCATTTTTGATAAATTCATCATTTTTCAATACTTTTTGTAAGATTTTATATAAGTTTTCTATACTTTCAATATGATAACCACTCAATCATAATCTTTTTAGTTCTTCCATCAGCTCATTATTTTCAAAAAAAATAGACAATACATATCTAAGTTTTGTAAAAATTGTTGGAGATAGTTTTTTGTACAATATCGTGCTAACTATTTTTTGAATATCCAGTACACTTCAAAAAATATTGTGAATTTTCTTTGTTTTTTCCAAATTGTCGTAATAATACTGCACATTTTCCGTTCTTTTTTTTAGTTTTGATAAATCATTTATCGGATTCAAAAAAAGTTTGCGCAAAAGTCTAGCACCTGCACTAGTTTTTGTATTATCCAGGACTCAAACTAAACTATATTTTTCAAGATTTTCATAGTTGTTGTAAAATATTTCTAAATTTTTTATGGTAATATCATCTATCAGTACATGATTTTTGGAACTGTGAAAGGAAATACGAACAATGTTGTTTAAATTATTTTTTTGTGTATATTTCAAATAATTTAATAGCAGTCAAAAAGCATCAATCCTACCAGATTCCAATGCTTGCCCATAACTGCCCAAGTTTTGGATTTTACATTGCTCCAATACATAATTTTCTAGATCAAAAGGTATCTCGTAAACTGAAATCAAAGATTTTAAATCTTTTTTTAAACTATCCCACAAAGCAGATTTTTCCGGCAAATCTACATCCAATATAATTTCAACCGGATTTATTGAAACAATGAATTTTTTTGCTTCCTCTATTTTTTCGAAACTTTTTGTATTGTATTCTCACAAACTAAAATCTCACCGCGCAATATGGTAGTTTTCTCAATTTTTGAAAAATTTGTAAGTTATAGCTAGGATATAAGAAAAATTTTTTGATCCAGAATCCTTGATATAAGTAGCAGGAGTAATAATTTCTACAACTTCTCTTTCTACGATTTGTCCAGGTTTTGGTTCTGTAATTTGTTCGGCAACAGCTACTTTGTATCATAAAGAAATAAGTTTGCTTATATATTTTTCAGCACTATGATATGGAATCCCAGCCATAGGGACAGGGTTTTTACTATTTTTATTTTTGGATGTCAAAACTAAGTCCAAAGTCTTGCTGACTAATTTAGCATCATCAAAAAATAGTTCATAAAAATCTCATAAACGAAAAAACAGCAAACAATCAGGGTTTTCTTTTTTAATATCTATGTATTGTTGTATAGCAGGAGTGTATTTCATAAAAGAACTTATAAGCTTTAAGAGACGAATATCAATGAATAAAATAAAAAACAAAATAAATAGAAAATTCAGTACGGTAAATAGCTAGATTTCTAAAATATTGTTTTATTGATTTGAATGATTTTTCAATATATTTCAAGATATTTTTCAGAATCAAGAGCGACCTTTAACTACACAATATATATTATGTTTTCAAAACAATAAAAGTCAAGTTATTTTCGTATTACTTTATCGATAGTTTTGCATCTTTTTTGCAATTTTTTTTTTTTTGAATATACTTATCGGTGATTTATACATTATTTTTTACAAAGCATGAAACAAATAACTAAATCTATATTGGATATTCCAGATATACTAGCTATAAAGCCAGATTTCAATTCAATAAAAATATTAAAAAGAGATATTTGCGAAAAAACACAAACCATAGTTTTTGCTACAGATTGAAATATATTTAAAGTACTTTCAACTAATAATTTTCCAGAAGAATTAAATCAAATAATATTAAAATTGGAAGAAACATGATTGTCTACGGAAGTTTTTTATACTTCTACCGAATGATTTCAAAAAGCGATGAAGTGGTATGATGATTATGAAAAAATGTTACAAATACAAAAAGAAGAATATGATGCACAAAAACAAGCTTCTTGAGAAGGAGCGATCTGAATGATAAAAAAAATATACAAAATAAGAGATTCTATGGAACCATGAGAATTTATTATGGAAGTGGTAAGATTAGCTTTTCAAACATGAGCGTCAGATTTACACTTACAACCACAAGATGATTGAGTTTTGCTTAGAATTAGAATAGATGGAGTAATGCAAGAAATTTTAAAATTTACTCATGCCGATTTCAAAAAATATCTACAGAAATTAAAATTTATAGCTGGGACAAAAATGAATGTTGATTATGTACCTCAAGACGGAAGATTTTCTTTTGAATCGGTAAATAGAGATTGAGAAAATAAAAAAGTAGATGCAAGAGTTAGTTTTATGCCTGGTATGCTCTCGGAAAGTACAGTAATTAGATTTTTAGATCCTACTAAATGAATATCCACATTCGAAAAAATCTGATTTACTGGTAGTACTTATGAAGTATTAAAGCGTAATTTAGAAAAAAATACAGGAATTATTATCTTCACATGACCGACTTGATCCGGTAAAACAACAACATTATATACAATTTTGAATTATTTAAATGATTGAAAAAATAAAATAATAACTTTGGAAGACCCCGTGGAGTACGAACTTCGTGGAATCCAACAATCACAGATAAATTATAATAAATGATATACTTATGCAAAATGATTAAAAGCAATACTTAGGCATGATCCAGACATAATATTAGTATGAGAAACGAGAGATATTGAAACTGCGGATATTGCTATCAATGCTGCTTTGACAGGACATAAAGTTTTTACAACTTTGCATACAAATTCTGCTATAGAAAGTGTTCCTAGATTAGTAAATATGTGATTGCAGTCATATATGCTTGCTCCTTCATTAAATCTAATTGTGGCTCAAAGACTTGTCAGAAAAGTTTGTCCTCATTGTAGTACAAAAAGAGATGCCAATTTTGCGGAAAAGAGTGAAATTGAGGATGCTATCAAAAAAATTAATGATGCAAATCCAAAAATAAATTTAAAATTTAATTGAAAAATTCCTCAAGCAATTTGATGTGATAAATGTAATGGTAGCGGTTATAAATGAAGGCTAGCTGTTTTGGAAACTCTTGAAATTACGGAGGATATCAGAAATTTAATTATTAAATGAAAAGTGGGAATAGATCTGTATTCCAAAGCTAGAGAAAGTGGTTATTTGACTCTAAGAGAAGATGGAATTAGAAAAGTGTTGGAATGAAAGACGACTTTGGATGAAATTAGGAGAGTAATTTAAGGGCGGGGCGAACTTCGTTCGTGATAAAGTGATAAATTGTTCGCTCCAGCTCACGATAAAATGATAAAGTGATGAAACCCCGCTTAGCGGGGTGAATGATAAAATGATGAAATGTTTAAATGATAAAATAAATATTCTTGATTTCTGGCAGGCGCGAATTCGAATTCGCGCCCGCATTTTTTTTATTATTAGCTAGCACTGCGAACAGCACTCGGGTGATAGGATAATATTAAAATGAAACAAATGTAAATTGAAACAAATTGCCATTGAATTATAGAATCTAAATCATAGAGTGTAATGCATGAAATTTACATAATACATTAACTATGGAAATATATGTTGATGAAGCGGGCAGGTGACCTTTGGTTGGCCCCTTGCATGTTTGATTGGTCTTAATATTAAAACAAATTCATAAAAAAAAATTTAAAGATAGCAAACAGTTATCCTCATCGCAAAGAGAAAAACTTTTTGAGAAAATCAAAGAATTGGAACAAAAGTGATCTTTACTTTACAGTATATGAACAGTAAATAATCAGGAAATTGATAATTTATGACTAACAAAAGCTATTTCTTTGGCCATAAAAAGAGGATTGTTTGAGCTATTAAAAAAATACTATCAAAACTTTCTACAATACTCATTGTCAAAATGACTTTGTAGCTGTGATTTAATAAACAAATTCTCTATCGAAAATCTTTTACAAGATGATTTTTCTATTACAAACCTAAAAAATTTAATACAAATAATATCCCAGACAAATCCAATATCTGAAATACGAGTCGACTGAAAACAAGATTTTTGAGTATCAAAAGATTTAGAAATAAAAACAAAAACT
This sequence comes from Patescibacteria group bacterium, assembly GCA_022705745.1. Taxonomy (GTDB): domain Bacteria; phylum Patescibacteriota; class Gracilibacteria; order Absconditabacterales; family Absconditicoccaceae; genus JALOAF01. The sequence goes on from JAKJDW010000021.1 coordinate 10,388, forward strand.
ATTGTAAAATGAGATATTAAAGTCCATGAAATATCTATGGCTTCCATAGTAGCAAAAGTTTCCAGAGATCAACGAATGGTAGATTTTGCAGATAAAAAATATCCACAATACAATTTCAAAAAACATAAATGATATGGGACAAGGGAACACATCAGTTTAATCAAAAAATTTTGAATTTGTAAGTTACATAGAAAGTCCTTTTTAAAGAAAATATAAAAAACAGTTGACATCTGTTTGCAATTTTATATAATATAGATGGTGAAAATATTTTTATATATTAATACTACATAGATGAATACATTTGAAACAGAGCAGTTTTTGGAAGAATGCTGATTAGATTGTTCGGAACAATTAGGTCTAGATGAGGAGTCTATCAAGGAATTTAAAAGCGAAGCACTTCAAACATTGTATTATGATGGTAATAGTGGTACTACTTGTTGAAAATATTTTGTTTGAGTAAAGACCTTTGATGCATTAGATGAACTATTTAGAAAACCTCAAAATCCAGAAGCATAGGTATAAATGATGATATGGGACAAAAGAACACATCAAAAAAATTCAAGAATTATGACCTTGTGAATTACATAGAAATTTGTTTTTGAGGAAGATAAGTTTAGTTACAAGTTAAAAGTTGCAAGTTAAAAAGTTATTAATATCCTATAAAAAAATTCTTCCCTAGGGGGAAGCTGTTCTAATGTAGTTGGGGGTTAGATTCCCCTTAGTCCTCCTTATTTACGGAGTTCTCCGTAACAAGTAAGGGGGATTTTACCCCCACCTACCCCGCAATACTGCGGGGGAACTGTATAGGTTTAGTAATTCGGTAACAAAAAAGTAAAATTGATAAAAATTTTACAATATAAGTTACCAAAATGACAA
>JAKJDW010000022.1 GCA_022705745.1 Patescibacteria group bacterium
CAACAGAAATGTTGGTTTTTTTATTCCCAAAATATCTTTCCTGCCTTCCAAGCAGGTTGTTGTCCCGACAAGTCGGGATCGCCCGCTCCATTTAAAAAAACAACAGAAATGTTGGTTTTTTTTATTCCCAAAATATTTTTCCTGCCTTCCAAGCAGGTTGTTGTCCCGACAAGTCGGGATCGCCCGCTCCATTTAAAAAACAACAGAAATGTTGGTTTTTTTATTCCCAAAATACTGTTCTCCATCGTTTAAATAATTAATTATCCCGATGTTTTATTATTAAGAAATTTGTTTATATCGAAAAAATGATAGCACTCCATAAGGTTATAAATTTATAACTATGCTAAACTTGTAATATGTTCATAACTTCTTTCCAAATTAAATTATTTATTTCTTCTATTGAAAGTAAATTTCAGTTTGGAGCACTATCTATAATCATTCGATTATATTTTTTAGCAACATATTTGTAAGCTTCTGCTGCATCCTTTAGATGTTGTAAGTCTGACTCATGAATATCCCTTTTATTTCATCAAACATAGTTTCTATGTCATTTTTTGTCTACTAATTTTTGTCAAATTTCTGTTGGCATATAAAGAAGAATTTGCTTATCTGGTCTAGGAATATCAAAGATTCCATACTCCAGATCTTCTAACCAGTTCAAAAACTCATCTCTCTCTTTTGGATTTTTTATTTTACCAGCTTGATGTCACATGTTTGATGAAACATATCTGTTGGAAATGATAATTTTTCATTCCTCCAATCGCTTTTTAATTTCAAAAGATGCAGCATACCTATCTACAGCATACAAAATGGAAGCTCTATAAGGTCATACTTCTTGGGCAGTTCAAAACTCGCCATTTAAATAATCTTCGATCATCATGGCACTTTTTTTGCCATATTGTGGGAAATCTGCTATTTCTACATTGTATCACGAATCTCTTAGTCTTTGAACTAAAAGCTTTGTTTGAGTTCATTTTCAACTTCAGTCGGTACCATCAATGACGATGAATTTACCTTTTAGCATTTTTATGACGATAAAAAATAAAATAAATTATCTTTAAATCTGCTCAAACAAATTAAATAATTTAACTAAATTTAGCAATTCTTTTCGCATATATATACACATTTATACTTTATAATCAACAGTTAAATCTAAATTTTTAATAATTAACCCAAGGACATAGGTGAAATATTTTAAAAATAGTTAAACATTATATTTTTTTATTAATATTATAATAAACTTCATAAGTATTTTGTATCCTAACATTTTATCTTAATTTTTCAAGAATTATCCTATAGTGTTCTGCCGTTATTTACAACCTACAAAAAATACCATTGCTATTTGTTGGAAAAAGTATATAATAATGTTGGGTTAATTTAAAACAAAAATTTAATAATAATGATAAAAGAAACTAAAAACATATCCAATATAGCATCGCTAAATGAAAAACTTAAAGGCAATTCCAAATATTTTTTGCTACAATTAAAACCTTTTAAAGACAATGAACTTTGAGTAAATCACCGAGATACAGTTTTGAGAAACTGTGCTAGTTTAAAAAGAAAAAACATATCGTTTATATTGTATGGAAACAATCACAATATAAAAATCTTTGTCAGACTGCCTAGAGAGTTTGAGACTTTTTTCAAAAATACATTTTATGCTAGTTTTAGCACTTCAGATCTTGAAGATACAGAAATAAAGCCGTTTGTAAGTGACAAAGGTCGTATTTTGGAAAAAAAGTATATTATTTTTAAAAAAGATGCTGAATTAAATGATAAGACTTTTTTTACCAAAGATGGATCTTATATGGATCCTATGAGAGATATTTTAGCTCTTTTTGGAAACATTGCATCCACCGACAATTTAACTATAGAATTTCAGTATAAATTTAAAGAAGTTAAAAACTTCTTTTGATATATAAAAGATTTTGCTAAATTGGTTTGGTGAAACAATAAAAATAGTGAAGAAAATGGAAATCAAAAAGAATTATTTTTGTCTATAGCTTATGCTTTGGATAGCAAAGATAGTTTTTCTCATAAGAATATAGATACGAACATAAAGGCTGCACTAACTCAATTTGGTGCAAAAATAAAAATAAAAACTGCTCCAAAATTTCATGGCATGAAATTTGATCAAGCAATAAATTTTTTTCATGTACCTACAAAAGAAAGTTTTGTGAAATGATTGGAATATACTGTTTATAGAAAACTACCCTATCCGACGAATTTACCAACAGCAAAAAATACACCAGAAAGTGAATTAACAGTTTTAGGGAAAACGCATTATAGATGAGAGGCGATAGAGTTTGGAATGAAAAGAGAAGATAAGTTTAGACATGTTTATATCGTATGAAAAACTTGAACCTGAAAATCAACATTTATTTCCAATATGGTAAAATCTGATATAGAGGCTGGAAATGGGGTTTGTTTGTTGGATCCTCACGGAGATTTGGTAGATACAGTTCTAGAACATATTCCCAGCAGTAGAATAAATGATGTAATATTATTTGATGTATCGGATACAGATTACCCAATAGGATTCAATTTGCTACAAGCAGATAATGAAGATGAAAAAAATAGAATTGCTTCTGGGGTGGTTTCAACTTTCCAAAAGCTATTTGAACATAGTCGATGACCTAGATTGGAGTACATTCTGAGAAATGTTGTTTTGTCGGTTATTGATTATCCAAATGCTACTTTGATGCATATTACTAGAATACTTGTGGACAAGGATTTTAGAGATGAAGTGATGAGTAGTCTGACTGATCCTGTTTTAAAGAAATTCTGGGAAGGCGAGTTTAATAAATGGAACGACAGACAAAGAGACGAAGCTATTGCTCCTATTGTAAATAAAATCTGACAATTCCTTTCTTCTAAACTTGTAAGAAACATTTTTGGACAACCAAGAACTAGGTTGAATATGAGAAAAGCGATGGATGAATGAAAAATAATTTTGGTAAACTTGAGTAAATGAAAAATATGAGAAGATAACGCAACAATGATTGGTTCTCTTTTGGTTACAAAGATCCAAATTGATGCGATGTCTCGTGCTGATATAGCTAGAGAAGATAGAAGAGATTTTTATCTTTATATAGATGAGTTTCAAAACTTTGCTACAAAAGCTTTTGCTACTATTTTGTCAGAAGCTAGAAAATATAGATTATCTCTGATCATTGCAAATCAGTTTACAGCTCAATTACAAGAAGAGGTCAGAGATGCTATTTTTGGGAATGTGGGAACAATAATGGCTTTTACTCTTTGAAAAGATGATGCAGAAATCATTAGCGGACAATTCAAAGAAATAGTGAGTACAAACGATTTGATCTCTCTACCTATGTTTACGGCATACTTGAAATTGATGGCAAACTGAATTGCTTCTGATCCTTTTAGTATGAGAACCAATCCTCTACCAAGTCCAGAATGATCTTTGGAATTGATAGATAAAATTAGGAAACAATCTAGACAAAGATATGCAATGGAAAGATGAGAATTGGAAAGTTTAATGGATGCATGGAGTAACAAAACTTTTTCAAAACAAGAAAAAATTCAAGAAAAGGCTAGATTGGAGTGATTGGGAGTTAGTGAAAAGGAATATGAAAATTCTCAAGACCTGTCTGTTCAATCTAAAATATGACTGTTTAAAGAAAATAAAATGGATAATGTTGAACCTGATGCAATCGTTTTTGATATAAAAAACAATAGACATAAATTGTGTCGATATGAAAAAGTTAAGGCGTTTGATAAGGAGTTGGAGTTAAAATTCCAAAAATGACAAATTCTTAAAGCACCAAATGGAATGGAAGTAAAAATGCACATAGATATTTATGACAACAAAAATCCTGAAGCATTACAAGTTTGGATAGGTGAAAAAGAGGATATAAAAGAACAATTGGAAGAGGCTTATAAAAATAATCCAAATATGAAATTTGTCCCAAACATAGGAAAGTTAGAAAAAGAAAATCCATCTGTAGAACAAACAAAACCTACTTATGTACCAAGTGGAGTAGATAATGGAAACAATGGATCATTTAGCATCAAAGATATTAAATTAGGAAATTGGTATGAATGATATATCAAATTAAGCTATAACTATGGTATGTTTATCACCGTAAAATGAGTTGAAGGACTACTACATAAAAATTTTATAGTAGCTCCAGAATGAGTAGAGTGGAAAAAATATTATAATATTTGAGACAAAATAAAAGTAAAAGCAAAAGAATTCAAAATAATAAATGATGAAAAAAAGGTGGTTTGGAGCCAGAAGTAAACAAACATTAGACTTATCAAACTAGTAAAATATTTATCATCCTCACTTGTGGACAAACTCCCTTTTAGGGAGTTTTTTGTTTCTCCACTTGTAACCTCAATGGAATTACCTCCCAAAAAGCTAGTTGACAAAGATGGAGAGGAAGATATTCCTGAGAATAAATGTAAGGAAATAAAGCAATAATCAAAAGAATAAAACATACTATAATATATTACACGATCTAATTTGAAAAAACTCATTCTTCATCGTACTCATATTTATTTGTCGATCATTTTGGTATGTCTATAATTATATTTATAATACTTTTTTCTTTATCATGATAAGCTGGAATGTTTTTGTACAAATTCATGTTTTTATTTTAATAAAGATTAAAATTTAGATGGCACTTATTATAAGTTATAAGAAAAAAAAGTTTCTTTTGCAATTTTATTTTAATTTTATAGACTGAGTTTGATTTAATATGCTATTTATAAGCTTATGATAAATCATTTTCCTGTAATGCTGAACGAAGTATTGGAGTCTATACCGATTAATTGTAAAATAGTCGTAGATTGAACATTGGGACACTGATGACATTCAAGAGCGATTTTGGAAAAATTTCCTAGTATTAAAAAACTTTTTGGGTTTGATTTAGATCCAAATATTTTGGAGGAGACTAAAAATAGACTTAAAGATTTGGAAGATAAAATAGAATTTATTTGATCTTCTTATGTAGATATTCCTAAATTTTTGTGAGGGCAAAAGGCTGATTTCGTTTTGCTGGATTTGTGAGTAAATATGGAACATTTCAAAGACTGAGAGCGTGGTTTTTCTTTGAATTATAATTCAAAACTTGATATGAGATTTGATAATAAAAATGGAAAATCGGCTTACGATATTATCAATGATTATTCTGAACAGGAATTGATAAGGATTTTTGTAGATTATGCTGAATTCTCTATTCCTAAAGCACAAGAAATTGCTAGGATTATGGTTAGAGAGAGGAAAAACAAAAAGATAGAAACTACTTTTGAATTAAAAAACTTACTAAATCAAGTCGGTCTGGGACAAAAAGCTAGTACTGTGATTTTTCAAGCAATTAGGATTGAAACTAATAAAGAAATCGATAATCTAAAGTTGATGTTGGATCAACTTCCAAATGTTTTGTCTGATTGATGAAGATGTGGAATCATTACATTTCATAGTTTGGAAGACAGAATCGTAAAAAACTATTTTAAAGATTTATCCAAATCAGGTTTGTTTGAATTGGTTTACAAAAAAGCTATTCCAGCAAACTATCAAGAAGTTCTAAAAAATAGAGCTAGTAGAAGTGCAAAATACAGAGTAATAGAAAAAATATTTATAAAAGACTAATCTGACCCTATGAATAAATTTGTTTTTATATCTACAAATTCAATAAAAGAGTATTATAATTTTTTGTTAAACAAACAAAAATCACATAAATTTATCGTAGATACGGTTAAGTTATCTTGATTGTTTGTTTTTTTATCGCTATGTTGATTTATTTATCTGCGCTTTGTTTCTTTAGCATCTACTGAATGATACTTTTTGAGAAAAGCCAATAATGAGCTAGCAGCTATGCAATTTAAGCAAGAAATAGTAAAAACAGAAATTTTGGAGCAAACCCAAAGAAATCGAGAAAAAATGTATGGGAATAATCAGACAAAAAAAATTATAGAAATCCGTCCAGAAATAGTACAAATTCCTAACAAAACAGAACTAAGCTACAAATAGTATTTTTACATTAAATTTTGTCTAAAAATTCTTCTGTGAAGAAGGTTTTTTGTATTTGGGGAATTTCACTATATATTTTTAAATACATTTGAGATTGATAATTATAGCCTGTATCCAAAGATTGGTGTGCACTAGTATATGGCCAATTTTTTATATCTTCAACTAATCCTATTCTAAGAGGTTCAAAAGCTACACAACTTTCAATTTCCTTGAGTTCTTCTAACTCTATTTTGTAAGCCTTGAATCTTCCATCAAAAACAGGAAGTCATTTGGAAGATGATTTACTTTCGCTTTTTTTCTTGAAGTACATAGCGTAACTTACCTGTATTTTTCTCATGAAGTCGGATAATTTAAGCCCTTGCTCTTGATTTTTTATTACAAAATAAAAGCTATTTGGTAATATACTATAAGCAGAGATACTTATTCCACCGTGATCTAATATATTGGTGACAGTATATAAAATAAAAGTTTTGTAATCATCAGAATTTTCGAATAATATACTATTGTTGAATCCCTTATTTGAAATTAAATAATAAGTATTCTCCAAAAACTCATCACGATAGTTTCACATTTTTAATCTAATAATTAGATAAAAAACTTAAACTTTTAAATACTCTATGTTGGGAACAGTATATTAAAAAAAAGAATCTAATCAAGAATATTTATTTGACAAACTTAAATATTATTGAAAAATAACAATTAAATAATTTTTTATTTTTTTGGTTATGAAATATATTTCGTCTTGTTGATTTTCTTGCAAAAATATATATTTTTAATAGAGATACTTTATAAATTTATTTTATAATTATTTTTTTATGGAAAATGTAATTATTATATGATCTGGCCCTGCATGACATACCTCTGCGATATATGCAAGCAAAGCCTTATTAAATCCACTTATGTTTGAGTGATTTATGGCCTGAGGGATAGCGGCATGATGACAACTAACAACTACCACAATTGTTGAAAATTTTCCCTGATTTCCAGATGGGATAGACTGATCACAACTGATGCATAATATGAGAAAACAATCTATAAATTCTTGAGCAAGAATAGAAACCAAAACCGTTGACAAAGTAGATTTAAGTGCAAGCCCGTTCAAAATATATGTGTGATGAGAAATGTTTGAAGCTAAAACTGTGATTATAGCTACTGGAGCTACTGCAAAAAGGATGTGACTTTTGTGAGAAGCACGCTATCGAGGAAGAGGAGTTTCCGCGTGTGCTATTTGTGATTGAGGTTTACCAATATTTCGTGATCAACATATAATTGTTATTTGAGGAGGAGATACTGCTATGGAGGAAGCGATCCATTTAACTCATTTTGCATCCAAAGTTACTGTATTGGTGAGGAGAGATGAATTGAGGGCCTCCAAGATAATGCAAGAAAGGGCAAAATCAAATCCAAAAATAGAATTTTTGTGGAATACAGAAGCAAAAGAAATTCTAGGAGTGGAAGGCTGAAATATGACTTGATTGAGGATTGTGAATAACAAAACAAATGAGGAATCTGTATTGGAAGCAAAATGACTATTTTATGCTATATGACATACTCCAAATACTAGCTTTTTGGATGGTCAATTGGAATTAGACGAGGCTGGTTATATAATTACAAAACCTTGAAGCACTCAAACTTCTGTTCCATGAGTATTTGCGGCTGGAGATGTTCAAGACAAAAAATTCCGTCAAGCCGTTACCTCTGCTGGTACTGGTTGTATGGCTGCAATTGAAGCAGAAAAGTACTTAAATAGTCTATAGAGTTGCTAGTTATTAGTCGTTAGTCGCTAGTCGTTAGTCGTTAGCTATTGACTATTGGCTATCGACTATTGACTAAAGACTAGCGACTATTAGGCGACTAGCGACTATTAGGCGACTAGCGACTAATCTTTTAATTTATAACCTTTTAATATCATGTGAGTAATACATTTAGAGTGAGTAGAACAATTTAAAAAAGAAATTTTAGAATTTAAGTGAGTTGTGTTAGTTGATTTTTGGGCAGAACGATGCGGACCTTGTAGAATGCTTTGACCGATTTTGGAAGAACTAAATACAGAAAATGAATGAAAAAATGTAAAAATTGCAAAAATTAATGTAGAAAATCCCGAAAATTGACCATTAGCTAGAAGTTTTCAGGTAAGTTCTATTCCTGCTGTTTTTGTTTTAAAAAATGGAGAAGTGGTAAAACCGATAATTGGAGTTAACCCAAAAAATGTTTATCAAGAAGCTATCGACCAATATTTGACTTAGTTATTTGAATAATAAATTTATATTGGATAAATAAGTTTATAAAACAAAAAATTCTGAATAAATTTCAGTTTTTTTGTTTGATAATTTTTAAAAAGATTAGCATATAAAACCAATCTTTATCTATATTTTCTGTCTATTTTAACAACTCAAAATGTCTATTAAGAGTAATTTTTTAGAAAAAGTATTAAAATAAAGGTGTAATTGTATGGTGTTGAAAGGCATTTAGCTGTTTTTGATTTTTATAAATATTCTTGTCCTTGAAATTAATGATGGCATTTGTAACATACAAGGTATTTATGGAACGAAAATATTTATAAACAAAACTAATCTAATGGCTAAAAATCTAGTTATAGTGGAATCCCCCGCAAAATCAGAAACTATCAAAAAAATACTTGGTAGTGATTTTGAGGTAAAAGCATCATACTGACATGTGGTGGATTTACCTCAAAAAAGCTTATGAGTGGATGTAGAAAATAATTTTAAACCAATATACGAAGTTGGTCCCGATAAAAAAAGAACTATTGCTGATCTAAAAAAGTATGCAAAACAGGCTGAAAAAGTATGGATTGCAACTGATGAAGATCGCGAATGAGAAGCCATTGGACGACATGTTGCAAACGAATTGTGACTAGATATCAAAACAACTGCTAGGATAGTTTTTCACGAAATTACCAAAAAAGCTATAGAACATGCTATAGCAAACCCTAGAACCATAGATATGAATCTTGTAGATGCACAACAAGCTAGAAGGATTTTGGATCGTCTTGTTTGATTTGAGCTTTCTCCTGTACTTTGGAAAAAGATCTCTAGATGACTGTCAGCTGGTAGAGTACAGTCTGTAGCTGTCCGTTTGATTGTAGAAAGAGAAAGAGAAATCGAGAAATTTAAATCAGCTAATTTTTTCAAGACAGTTTGAACTTTTGTATGAGACTCAAAACAAAATTTTAATGCCACCCTAAACACTGATTTCAAAAAAATAGAAGATGTAAAGTCTTTTTTGGAATTGTGTAAAAGTTCTGAGTTCCAGATTTCTGATGTAGAAACTAAACCAGGAAAAAAAACTCCTTCGGCTCCGTTTACTACTTCTACGCTACAACAAGAAGCTAGTAGAAAACTATGATTTTCTGTTTCTCGTACAATGCAAATAGCTCAAAAATTATATGAAGCATGACATATCACATATATGAGAACAGATTCGGTAAACTTATCTCAAGACGCCATTTCTGCAGCACAAATAGAAATCACAAAGAATTATTGAAAAGAATATTCAAATCCAACAAACTATAAATCAAGCACAAAATGAGCTCAAGAAGCTCATGAATGTATTAGACCAACACATTTAGAAAACCCTATAGCATGAGCAGATGCTGCACAAAAAAAATTGTACGATTTAATACGAAAAAGAACTATAGCCTCTCAAATGGCTCCAGCTAAAATAGAAAAAACCAAAGCAACAATCAATATTTCAAACCATAAAAACAAATTTATAGCCGAGTGAGAGGTAGTGAAATTTGATGGATTTTTGAAAATCTATATAGAATCAAATGATGATGAGAACGAGGAAAATAATTCAATTTTGCCAAAACTAGAAAAATGAGAAAAATTGAACATGCTAGAAATTATTAGTACAGAAAAGTTCAAAAAACATCCACCAAGATACACAGAAGCTAGTTTAGTAAAAGAGTTAGAAAAAAAATGAATTGGGCGTCCATCTACTTATGCGCCAACTATTTCTACAATCCAAAAAAGGTGATATGTTATTTTAGATAGTAGGACATGAGAAAAAAGGGATTATTTCGAAGTGATTTTGAAAAACAATAACATTTCAACTAATACAAAATCTCAAAATACTTGAGTAGAAAAAAATAAATTATTCCCTACTGATATTGGAAGAACTGTGACTGATTTTTTGATGGAGAATTTCAACAATATTATGGATTACAATTTTACTGCATCAGTTGAAGAACAATTTGATCTGATAGCATCTGGAGATATGCAACGAGAAAAAATGTTACACAAATTTTATTGACCATTTCATGAGGATGTGATAAGTGCTGAATGAACAGAAAGATTTAGCTGAGAAAGAATTTTATGAGAAGATCCAAAAAGCTGAAAACCAGTGTTGGTGAGAATTGGTAGATTTTGACCTCTTGTTCAGATATGATCAGCAGAAGATGAAGACAAAAAATTTGCAAATATCCCCGTAGGAAAAACTATTGAAACTATTACTTTAGAAGAAGCACTAGACTGTTTCAAACTTCCTAGAGAGGTTTGAAAGTACGAATGAGAATTGGTTATTGCTGCTATTTGAAGATTTGGTCCTTATGTGAAATACAAGGATTTATTTGTTTCTATCCCAAAAAGTTTGGAAACAGATCCAATGTCTATTACCCTAGAGCAATCTATCGAGCTAATCAGAGCAAAACAAGAAGCGAATGCAAATAAATATATTCACGAATTTACGCATGACTGAAAGAAAGTAGAGGTATTAAATTGACCGTATTGACCGTATGTCAAGTATAATAAGAAAAATTATAAAATACCAAAATGATGAAAGGATGCTACAGATTTAACCTTGGAAGATTGTTTGGAAATAATTAACAAGAAATAAAATGTTGTTGAGAACAAGTTACTTATGGCTGTAAGAAACCATGTAGAACTACGAAGCGAAGTAGACAGGTTTGTAGAATATTTGTAATTAAAATTCCTCCCTAGGGGGAGGCTATTATTCCCGATTCATCGGGATAGGTGGGGGTTTTACCTCCAACTACAACCCCCATCTACCCCGCCCCGTAGCCCCGCAATACTGCGGGGCGGGGCGGGG
>JAKJDW010000023.1 GCA_022705745.1 Patescibacteria group bacterium
CAATTTGATCATAACTATTACAAATTGACAAGTTAAGTTTCTTTATTCCTCTTGATTTTTCTTATAATAGGACTTTTACAATAACTTCGGAAACTCTCTATTCAATTGATATGTTGTTTCCATCTCGCAAACTCATTTTCTCAATGATTAACTCTATGATGTTTTTTGTATCAAAGATCTACTAAGCCATCGTAAGGTCTAAATTTATCCGTATTTAAAGTTGAGCCTAATCCTACCTTTCATCTTATTATTGGTAGTAAAGTACTCGCTTTTACATCATCTACTATGTGAGTGTATACTTTTCATTCTCTTTTTAATAATCCAAACACTTTAATCTTTTCTCCTGCTCATCTTCATCTTTTTCATCTTACTCTTTTAGCTCAAAAATAACTCTCATCCATCTCAATTACTCAATTCAGAACTTCTTTTCTTTCCTTGCTACTATACCAATAAATTACCTCTCTAAAGTAATTATACCAATTGTTAACAGTAGATCTTCTTAATCACAATAACTTACTGGTGTTTGTCGCTGTCAGGTCTGCACAAAAATATTCTATAAGTTTTATAGTTTTCTGCCTGCTATGCTTTGCATTTTTCCTATACGGATTTTTGATAGTCATGAACTAGTTATAATGATTATTTAAATCACTTCAACCGTTCTAGACCCTAATTGAAAAATGAGTACGAGTTTGAAGTAATGTAACAATAATATGACCATGTATTATATGAAAAAATGCAGTCATTGCATCATGAGCAGTGGTAACAAAAAATGTTGCACCATATACTATTGTGTGATGAGTGCCAGCCAAGCTAATCAAAAAAATAAAGAAACCACTAGATTAATTCAAAATAAATATTACAAAAATCATATTTATATAATTTTGATAATGATATTTTCTTTTTTTCATTAGTAAATATTTCATATTTATAACGTTTTTTCAAAAGAAATTTAATAAACTGTTTGAGGTGCCTTAAATTACTGTTTTTATTTAAAAAGTGAAATTCTATTATTCATTTTTTAAAATTAAATTTATCATTTTTAATTAAAGAATCTACGATATTATATTCACCGCCTTCTATATCTAATTTTATTCCATCAAATTTATGTTTTTTTAACAGAGTTAAAATATTTAAATTTTTAACATATACTATATTTTTTGAAGCATTAGATCTGACCCTTATAGTACTATCTACACCCAAAGATTCGTTATATTGCATATATTTTACATCAGAAACAGAAATTCAAGCATTATAGTAATGTATATTTTTTAAATTTTTACAATTTTTTTGAAGATATTCAAAGTTCGTTTTAGATAACTCATAACAGTACACTTCCTTATTATAACAAGCTAGATACAGCGCACTTTCTCATATAAATCATCAAATATCCAATACTTTATCCAGTCATTTCATTTCTGAGAATATCTTATAGACAAAAGTTTCCATAAGAACATAAGAGACTCCAACTTTATTAGGAAACTTTATATTAATATCTTTATATCTATAATAGAGATCTCTTTTAATTCACAAAATAGAATTCAAAAAAAAACATCAAAACCGTCTCAAGTAAAACATATAAGGATGAGTGAACAATAAATTACATTCTCTAGAAATAAATGTAAAGATATATTTAATCATACGAAAATTAAAATAAATAAAATGATATAGAGGTTATTTTTTCTGTCCAGCATAAACACTTACTCATCTCATAACTCAAAGTTTATATAAGAACTTTTTTAAAAAATTTAATGTATGGGTACTTTCTCATAATTCAACAAAATGTGCTTGATCAAAAGATTTATATAGTGTTTTAAATCATTTTTGATGAAACAACTTTTCCAATTGATTTGGAGTATATGGTTTGACGTGAGTAGGATCAGTCCAAAAATTAAATCCAAGAAATTTAGGAATATATTTAGTAACTGGATGTGGTGTCTCTATAAATACAACACCTCATTTTTTCAATAATGAAAATATATTATCCAATATTTTTTTCATATTTTGCAATGGAATATGTTCCATGATATGAAATCATATAATCAAATCAAATTCTTCCTTTTTATTAATAATAATTTTATCCATATCTATCAAATCTCATTCTCGAACATATTTATATCTTTCTTTATTTAATTTAGAATTTCGATCTATACCATAACAAGAAATATCATGATTACATTTCATAATTTTCTTTCCGACCCATCAATTTCAACATCAGATATCAAGACATTTACCTTTTATTCAAGATATTAACTCCAAAAAAATTTTTTTCTTCATAATTTATTATAAAAAATAAAATATTATAATATTATAATATTATAAACAATCTAATACATCTTGAACGGTTATTTTATTAATTTCTTGACCTGTACATGTTTTATAACTGCCATATATATCATAACATTCTTTAGTCTCTTTTCGAATCCATCATATTGGATGGTGTGTTTTGGAAGTAATATACGGATATTTATGATATGGATCTGTCGGTCAAAATAAAGCCAAAATTTTGGTTTTGGTACATCACCCAACATGCATCAAACCATTATCACTAGTAATAAGAAGATCTGATTTTGATATCAGATACGCAGTTTCCAATAATTTGGTTTGTCCACAAAGATTATGAAAAAGAATATGATGAATATTTAATTGTCTATCTGTTGCTGATCAGAGCAACAATACAACATATCATCTATCCAAAAATTCCTTAGCTAATTTTTCTCGATTTTTTATACTCCATCGCCTACAATCTTTGTCTTTATGAAAAACCTTAGTTATAGGATTTCCTCATCATGTAGAAATACAGACAATTTTTTTTGATATAGTTCTCATTTTATGTATTTTTTTATCTCGTCCAACAACATAATCAGGAATGTTCATATCGTATGTTTGATCATCATAATCAGGAGATCATCATAATAATGTCAAAAGATCTAAATTATATTCTACTTCTCTTTTGGATGCATTCCGATAGATTTTATAGTTCAAAAATTTCCCATCTTTTCAAGCTCTATTAAATCAGATCCTTTTTTTATATCCAGCTAATTTGAATAATAAGCCAAATATCCGATGTTTATCAAAAATAACGACAGCATCATAATAACGCTTCATCTTTCTTATTCTTCAGAAAAAAGACAACAATGCGAAGATATTCTTTGAGGTAAATACAGATTCATCAAAAACGATGATATCACGAATATAAGGATTGTTTGATAGAATATCTTTAGTTTTTTTACCTACCATATAATCAATAAGCACACCAGGAAATTGTTTTTTTAATTGTCTGATGAATGGGGTCGTCATGAGAACATCGCCTATCGCACCTATTTTAAAAAGTAATATATGTTTCATATTGTTTTAATAGCACATGATAAATAATAGTAATTATTTTCCCCACATTATCTTTTTATAAGTTTTTTTCTCTGTTATAGAGTGAATATCTCTCATTACCAAGCGATATTGTCTCTATTTATCAAAAACCTATCCAAGATATGACTCCATACAAATCACACTCTTTAAGTAATAATATGTTTCACAGCATGATAAATGAAAAAAATTAAAAATCAATGGTTTTTAAGACATCCTCAACACTAATTTTATCAACTGAATACTCAGTATCTTTTTCCCATATTCACAAATGAACTTTAATATAGGCTTCTCATCTACCTTTATATAATCCAACATTTTTTGTTAAAGGATATGGACCAAACTTCCTTGGTAATTCCGGTCAAAATAATCAAATAGTCTTAGTTCACATGGTAGCTGATAAATGCATTGGTCCAGTATCATTTGACACCATTAAATCACACTTTTCTAATAGATAGGCAAGTCAGAAAAGGCTAAATATTCAACAAATGTTGATAACATTATTATGATATTTCCTTGGTAATGATATAAATATGTCTTGTACTGAATCATATTCTCATTTTGTCCCTGATAGCACAATTTTTACCTCTTTATCTTTATCTACTACCTTTTGAATTAGTTCAACCCATTTATTTTTTGGCCATGCCCTTTCTTTAGCTGTCTCAGCTAAGCCTGTATGCATACAAATAAGTTTACTATAATTTAATTCTTTTAAAAATTCATCGACTTGTTTAGTATCTTTTTCTGTATATTTTAAGGGTTCTAATCATTCTGGAATTTTGTAATCAATTCAAATAGCTTTAATTAAATCTAAACAAGTTAATACAGAGTGCTGCTCATCATTGTATTTGATTCAAATATTATAAGCTAATCACCTTAGAGGTATATTATTGAATCACACATTAATTTTACCTAATCGCATAGACATAAAAGCTGAAATTTTGAAATATTCTTCAGTATCAATTACGATATCATATTTTTTGAAACTAATAATTAATTTTAACAAATCTTTTATAGAAAAAATATTAAACATATTTTTGAAATATCATTGATTTTTATATACTCAAATATTTCTTGTACTTGCCAATAACTCATATTGTACTCATTTTCAATAATGTTCTTTTACTTGTTTAATCATCGGAAATGTAAGGAGCGAGCTTCATAATGCCCAAAGACGAATTACTAATATTTTTTTTGGAGATTTTTTGATTTTATTTTTATCAACAAAAGGGATGTATTTTAACCAAAAAAATATCAATATAAAAAATCATATCACATATTTGTCTATAATCCTAAAAATAGAAACCATCAAAAAAGTTATTTTATGGATAAAATTTTATTTACACTATTTGTTGTAGAATATCCTTGGACAGTTGGAATAATAATGATTTCTCATCAATTTTCTGTCACTTCTTTATATCATACTACATCTTCAGCTTTATAGTCTCATCATTTGAATAAGTAATCTGGCATTATTTCTTTGATTCTTTCAATCGGAGTTTCTTCATCAAAACTAACAACATAATCAATATATTTAATACTGTCTAGAATTATGGATCTGTGGGTTTGATTGTGAATTGGTCTTCCTGGTTTGGTTTTCCAATATGGAGAATTATCGCCATTTAAAGCCACAAATAAAACATCGCAATATTTTTTTGCTTTTTTGAATGTTGAGATATGTCAGGGATGAAGAATGTCAAAACATCCATTGGTAAATCAAATCTTTTTTCATTTTGCTTTTTCAGACTCAGTTATTGCTCTAATTTCATTTAAATTTTCTAAAATCATAACTTAGTGTGTTTTATTCATTAAATATTTTGCTCCTTTTTCAAAGGAGCTGTCCCGCAGTAATTGCGGGACTGAGGATTTCTTATTCAATTCACAACTCTTCTTTTGTGATAGATGCTGTTCAAACCTTTCATACAACTATTCAACTAGCTTTATTAGCTAATTTTACAGCATCAGTTATATCCATTCATTTTCCTAAAGCATAAGTTAATGTTGCAATATAAGTATCTCAAGCTCAAGTAACATCAAACACTTTGCGCTCTTCAGATGGGATGTGATGAATATTTCAATCTATAGTGATTAATGTAGATCACTTTCATCCTCTAGTAATTACTATATTTGTTTTATATTTTTGTGTAAATTCTTTACCATATTTTGCAATATTTTCATCAGTATTTTCCATTCATTGAATCCCCATCATTTCACAAAATTCTTTGAAATTGGGTTTTACTAAATATACATTATGAAAAAATTCCAAATTTTGGGGTTTAATATCAACTAATATTTTTACTAAATTATCTTTAGCATAATCTTTAACCATAGAAACCAAGTCCTCAGTAATAATTCATTTATCATAGTCTGATATCAAAATATAATCAGGTTTTTCTTTTTTTAAAATAGTTTTTACTTGGCTAATTCAATCGGTTGAAATCTTTTCATATGTTTCTTCATCCACTCTTAATAATTGTTGTTTATACTGAGAATCTAAGAATCTTGTTTTTGTAATAGTTGGAGATTTCATTAATATTTTTTCCAAGTTTATATTTTGTCACTCACATAAAGTAGAAAACAAACTTCAATTAATATCATCTCAAACCATACTAATTAATGTGACTCCTCAATTTAATTGAGCAATATTATTTGCTACATTAGAAGCTCATCAAAGCCTGATTTCTTTTTTTTCAACTTTTAATAAAGGCATAGGAGATTCAGGGTTTTTTTTATCAGTATTTCCATAAATATATTTATCTATCATGGAGTCTCATATAATAACAATATTCGACATAACTATTTTTTACTAACTAAAATATCAATTATTTCACATATAGTGTGATAAATTGTCATGTGACATTCTTGAATCCTTGGAGTATTGTTTGATGGTACTATTAATGCATAATCCATCATATCCTTTAATTTCCCTCCAGATTTTCATAATAATCCTACTGTTTTAATTCATTGAGTTTTTGCCATTTCTACTGCTTTAACTATATTCTCTGAATTTCAGCTTGTAGAAATTCATATTAATACATCTCACTTTTTCCCTAATCATTCTAATTGTCTAGAAAACACTTGATCAAACCCATAATCATTTCAAATAGCTGTCAAAGCAGAAGTGTCTGTAGTTAATGCTATCGCTGGTAAAGATTGTCTTTCAGTCTTATATCTCCCAGTAAACTCTGCTGCGATATGTTGAGCATCAGCAGCACTTCAACCATTTCAACAAATAAAAATCTGATGATTATTTTTGATTGCATCATAAATTACTCAAATCACTTCTTGTAATTCTTCAGAATTATGCTGAATAAAATCCATCTTTACATCAGCAGATTCTTGAAAATAAGATTCTATATCCATGTTTTTAATTTATTATATTTAAATATTGGTTAAAAACTACCACAATAAGTATATAATGATATGTAAACAAAAAACAAATAGATTATTTAATATTTTAATATTTTAATATATACACACTATTACTAGTGTAAGTTTTTTCTCAAAACTCATCTCTTATTTCTATTTTATTTTACCAACCCAAATAATCGCAAAGGAATCCTATTATCTGATCAAATCAAATCATCAACAACGATGAATGAGTTTCTTATATCTTTAATCTGTTTACTCGTTTTATTTTTTCATCACACCTCAAAAAGATAATGCTCTCATTTATGTTTATAAATAATATCTCAGTATTGAGGCAGAATAATGTTTTCATTAACAACTTGAGATTTGCTTATCTTTTTCAAAGCATGTAATACAAAACTTTCTCTCATAGTTCATATATTGTCGCTACTCTTGTATGCATAATACATATTTGGATTTCATAAAAATATTTTAAATTCTTTTCTAATAATATCAGTAAGTTTATTTGTTCTGATAGCAATATTTACAACCCCTATTTGATCCAAGTAGTAAACAATATTTTCCAATAATTCTTTTGGGATACCTATTTTTTCAGCTAGTGATTTATAATTTAATTCTGATGGATGATTTTTAGCAATGAAATAAAATAATTTTTCTATTTTAGCTAAAGATGAGGTTTGTAAATTCATAAAAGTTGGTAAATCCTCTAAAATTGTTTTTTTTAAGTTATTAAGTAGAAGATTATGGTAAATTTCTTTTTTATTTTTAAAATAAGGATAAAATCAATAGCATAAATAATTTTCAAAATCTTTTTTATCAAATTTTGTTGCTAAATCATAAGATATTTCTTTATGATTATCAATGATTTCTTCAAATGAATATAAGGGGAGTTGTACCTTTTGTTCGTATTCCAAATATTCCACAAAATTTAAAGGGAATAAATCTATTTTATATATCCTTCTTTGTAAATCTGAAGTTCCTTTGTATAGATCTAGAGAGGAAGAACCAGAAACGATCAATTCTAAATCAACAAAACTATCAATAATTGCCTTTAAATTTCCCATCCAATCTTCTCATTTATTAATTTCATCTATTACTAGATACCTAATTCCATAATCAAAATAAAGCTTTGAAACTAAATCAAAAAGTGAAATTCATTGTACAAGGGGGTTGTCAGCAGCAAAATAAAAGCTCTTTTTCTTTTGTTTTTTCAGTTTCTGCAAAAGTAAATAAGTTTTTCCTACTCATCTTTCTCAAACTAGTACTATAGGTCCGTACTTGCTTGGATTTATTCTGTTTTCTCTATCTCTACAAAAGTCATTATTTGTATTTTGTAACAGATTTTCATAAATTTTTTTTAAACTTTCTATAATTTGTATACTTGCCATATTATATTTAAATAGAATATAAATCGTTTATATTATATTTAAATATAATATAAATGCAAATCTTTTTGTTTGTATCTTATTTTAAAACCGTGACAAATTACCAGGATTAGATTTTCTGTTGTCTTGAGCCATCAATTTTAACTGGCTACAATTTGTAAGCAGTTCAGTTTTGTTTTTCCCAAAAAAATGATAGTTTTTTTCATTTTTAATAATGATGTTATTTTTATACTTTGTGTTTAGAATATAATCATATATGATTATATATTGAACATATTTCAAAAAAAGCAAATAATTTTACTGTTTTTTTATTTCAGCTCATTTGCTAATTTCTCAACTTCTTTATTTCTCATTTCAATACAAGCGCTTTTTTGAAATTAAACAATCCAAATACAACAAAAAATCCTAGTCCTATTAAAATCAGTCTCCATAAATTAAACAATCTCATTGAATCATTATTAACGAATATCTTTGACTTTATCATCCATAAAATTATTCACAACAATAATCCTATACATATATTTTTAATTATAAATCTCCAGTTTACTCCAAATTTTATGTCTTTATAAACCAATTTAAAACTTAAAATAAAGAGTATCGTTTCTCCTATTCATAATGTGAGAACGGCCCCATAAACTCATAAACTATACATTCATATAACCGATAATACGACCGTTATTAATACCGTTGTGAAAAGTATTTCTACTCTTTCTTTGATCTTTCACAATCATGCTAAAACAGAAAAATTGAAACCCACAAACACATTTGCGATTGTAAAAAGTGCTCACAAGATCACCATTTTTCATGATAGAATGAATTTTTTCCCAAACAAAACTAAAGCTACTTCTGGTCATAATGCCATTAAAAATATAGCTAAAAAAAATGCAAATACTGAAAAATAGGTATAAAAAAAGTTAAATAATGTTTGTAATTTTTTTGTATCTTTTTTGGTGATTAGTTCTGAAACCATAGGAAACACGAGTCATATTATTGGTCAGATTATTACAGCTGATATTCAATATAAGCTCAAAAAGTTGGTATAAAATCAAGCAGCTTCTGGTCACAAAATTAGAATTACCAGTTGTTGTATAATTTGTCAAAATAAGTATAGAGCATTTAATCCTAGGAAACACCAGAAGGCATATTTGATATACTCTTTGAGCATGTTTTTTTCAAAGACTACTTTTCATTGAAAAAGGCTTTTTTTATATTTTACAAAAAAGATTATTAGTCCAACTATTATTCATATAGCTAAGCCTAATATCCAGTTTAGACTGTACCGTTCTATGCTAGTCCTACCTGAAAAAAAGAAAAATAAAGTAAATCAAACAACACTTATCATTCTAATGAATTCAATAGATTTTTGTGCTAAGGTATTTTGAAATGCATAAAAAATACTTACTAAAATATCAAACACATTTATTCACAAGAAATATAAACAAAAATATCTTAAAATTACTACAGCACTGGGACTTTGGAAATAATTAGTAGCCAGCCACGGTGCTCAAAACCATAATATCCCAGCAATGATGAGTCAAGTAAACATTTGAACACCTAAGCTTAAGAATATTGATGTTTTGATATAATTGTATTGTTTTTTTATCCAGTATCTAGGTAGGAAATATTGTAAACTTTCTGTGAGACCTAGATCATTATACACATTTATGATTGTTATCAGTCAAATGATACTATAAAGTACTCCAACATCAGCTATCGATACCGTGTTTGAGATTATTACTTTGATAATATATCCTGTAGGCGCGATTAAAAACGAAAAAAGATATAACCAAAATCATTTTTTGATTAGTTTTTCTCCTAATGTTTGGTCTGGTAATAGTTCTTTATATCAGTTTTTTTTCATATATTTATGCTTTCAAAAAAATAATAATGCTATTTTGTGAGCATATATTATATACTAATCATTAATCCAAAATCAAACCTAAAAGTTTAGAAAGTCTGCCACAGTATTGTGGGGTTTGTAAAGTTCTACCCCTTACTTGTTACGGAGAACTCAGTAAGCAAGGGGGGATTTAGGCCACACATAGCCCCCCTTTTTAAGGGGGGGTAGTCCTATTATGAGAAAAATCAAGAGGAATAAAGATTTTTTCATTACATTGCGCAATAATTAGGATCAAACATTTCA
>JAKJDW010000024.1 GCA_022705745.1 Patescibacteria group bacterium
AGCAGAATTTTCAACTGTTTTTTCAAGGATGTTGGAAGGTAATAAATATGACAACAATAAAGATGATGCTCGATGGGGGGATCATTTGAATTATCTTCACGATAGACTTATTATTACAAAACCAGATCCAACAATAACTGAATTGAGAGCTTGGATTTTGTTGATGCTGTATAGAAGTTAGTTGGAAAGTTCATAAAGTTGGAAAGTTTATAAAGTTGGAAAGTTCGTAAAGTTGGAAAGTTTATAAAGTTAAAGTAACAAGTTTATCAAATTCTATGTTGAGGACATAATTGGCAACAATGGCCTCTTGTTAAAAAAGTGCGAATTTGAGAAACAGAGAGGAAATAGTAGGGGATTTCTTTGTGTGTTCACTTAGTAGAAATGACATGCTTCGCTTGAAATGATACAAGGGTGAAAAAAAATTTTTTAATTAGTTTGAATTTGATAGGTAAAAAAGTATTATTCACTTTGTAAACTTTTATTTGGACATTAATTTATGATAAAAAATCTATATTTTTTTACTTGAGATGAAGAATATCTTTTGGATCAGGAACTTTATAGACGAGTTTCCAATTTTACTCAGAAATTTGGGAACGATTCTGTTTCTTTTTTTCATGTAGAAAATTGGGATGAGTGAAAAGCAAAACAATCGATTTATGGTTGAGGTTTATTTTCTACTAAAACTCTTACCGTCATAGATGGTCTTCCTACTTGAACGGATAGGTTTGGATTTACGATATCTCAGGTGGAAAATTTTATAGATGAGTTTTTGAAAAAAAAATGAGAAATTCCTGCTGAAAATTTACTTGTTTTTGCAAACTCCAAACCTGATAAAAGATCTAGACTGTATAAATTCCTAAAAGATAATGCCAATATAAAAGAATTTAAGACCATGGATAATGCTTGATTAAAAGTTTATATCAAGCAAGAATTGTGAAATCTTAAGATTTCTGATAGTGTTTTACAAAAGTTTATTCAAAAGGTGTGAGTAGAGTTGTATCGTATCAATTCGGAAATAGACAAATTAAAATACTATTGTGAATATAATTCCTTATCAGAAATAACTGAGAATTTGGTTGATGAGGTGGTTTTTTGACTTGTTGATTCTCAGGTTTTTGAGCTGTTAAATTATTTGTTTAAAGACAAACTAAATGCGATGAATTTTTTACAAAAAATGCAAGATCAGTGATTAAACCGAAATGCGATATCAGGGGTGTTGTATTGGTCGTTGAGATTGTATATTACTGTTTACCATTTTGCGAAAAATGGTATTACAGATTTAAAAACTATTGCAAACAAAACATGAATAAACTCTTATTCTTTGCATCAGAATGTGAAAAATATTGATTTGATACAAAGTAATTGAACTAGGTTGGAAAATATGTATAAAGAGTTGATAGATTTGGATTTTAAGATAAAAAGTGGTAAAGCAGAGGAAGAATCTTTTTGGTTGGAGACAAAAAAGCTAATTAATTCATTTAAACTTTAATATCATATGAAAAAAAAATTCTTTGTTTTGAATATTATAGTTGTGTGATTCTTTTTGGGCTACTCTTTTGCTAATAATATGAAAGATAATTTTTTTTGTGTAGTTTCTCCAAACGCTATTACTGTTACTATCGAAAAAGAAAATAATTATAAATGTTCCACATATTTGGATGTTTTATCCCAAGCGATTAGTAAAGAATACAAGGATTTTTTGGAAATACAAGATATTATTGAACAAGGGTACGATGTAGATTTTTGGACAACAATAAGGAATGATAAAATAGAAAGAATAAAAAAAATATTATTGGTAAGAGAACAAATTGAAGAAGCTGTAATAAGCTTTAACAATAATATGTTTGATAAAATAAAAGAATATTTAATATTTTCAGTATCTCCATATCATTTAAAATATAAAAGATTTGCAAAATCCTTCAAACAATTTGAAAACAGTAGGACCTTGCCTTTGAATGTTAGAAATATGATAACATATTTGAAAGAACAGGTTCAAGTAATAGAGAATATTCTAACAGCAGAGGATTATGATGTGTTGATAAAAAACTTTAATAGATATGTTTATTTAAAAAAACAAATTGAATGAAAATAGGTGTTATTTCTTCAGGAAACGAAGTTTTGACTTTATTTAAGTTTTTGGCGAAATTTGATAATCAATATCTTATTTATTATGATCAAGTAAATCGACCTTATGGCGATAATACTTTTGGATATTCATTGGATTGTGTACAAAAATGAATAGATTTTTTGAAAAAAAAGTGAGTAGAAAAAATTATTTTACCACCAATTTATGAGTTATATTTTTTAGATAAAGACAAAAATTCAGACATTATTATCCCTTTGTTCCAAACTTATGTTTTAGACTATGTCTTTCAAAACTCTTTGGTGTGAAAAATAGGAATATTTGGAGATTTCGCAGATGTTCAAGTAGCTCAGGGTTTAGTAAACAACCTTTCAAAGCAATATTCACTTAATGATAATCAATCAAAAATAAAAAAATTTTACTTCCCATTCAAGTTTTGGGTAAAAGAAACTCAAATGTGGAAGTATTTTCCTAGAAAATTATCTTTTTCAAATATTTTGGTAAATAAAATTATCAAATTTGATTTGAGGTATTTCAAAGATTCTAATGTTGATTCATTAATTCCATTAAACTATGAATACTTTAATTATCAGAAAACAATTTGTAAGTTTTTTAATTATAAAAAACAAAGATTTCATAAATTAGAAAAATTAGAAGAAGTTTTTTCAAGTTTGGTTCCTAATAATTCTAAGGTTTATTCAGTGGACTTATATTATAATTGACATGCTGATTTTGTGAAAAGAGAAAAAAAGCTTTTGTGGCTTTTGCAAAGATGAAAAACGGTGGAATTAAACTTTAAATCCGTATAAAATAATGAAAAACTCACTTAAAACTGGTTTTAATTTTTGAGCAACCTCGTGAATTATTACTACACTTGGATTGATGGTGTGATTGGCCTTTGGTAGTCAATCTGATATTTTGGTAATATGATGAATTTTGACAATTGCCATAGCAGATTCTTTGTCTGATGCTTTGGGAATACATATATCTGAAGAATCCAAAAACCAATCACACAAATCTATTTGGTTGTCTACTATAGCAACATTTCTGACAAAATTTATATTTACCTTATCTTTTATCGTTCCTATTTTGTTTTTTTCTTTGAAAACGGCTGTGATCATTTCAACAGCTTGGGGACTTCTTTTGATTTTTTTAATAAGTTATAAAGTAGCAAAAGATAGAAAAGATAATATTTTACATACGACATTGGAACATATTGGAATTACGATTTTAGTAGTTGTTTTGACTTATTTTATAGGTATTTGGATTTCAAAAAAATTTTCGGCATAATTAAAAAAAACGGGTGGCTAAAATGGCAGGAAACAGTAGAAGTTAATTGCTTTTTCTATTGTTGGCTGTTATGTTGATTTTTGATTTGACAAATTAATAAAAATAAATATAATAGCAATGTGTTTATGAGGAGATTTAACTACTATGTTATTTAATAAAAGTTTTTATTTTTTAATCAAAATAACAATGAGCTGAAAAATTAGAATGTCTGATAATCTTGGAGCTGCGGTTGAAAAATCAAAGATTGAAGTTAGAATGTCTGATAATCTTGGAGCTGCGGTTGAAAAATCAAAGACTGAAGCTTCTGGAAACTTAAAAAAGAGCTTTAGCTGATTAGATGAAAAAGAGAATTTTGTTAAAGAACAATTATGAAAAGAAATGTTTGAAAAGCTTGCTAATTTAGATGTTGCTAATTATCCTAAAGTAGAAAAACATTTGATTTTATTCTTAATAGCTGCATGATTTACAAAAGAAGAGTTGATTGAAACAAAACTTTTTCAGAATGCAAAAAATAAAGTAGCACGATATGAATCTATTAGAGAAGCTAATCAGAAAATTATTTGATTACTTTAACTTTTCGGCATAATTAAAAAAAACGGGTGGCTAAAATGATAGGAAACAGTAGAAGTTAATTGCTTTTTCTATTGTTTTTTATAAGGCTTTTTATGAGGTTACAAAAAACAAGAAAAGTTATATATTTTAACATTTTTTAATAAAACTTGATTTTTTGTAAAAAATAATTACATTTGGTTTGGTTCTATATATTTTTTATGTTTAATTTATAATAATTATGACTACAACAAATGTTAATTCTCTAAAAAAGCTTCGTGTAAACCATGGTAAAACTCAACAAGAAATAGCAAATATGATTAAAGTATCGCGTCAAACATATGCTAAAATTGAAAGGGGAGAAGCTGAATTATCCTTAGGAGCAGCAGTTAAGCTTTCAGAATTTTTTGATAAGCAAGTGGGTGAATTTATATCTGATGAGACAGTAAATCAAAAAAAATTTAATGCTGGCAAGCAACAACAAATTATTACTAATTTTATTGAGTTATCTTCTTTTGATGGAAGAGTTCCTAAAACAAAACTAGCAAAACTTTGTTATTTATTAGATTTTGCTTGGTACTATGAACATTTAGAATCCATTACTGGGCAAAAATATATTAAACAACAATTTTGACCCATAGGAGAAAATTTTTTGAATGTTATAGATTATTTAGAAAATACAGAAGTTATTGATATCAATTATACAGGACAATCAAAACTTGTTTCAAACAATCTTCCTGTTAAAAGGGATTTGCTTAGCGATGAGGAGTTTTTTTTGTTGAAAAAAATAGCTAATAAATGGCGCTTAAAAAGTACGGCTGAAATTGTTGCATTTACACATAATCAGCTTCCTTGGGGTATGACAGACGAATTAATGCAAGAAGTTCCTTATGAGTTTATAACACAAGAAGAACCAGAAAATGTATATTAAGTCTGAATTTGATCAGAATTATAGTGATGTTTATGATATTAAAAGTATAGTAGGAGAACTCAAAGGTGCTTTTTTTGCAGTACAAAAGGTACTTCTTCTTGCTGGGGAAAATATACAACAATTTCTTGTTACAGGAAAGCTTGACATGATAAGTTTGAGTGAAAAAGAAGCTAAGCTTATTGTAAAGTGCAGAATAAAAAAGCCTTGATATTGAAATAGTAAGTGATATAGGGCAGTTTTTTTTTATAATATAAGAGAAGAGATTCCGACTTCTAAATTATTATTAATTTACTCAAAAAATCATTGTCCAGATAATGTTCAGGAAACACAATGGATTTGGAGAAAGTTAAGACAATATCATATAGATATTTACAATTATTTTAGACAACAACTTATGAAAATACAAAATTAACAATTGTATAAAAGGCAATATTTTTGAAATTTTAGTTTTTATTGTATTCCATACAAAACATTTACTGTAATGTTTATTTCCATTTCTCATAGGGAAATGCTTCCAGCTCAAGCTACTTCACTGACAGCATCCATCATCATCATTTTGGAGTTTCTACTATAAATGGCCGTTGGTGCGAATAAACTTTCTGATATAGATATTGGTTTTAGTAGTTTTACTCATGCTATTTTAGCTAATTCTTTTGCTTTTTCATATGCTTTTTCCATAGCTAGTTTTCTAGCTTGACTATAATATGGTGTTTTATCTTCTATATCATAAGCGATATTTTCTACGATTACTCATCAAATCTTTGCCACTTCATCAATCAAACTTCCTCCTACTCATTCATTTTCTATATTTGCAGATTTGATTTTGATGTCTAGACTATGATTTGCTCTGTATCCCAAAAGTTTTCTTCAAGCATTTGTATAATTGTATTCTGGATAAACGCTTATATTTCTAGATTGTATATCAGAATCTTTGATTTTATATTTTTTTATCAGATCTTTTATTTGGTTTACTTTTATGTTTACTGCTTTTTGTGCTTCAGCTGTACTTTTTTTGGTTTCTTCAATGTTTACACTCAATATAATAGTGTCTGGAGTAGCCATTACTTTTCATTCTCATTCAACGGTAATTGTGTTGTCAGCCATAGAACTTCACACACTTTGGATATAAAATTTAGTTTTTGTGAGCAAAAAACCTGAAACTAAGATAGTAACACATATTACTATTAGAGAAATGATGTTTCCTTTTTTCATGATTTATTTTTTAATGAATTAAAACATTGCAAATAATATATTATTAAGTATATATAAATCAACAGTTTATTTAAGTTTATTTATTTTTTCAAAACAAAATGGATAAAAAAGTAATATTTTTAATGTGAGTTTCAGGAAGTGGTAAAACTACATTGATGACAGAATTGCTACAAATTCATTCTAAATTCGTGTTGGTTCCTTCTTATACGACTAGACCAATGAGAGAAAACGAAAGAAATGGTAGAAAATATTGGCATATTTCTGATGAAAAATTTCAAGAAATGATAAAAAATTGAGAACTTTTGGAATATGCTTTAGTTCACAACAAGTTTTATTATTGAACTAGATTGTCTGAAATACAAAAAGCATTTGAAAAATGATTGACCCCTATCAAAGAATTGGATATCAACTGACTTGAACAAGTTATTCAAGATAGTAAATGATTGGATTATGTTTCTATATTTTTGGATTTACCTGATGATAAAATGGTGGAAAGAATCAAGTTTAGGGGTAGTGTTTTTCAAGAAGAGATAGATAGAAGGGTAGCTTCAGCACAAGTAGAAAGGGTAAGGGCAAAAAAGATTTGTGATTATGTTATTGATGCTAGTGGTACGGTAAAAGAAAATTTGAAAAAAATAAATGAAATTTTACAAAAACTGATAAAATAAATTTATCAGTTTCTAAATATTATTGTTGATGTTATTGTTTCTTAATTCGTATGGAATAAGCTTCTCGCTCTTTCCCCAAGTTATCGTATGCTATGTCAACAATTTTAGTGTTCTTGATGATGGTATCCAAGCTTCCTCAATGTTCTTCCCAAAGTCTTAGTAAAGAATCCCATGGGGCTCTAGAGTTGCTATAAAATCAATAATCCTTTAGTTCATCTTTTCCTATTATTTTTCCATCTACAAATTTAACATTAGTTGTTCCACTAGTAATTTTGTGGTTAGACAAAAATTTTTCTTTAATTTCACATAAAATAGGATCCTTGTTGTGATCTATTTCGAGGTACTTTTCTTTTCAAATTGTGTTTGAAATGTCGGCCGTAATGGAGTTTATTAAATTTTTTCTATCGTGATCTTCTATAGTATTCTTTTGGATAGAAACATTTCATAATTCATTAGACATGATAAAATATTAATAATATAAATGCATCCACTATAATTATAATGTTGTGTTTGTCAAGTGTTTGTGCTATTGCAGAGTTAAGTTCGTTTTTTATACTTATTTTCTTGATATTTTTCTCGAGGTGTTTTCCCTTTCATTCACATTCAGGTATGCTTTCTTTGAGTATTATAGTAGCCTAATCGTTGACTGAGCATATAATTTGCCTCTTC
>JAKJDW010000025.1:0-3421 GCA_022705745.1 Patescibacteria group bacterium
CACATTGATCCTTAGAATGACAATCTCCTTTTAATTTTACAAAAAATTTGTTACCGAATTAAGTAACTTGTACAGGAACATCCTCCCCAAGGGGAGGAATTTTATCTTCAACTTTCTAACTTTATAAACTTTATAAACTTCCTACTCCCTCAACTTTGCTCAACTACTTTCTACTTGTTTTATGACTTTATTCATAATTTCATTTATATCTTCAGTTTGCATATTCTCTCACTTAATTTTTATCTTGAATGCGACTGATTTCTTTCATTCTGGTAAATTATTTCACTTGTACAAATCAAAAATCTCTAAATCAGCTACTCATTCTACATTTTTTGCTATATTCAAGACCTCTCAAAAATCCTTTTCTTGATCCATAACAAAGCAAAGATCTCTCCAAACAATTTGGTCTTGTAAAGTTTCATATCCTTCTGCTACAAATTCTATTTTATCCATTAAATGATCAATTTTTTCTAAATCCAAGGATAAATAGACCAAATCAGATGTTTCAAGCAATTTATTCTCTCTCAAAATAACTGGGTGTATTGTCCCAACAAACCCTATTAGTTCTCAATTGTAAACTATATTTCATTGTTTGTTTGGATGATATGCTTTTTTTTCAGTTTTTTTATAACTTACCTCATCTTTTAGTCCCAAAGACTTAAGCAAATCTTCAAGTTCTGATTTAGCTGATAATAATAAATCTTCTTCCCGATTTTTGATACTTTTTTGGTAATACATAGCTGATAGCTGTTGTTTTTCTCCAACCAATTCATTAGCAAATTTTCAAACTTTACCATCACTCCATAATTTTGACCAGACTCTACCAATATCAAATATTTTGAAATCTTCAAAAAATTTACTATTTTTACTCACATAATTTATCAAAACATAATCCAAGTCATCTCTCAAATAAGGTTTGTCTAAGTCTATTGGGTTTTTGATAGTGTATAAATTTCCCAAATCCACATCAAATAAATTTAGAATTTTCTCTCATACCCAAGGATAACTTTCAACTTGATTAAAATTATATTTTTTTACAAAAATTTCTTCAATATTACTTATCAAATTAACTAAACTTGTCGTTTTGCTCAAGCTAATATCAGAAACTAATGTTTTAGAATCTATTTTCTCATATCAGTATATCCTAGCAAGCTCCTCATAAATATCTTCTACAATATTTATATCATCTGGTGACCTCCAAAAAGGAACTCAAATTTCATTGCCTTTTACTGTAAATCAAAGTCATTGTAAAATATTTTTAGCATCATTTTCAAATCATTCTTTACTTTCTCCAAAAATAAAGTTTTCCATTTTAGAGTAATCTATAGCAATTGTATTTTGAGTGTAATTAGCATTTTTTGTTTTACTATAATATGAAAGTCATCATAAATCGTAATCTCATAAATCTTTTTTGTAAAAATTCAACAAATCCAAAAATAATATCAAAACAAAAAGACTAAAAGTAGGATTTATATTTTTTTCGTATCTAAGTTCTGCATCAGTTCTAAGTCACAATCTTACTCAAGTTTTTCTCACACAAACAGGATCAAAATTTGCTATTTCTACTAAAATATTTTTTGTATTTTCAGTCACTCCAGAATCCAGTCATCAAACCACACCCGCCAATGCTAATATTTTTTGATCATCAGCTATCACCATATCAGTTTCTAGTAACTCATGCTCTTTTTCAAACAGATCCACAAACTTTTCTCATTTTTTTGCTTGCCTAATTATCACATTTCATACAACTTTCTCAGCATCAAAAAAATGAACAGGCTGACCAGAAATATTCATAAATAAATTACTAAAATCCACCCAATTGGAAATTGGATGACTTCATAAATCCATCATTTGTATTCTAGTAAAAAAACTAGATTTTTTGACAGAGATATTGTTTAATTCCATTAAAATATATGTATTCAAATTATCTGTTTCAGATTTTAAGCCAATTTTAGTTTTCTCTTTGTTGTCTAAAATTTCAAATATGTTGGTGTTTTTGAATGTTTCAAAATATTCATTAATTTTATTGAAAGAAATCTTTTCATTTTCATACATGGAATTTAATTCTACAGACATACCAAAATGACCAGTAAGATCAGGTCTATTTGTGAGTCATTTGTTATCTATATCTATTATTTCAGATTCTAACCAAGGATACTTTTCTACTACAGGTTTTCATAAATCTTCATCAGACAAATCATCTAAATCTTTTTGCATATCCCAAATCCAATGAGTATCCAAATCTTCATCTATTCACAATTCTGCTTTACTACAAATCATACCGTTTGATTCTTCTCATCTCATTTTTCTAGGTTCTATAGTGATATCTAATTTTGGAAAATATGCACCTGATAGAGCAGTAGGGACATAAATTCATTCTGCAACATTTGTCCCGCCACAAATTATTTGATATTCTCATTTGCTTCAACAATCCACCATACAAATATTCAATTTATCTGCATCTGGGTGCTTTTTTACAGCTTTTATTTTTCATATTACAATTTTTTGATCTATGTTTCTTTGGAATACTTCTTCTACTTCTACTGTTTTTAGAGTGAGTTTGTCTGCTAGATTTTCTATGCTATCATTGATAGATATGAATTTTTTTAATAGATTAAGTGAATACTTCATAATTTTTTATTTATACTATAAAACATATACTATCATATCTAATAATCACAAATCAAAAATAAAGAGAAAAACAAAAAAACATCTATCAAAATTTGCAAAATTTGAGATTGTGACTATAATATAACTGTAATTTTATATGTTAACTTATATATCAATGCAAACATTACCAACTTGAAAAGAAGTGGAACTAAACCAGCTAGCAGAAGCTGAAGCATTTTTACAAGAATTAAAAACTAATCCAGAAGGAGTAGAGAATTCGATCATCAAAAACGAGTATTTTTCGTTTTTGGATAAAGCATTTGAAAAAGCTGAATCAGACAGTAGCTGGGTAGCAGATATAGTTCCAGCACTATTAGAGTTGAATATAGTAGATAAGAGTGAAATCAAAGAGAAATATATAACACTTTTGGATAGGGCATTTGAAAAAGCTGAATCAAAAGATAGCTGGGCAGAATATATAGTTCCAGCACTATTAAAGTTGAATATATTAGATAAGAGTGAAATCAAAGAGAAATATATGACACTTTTAGATAAAGCATTTGAAAAAGCAAAATCAGACAAATATTGGGCAAAATATGAAGTTCCAGCACTATTAGAGTTGAATATATTAGATAAGAGCGATAAAGAGAAATATATGATACTTTTGGATAGGGCATTTGAAAAAGCTGAATCAGACAGTAGCTGGGCAGCAGATATAGTTCCAGCACTATTAGAGTTGAATATAGTAGATAAGAGTGAAATCAAAGAGAAATATATAACACTTTTGGATAGGGCATTTGAAAAAGCTGAA
>JAKJDW010000025.1:3520-3607 GCA_022705745.1 Patescibacteria group bacterium
ATCAGACAGTTATTGGGCAGAATATATAGTTCCAGCACTATTAGAGTTGAATATAGTAGATAAGAGTGAAATCAAAGAGAAATATAT
>JAKJDW010000026.1 GCA_022705745.1 Patescibacteria group bacterium
GAATGAATGGGAAAACACCTCGAGAAAAATATCAAGAAAATAAGTATAAAAAACGAACTTAACTCTGCAATAGCACACTACATTGACAAAAACAATAATTTATACAAGACCAAGTATGTTTTGATACATTTAAAAAACTTGGCTATCTTTATTATTGCGAATAAAACAAAACTATGGAATAAAGATAAGTTTTACTTATAATGAGTATTGATTTATATCAACCTGCAAAAATGAATAAAAAAGATAATTCTGATTTTTCTTCAAAGATGAAAGCATTGAACGATTTAATCCAAAATTCTCGTAATATTGTTTTTTTCTGAGGTGCATGAGTTTCTACCGAAAGTTGAGTCCCTGATTTTAGAAGCAAAGACTGACTTTATAATCAACATGATATCCAATTTGATCATTATCAACCAGAATACTTATTGAGTCATTCTTGTCTCTACAATGAGCCTCAGGTTTTTTTTGAATATTATAGGCAGAAATTGGATTGCAGAGGGATTAAACCTAATATCACGCATTACAAACTTGCAGAATTAGAAAAAGCTGGGAAAGTTTCAGCAGTAATTACTCAAAATATTGATGGATTGCATCAGAGTGCTTGAAGTGAAAAGGTAATAGAACTCCATGGTACTACACAAAAAGTTTATTGTGATACTTGCAATAAAAACTATAATTCAGATTTTTTATTTACGGATAAAAGAGCAATTCCTTTTTGTACATGTGGAGGTATAGTCAGACCTGATGTTACACTTTATGAGGAAAGCTTACCAAGTGATGCTTGGAATAATGCAATGCAAGCTATCGCTAAAGCTGACCTTTTTATCATTGGGTGAACTTCATTGACAGTTTATCCTGCTAATACCTTAGTCCAATTTTTCCGCTGAAAACATTTAGTAATAATCAACAAAGATCCAACTCCTCAAGACCAATTCGCTGAACTTGTTTTTCATGAAAACTTGGGGAAGGTTTTTGAAAAAGTTGAAATAAGATAAAAAAATCAATAATCTACTGATCAATCTCATATAATATGTCAAATATAAATTTCTACTTATTTTATCATAATTATCTCATACTCTATAAATTATAAGCCTTTTTTCATCTGCTCTTTTCTGTAAGAATTGGCGAACCTATGTGCTTCATCACGAACTTTTACAAGAATTTTATCTGCCTGATCATAATCTAAATCTATTTGTTGAATTTTGAATGAATCATCAAAACGGAATATTTTTTCTTTTTCTCATTTGAGTTTTCATCAAGTTTTTCTAGCCACTCATTTTCCTAATGATACAAAATCTACCTTGGCATAAATAGACTGAAATCGTTCCTGTCCCAGCAATTCTTTCAGTATCCCAAGCTGTCATTTTCATCAATCAATTATAAATAAATCTGGTAAATTTTGAGTATCCTTGAACCTTCTAGTAATAAGCTCCATCAAAGCTGAATAATCATCACCAGACTTTGTATCAATTTTTGCATCAATTTTATATTTACGATACAATTTGTAATTTGGCACTCATCAAACAAAACACGAAAGTCATCAACTTGTATTTGATCCAGAAAAATGAGAAATATCAATACATTCTATTTGATAAGGGAAATTTTTCAGAGAATATTTGGATTTGATCTGTGAAAGTAATCAATTCAACATATTTTCATCTTTGAAAGACTCTCAGACCAAATAAGAATCAAAAAATCCATCAATAAGCGTGTTTATATCAGAAATCTGAGTTTTATTTAATTTTATTTTCTCTGTATAATAAAAATCAATTCAATGAAACTCTTGTTTAGTCAGATTTCATAGCTCAGATTCCAGTGATGATAACACTGAATTTTCATCAAAATCTTCCAGGTTTTTTTTGTTGACAATTACATCGATAAGTTTTCATTCATAAAAATTTAACACAACATAAACAAGCCAACCTGAGATATCTCTGATCTGACAAATATATCAAACAATGTTTTTGGGAAGGACTACTGTTTGCTTTTCTACTAAGTTTTCTATTTGTAAATAAATATCTCTAAGTTTTGCTGCTCGTTCAAAATATTGTTGCTTTGTGGCGATTTTTATTTGGTTTTTTATTTCTTTTTCTACTGGTTTTGTATTTCATCTAAAAAACTGTTCAATCAAAAAAACTATATCTGAATACTCTTTTTTTGCTTTTTCTGGATTTGGAAATTGTTGAGCCGAACATCGTCATTTACATAATCAAAAATGATAATCTGAACAAAGCTTTCATTTTTTAAGCTCTGTTTTTTTGCATCACCTCCATTTCAAAATATATCTCAGATATTGCAAAAAATTTTTGAGTTCTCTGGTATTATGTTTTGGTCAGATATACTTAGATCAATCTTTGATTTTATTTCTAGTCACAATAATTTGAGGAAAATCTTCATTTGTGATTTTTATATAAGCATAACTATTGGATCATTTCAGCATATTATTGAAAGGTGGCTGATGCTTTTTGATCAAATTATCCTCCAAATAAAGTGCTTCTGATTCCGTTTTCAATTGAAAAAAATCTACTGTTTCAGCGAGATTGAGCATTTCTTGTTTCCAAACTGAGTTGGGATTGAAGTACTGAGAAATCCTATTTTTGAGATTTTTTGCTTTTCAGATATAGAGAATACTCCCCTTTTTATCTTTGAATTGATAAACTCAAGGCTTATGTGGGATATGTTCTATATCAAAATCTGGTTTCATGAAAATTTAGAAAAATCATTTTAATATTTAATTCCCAACAATTACTTTTGAAGGATTTATTACTATTTGCTTATCACCCTTTTTGTAAATAAAACCTCTTTCAAATTCTTGAATTATTTTTCATTTCATTTTTTTATCTTCTACAGGCATCAAAGAAACTGGCTCATGTACCAAAGAATCTGGCACCAGCCCAAGCGCTTTAATTTGGAAAATATGCATAGATTCCAAAACTTTCAAAAAGTTATCGTAAACTAATTGAACTCATTGTGCTAATGGATCTGATTTTTTATCTTGAGGGATATTGTCCAAAGATTTTCTCAAATCCTCAATAAAAGGCAAAAACTTTTTCACACTAGAAATAAGAGAATTTGTATCCTGTTCTTTTTCTCTTTCTGAAACCTGATTTTGATATCTATCAAAATCTAGCTTGAGATTTATATAGTCACGTTGTGCTTTAGCAGCTATTTCTGTCTGTTCTTGATAGTTTTTTTGTAATTTTTCTATCTCTATTTGTAAAGCATGCTCCTTTTTTGAATCCGCTTTTTGTTTGTGTTCTTTTTGTGCTTGCTTTAATTTTTCTTGTAGGTCTTTGTCTGTCATTTTGTATTTTTAATATTAGTTAAAAAATTCTTACAGTTTATTAAATTTTTGACCCCCCTTAATAAGGGGGGAAGTCCTATTATGAGAAAAATCAAGAGGAATAAAGATTTTTTCATTACATTGCGCAATAATTAGGATCAAACATTT
>JAKJDW010000027.1 GCA_022705745.1 Patescibacteria group bacterium
TACAAGTGAGATTTAATTTGTTATGTAATGTGATCAATAGATTAAATGATTAACAGAGAGTTCTTAATTTTATTGTTTTTTCGTTATTTTTTGATCATACATTTTACTTATGCACCATATTTTTGTGAATAAAGATAATAAATGATTTTTTTTCTTTTTTTTATAATAAATAAAAAATAAGGTTTTTTACCCCACTTTTTTGTCAATAAAACTTGTTTATTTTCAACGTTTTAGCTATTTTCTTTTTTTTAAATAAATAAAAAATAAGGTTTTTTACCCCACTTTTTTGTCAATAAAATATTTACGAAATTTTTTACCACCAATTGTTTTAATTTCACCATTTTTTACAGCGTCATATAAGCACTTTCTTATTTTTCTAATAGGAATTTCTTCACCAATTCTTTTGTGAATATCTACTAATGACGAATTTGGGTATTTATCAATATCTTCTAATATAAGAATTTTTAATCTATGCTCTTGAATATTGGATAAATCAGTCTTTTCAAATGAAGTACCTTTTAATATAGAAGGGTTAATATAATATTGCATTCCTTTAGTCTTACCTTTTGTTTGAACAATTTTGTAACGCAAAAGATTACCTAGCCAATTTTTTATTTGTTTATCATCTTGAGATTGTATTTGTTTAGCGAATTCAGTAGCAATTATGCTTTTACTTTGTGCAATGATACCTAAGCAAATAATTTCTTTTTGATTAAGCTTATACGTTTGTTTTATTTTTTCAATCAATTGGATGGTTTCTACATTCTTTATTTTATTAAATATTATAACTACGACTCTATCATTCTTTTCTTCTACAATTGGGAGCTGTTTGGCTTCACTAACTAAAATTTCAAATATCTTGTCATAGCCACTCCCTTCTCTTTCCATCAAATTCAAATCATAAAATATTTTTGAAAGATGTTCGTTTCGCCTTACTGATTGATGTAAGATATTGGCAGGGGTAACTCCCAAAGGTAATAATCCAGGATTATGAATTTCTAACTTATCTGGATATAAATTAATAAAAATATCTCCTCGTGTAGTATAAGGTCTATGAACTAATGCATTGGCAAGTAATTCTCTAACCACATTTTCATTGTAATTATTAATTATTTTCCTACCAAAAATACCTTCGGATATCTCAATTCCCTCCCTCCATTCAGGAATCCTTTCCCATATACTTTGAATAAGTTCTTTGGGATTAAGCGAAAAATCATCCCACAATTCTTTTTTGATTTTATATCCATTTTGATCATATTTGATGAATTGTACAATTGGTGCATAGGATAGTTTTGCCCGTTGTTGGTTTGTTCCAATCCATAAAATACCTAGATTAGTAAGATAATTCCCATCATACATTTGATAATATGAAAGTATTTCTTCTTTTGATTTTTGTTTTACAAAATCACTGACGCGTTTAGAATTTTTTATATCAGAAATAAATTGCAAAAGTTTTTGTTGGTCACACTGTTCAATAGTTATTTTTTGCACAACCTTGGTTTCCCAAATAAATGCAGGTTTATCCGTAAATAATCTGTTTAACTCATCTGGCATTACTGGTTTACAAGCATCAGATATCCTTATGTAATATCTACCATCAGTTGTGGAAGCAACTGAAGATTGACTAGGTTGTATTTCTACTTCTATATATTCACCACCATTATTTGCAGTCTTTTTTGATACGATTACACTAACATTTATCGTTAACTCTGAAATTCTTTTTCTGACTTGATTTACGAAATCATTATTAATGATTTGATTATTTGGTGGTATTTCATCATCATCTTCAATACCAATATAAATCTTACCTCCTCTTGCATTTGCAAAACAAACGCAATCTTTTGCTAATTCATCCCATGCAGGTTGTTTACCTGTTATAATTCTTATAGATTTTTTTTCTACACGTTCATTTTCCATAGTAATTTTTTTATCCATGTTTTATTTTTTATAAATATTATTTATTTGTTTATTACAAATACATCCCCTCCACAAATTTATCCAATTCTTTTTGTATTTCGGCTAATTTTTCTTCTGCTTCATCTACGGATATTTTTCCTGCAAACTTATCTTTTTGTATTTTTACAGCGCTATCAAAAATATCTTTGTATTTGCATAATTGTTCATCTGTAGGTATAATAATCGGTAATTGTCGTATATCATTGATTTGTTGACCAGCAGTTGAGTTTATGAAAGTTTTTAAATAATTATATGAGAATTTAGAATTTAATAAAGCTACAATATAGTAATTTGGTGAAAATTTAAAAATAGAACATAAAGCCATTGTCATTACATCGTTTACCGTTTTTTCTTTTATTCTACATTTAATTATTTTACTTTCTTCATTTTTGGGTAATAATGCAAAATTCCAGCAAAATCCTTCTCTAAAATAAAATTGTGGATTTCTAACTACCGGCATACCTTCGCCTTTTTTACCGGAATTTTCTTTTAAGAATTTTACATTCTGTCTGCTCCAATCTATATAATAGGGTGTGGGAGCATACCATCTATTGCCATCCTTGTCGCCCTTGTCGTAAGGTACAAAAGTTTTATCACCAGTTATTCCATTGAGTTTGTCATCATCAGTCAGTGAATCTACATCGGCTATTTCATCATCGCTCACTATTCTAAATAGCCAGCCCTGACCAAAGATGTCTCTACCATATTTTTCTTTTATTTCATCAAATTTTTCTCTTATTTCAAATTCATTTAATTTATTGATAAAATCCTCAGCTTCTTGTTTAGTTTTTATATTATTTTGTTTACAAAACTCTGCAGCTAAAAGCAATTTTTCAGGTCTTTGTTTCTTTACATTTTCAGCCAATTTGGTACCTTCTTTTACCCCAATATATTTGCTATTATCACCAGTTTGTAAGCCGACGCCGCCTTCGGTGATAAGTCCCATAAGAGTAATATCACCTGGTTTTAGTGAAGAACGATATTCTTCTAATTCATTTTTATATTTCTCAATATTTTTGCTAGTAGAAATCTTGTCCCACCATTTGTCTAAAAGGGGCTGAACCTGATTAAAATATTTATTTGCAATCTTTATATTTGTTTCATTAGGGATAAAAAAAACATTGTTTGGAGCATTTTTATACAAATTTATATCTCCTACAAAAACATCAGGGTTCATAAAATCATTTTTCCCATCTATGAAAATAAATTTATAATTATTGATTTCATTATTTTTTTGAACAATGACTATTGCAGTATCTACGATAGGAGCATCAAAGGGGTTGCCAGTATCATAAATTTCCAAAATTTTATTTTTTAATAGAAGTTCTCTCAAATTTTTCTTTGTTTGAATAGTCCAGTAGGTTTTGGATGTTATAAATGCTAATATGCCATTATTTTTAAGTATATCAATACCTTTAAAAATAAAATG
>JAKJDW010000028.1:0-1209 GCA_022705745.1 Patescibacteria group bacterium
ATTTAAAAAAACAACTAATAATTGATAACTTAATGGATTAATCTCAAAAAAAGCAAATTTGGATTTTCTATTTATAAAAAATTCATTAATTATTTTTTTATAAAAGATCAAAGGATCTTCATTAGGTACAAAAAGAGCTGAATGAGGTTCCCACTTAGTTACATTATCATTCATTTCATCTTTTTCATATTCTAAAACATAAGGAGGATTACTTATGAGCACATCATAATTATATAAATTGAAATCATCTTTTAAAATATCCAATTGATAAAACTCTACATCTAACTCATATTTCCTAGCATTTTTTTCGGCTAAATCAATAGCAGATTTCGACAAATCAATACCTATAACATTACTTTGAGGAAATAATTTTTTCATTGCTATTGCAATGCACCCACTTCCGGTTCCTATATCTAGAATTGTATTAGGAACATAACTATTAGCATCTAAAAATTTTTTTGCTAATAATACAAGTTGTTCAGTCTCTGGTCTAGGAATTAGAATATTTTCATTAACTTGAAATTTAAAATCTAAAAAATCTGCCTCACATAGAATATATTGAATTGGTTTTTCATCTTTCAATTGTTTTATTACATCTTTTAATTTTAATAATTCATCTGTAGTTAAAGTATAATTAGAAGCTAAGCATAAATACTCTATTTTACTAATATCTATAATATAAATTAATAAATCTCTTACTAAAGGTTCTGCAGAATCTGAATAGTAATACATAGGAATTATCTCATATAAAAATTTTTTAGCTTCAGCTAAAGTCATTTTTTTGTAAAATTACAAAAAGAAGTGAAAAAACTTCACAATATTTTTTAGTAAAAATGGATTAAATATAATATAAATCATAGTCTCAAATATCTCAAATCATGAACAAATTGGCTACATGTTAATATTACATATTAGAAAAAAATTTAGTAAGATTCCATGATTTTTAACTTTTTTTAGCAATACTAAATAGATATTCAATCAAACCATTTTTGATATCTGGCATTGTAGCATTTATGATATTGCCAGTTTTATCTATTAAAATAGATTGTGGAAAAACTACAATTTTTAATTGTTCTAATAATTCATAATTTTGATTAAAATAATATATTTCCAAATTAGTAAAATTATAATCTTTAGTGAAATAATAATAATTTAAAGGTATGCGATCGGCTGATATAACTATGATTTCTATACTATCTTTTATTTGAG
>JAKJDW010000028.1:1219-3180 GCA_022705745.1 Patescibacteria group bacterium
GGAATTATCTCATATAAAAATTTTTTAGCTTCAGCTAAAGTCATTTTTTTGTAAAATTACAAAAAGAAGTGAAAAAAATATGTAAATAATAAGAAGGGTTGATGTTAAAATGTTTTTTTAAATTTTGAAAAAATTTAAAAAAAGTATTTTAAGAAAAAAAATTAAATGTTTTGAATTACATATGTTAATGACATCAGAGCACTGTACTGCTCCCATGCCCGCCTATCCGACGCCGCCAAGTTCAGTATCCTCCCTGTATCTTCTATTATCTTCTCTGCCAAATACTTTCCTCTCACTACAAACCACATTATATAGTTTGTCAAATATTTCGTCGCTACTCCACGAAACTTATAATATATCCAACTAACAAAATCTGTTATTTTCTTATGAACAGTTGATACACTATATATACCTTGTTTCATCCTGTTTTTGTTAGTTATTTCTTTGTGTTTGATGTGCTCTGCATTTACTGTCTTGAATGCTTTTTTATTACTACCGCATACCACTGAATTATCTGATATTCGTGATTTTAGAAAATCAGATATATGATCAGCTTGTACTCGTTTATCTTCTAATTTTTTGAATAATATATTTCCACTTCTATCTGTGGCAGCTAATACAGCTACTTTTGTTGACTTCTTTTTCTTTAACTTTTTTACTTCTTTTTTGTCTCGTTTCTTTTTACCTTTTTCTGAATAGTTCATGAGAAGCTCTTCTAATTCTACTACACCAAAGAAATTTACATTATCTTCAAAAAACTGCATAGCACATAATATTCTGTGTCGCCAAAAGAAACTTGTTTGTAAACATATGCCTACATTTTTAGCACATTCTCTCAATGTCATTCCTGCAGACATACATTTGATGTATTCCAGCATTTTATCTCTGTGATGAATGCCATACATAAAGGTGCCAGTGGTAACTCTAAATTGTCTTCCACAATTTTTACAGAGATAATTTTGCACACCATGTTGTAACCCATTTCTAATCACATGACTGCTGTTGCAATCAGGACACAGTATACCAGTAGACATAGCTTTGAGATCTTGATAATCGACTATATCTTTGCCTTCATTTATCAATTTATTATATAAATTGTCGTAGTATTTGCGTGTGCCTTCTTTAGTAAGAGCAAAGACATCAATTTTTTCTTCAAAAATATTATCCATAATTGTTTATATTTTTGCAAATTTAATTATTTTTTATATTACATATCATATATAATACAAAACAAAAATTTTTTATACATTAGGATATAACCTGTTTAAAACAGGTTATATCCTAATCTTTTTTACTATTGTTTACCTTAAAAATTTTTTCTTTATCTATACAAAAATTTTTTGAATATTATTACATATGATCTATTTATCTGATTTCTCTGTTATATGCTTTATTTTAAAAAAAATCATCATAATTTTTACTAAAATATGTAATTTGTCAATTAGAATTTTTATTTTAAAAAATTTTACTTTTTTTGCAAAAAAAATGTTTAGATCTATTATTAATTATTTTGAGACTTGGCAAGATTACCATTGGCTATTAGCATTATACACATTAATCACAATATTTATAGCTGTTGTAGGCTCGCGTAAAAGAACTACTGAAGACTTTTTGATTGCTGGTCGCAAAGTAGGCACACTTGGATTTACCACTTCTGTAGTGGCATCATATATAGGTGGTGCTGCGTTAGTGGCATTTTCTGCTTATGTATTCAGATTTGGTTTATCAGCATTATTTGTATTTCTAGGAACAGCTGTAGGATTTATTCTATTTATCCCTTATGCTAAAAAGTTAAAATCATGGAGTGATGAAAAAGTAACATATACTATGATGGACTGGTTTTACATAAAGTATGATAAAAAAACTGGTACTCTCACAACTATAGTGTTAATGATAGTTTATTTAGGTATGTTATTAAATCAATTCATTGCTGGTTCAGCAGTTCTAGCAGGGGTGAGTGG
>JAKJDW010000029.1 GCA_022705745.1 Patescibacteria group bacterium
AGAAATTTGGTATAAGTGAGAAAGATCAAAATTTAACAAATCAATTTTATAATAGTTAGAAATAATTATGGCAGATACTTACAATATAAAACCACAAGCAAAAATGAAGGTAAATTATGAATAATGTAAAACTAAAACAAATTATAATTGACGTTTTAAAGGCGGACGAGAGACTTTGGAACGAAGATAAAACAGAATTAAATCAAACACTACTTTTGGATTTAGTAGAAAATATTGATGAAAAATTGATTGAGTTATTACTCCAGGAAAAAGAATTGAGAGATAAGTTTTTTGTGAAAATTAAAGATGTTTATGTGTTTAAAACAAATGATTTTCGTTTTTTTATAGAAGAAAATAAAGTAGACAACTCTTATACTCAATATAAAAATAGAATTGGACTGACTGATGGTAAAAGATTTCTCAAAGATACTAATGATGTGGTTTTAAATTGGCCGTATAAAGATTGTGTTTTAGAAGGTGGACAAAGCACAGAAGAAGGACTAGATACTTATTTTGAATATTCTGAAAAAACCAAAAGCTATGAAGAAAAACAAGCAAAAAGAAAAGAGATATTTTTCAATTCTGTGCTCGCTCATGATGAAATAGATAGACTTTTTGACCACAAAGCACTGACAAATTGGAAAAGATTCACCAAAGACGGAGAACAAGAAGTAAAAGAAATCAAAAGAGATGAAGACGGAACAATCCGTGAAAATCTAATTATCAAAGGGAATAATTTACTAGCGTTGCATAGTCTCAAAAAGCAATTTGCAGGGAAAGTGAAGCTGATTTATATTGATCCACCGTATAATACAGGGAATGATGGTTTTAAATATAATGATAATTTCAATCATTCTACTTGGCTGACTTTTATGAAAAATAGGTTGGAAGTGGCAAGGGAACTTTTGAGTGATGATGGGGTGATATTTGTAAGTTGTGATGATAATGAACAAGCCTATTTGAAGGTTTTGATGGATGAGGTGTTTGGAATGGAGAATTTTGTTGGAAATATTATAAGAAAAACTGGATCTAACAGAAACATGGGAAATATAAGTAGAAGCTTAGATGTAAGGCACGAAAATTTAATAGTTTTTTCAAAAAAAGAGACAGGTAGTATATTTTATGGAATTAAACAAGAAGTAAATGATAGTGAAATTTATACTCAAGATTTTACCGTTAGAACAGGTGGTTTTGAATATGAAATACCTAGTTTAGATTTCAGTGTAAAGTTTAAAAGAAAATGGGCGATAAAAGAAGAAGAGTTTAAAAAAATGCTAGGGG
Organism: Patescibacteria group bacterium; assembly: GCA_022705745.1. Classification (GTDB taxonomy): domain Bacteria; phylum Patescibacteriota; class Gracilibacteria; order Absconditabacterales; family Absconditicoccaceae; genus JALOAF01. Next base: position 1,282 of record JAKJDW010000029.1, read on the forward strand.
GTAATTCAAGTTCATCCTACCAAGAACTATATAAAAATGCTTCAGAAATTAAAGATTTAGGATGGTTTAAATTAAATGATTTTATATTCAAATCTAAAAATGGAATTGTTAATAAAATTAAAGATAAAAAAGATAAAAAACTAGTCCATTCTTTATGGATTGATATAGAGTCCCAAAAAAATGTAAACCTTCATTTTGAAGAATTAAAACTTGAGTTTTCTAATCCAAAACTTGAATCTTTTATCCAAAGAATTATTGAAATCTCAACTCAACCAAACGACATCGTTCTCGACTATCATCTTGGTAGTGGCACAACTGCTGCAGTAGCTCACAAAATGGGACGGCAATATATTGGTGTTGAACAAATGGACTATATAGAAACTATTGCTGTGGAGAGGTTGAAAAAAGTAATTGATGGCGAACAAGGAGGAATTTCAAAATCTGTAAATTGGCAAGGTGGCGGAGATTTCATCTACTTTGAACTTGCCAAATGGAACGAAACTGCCAAAGAAAAAATCTTTGATTGTAAAAGTTTAGAAGAGTTAAAAGCATTTTTTGATGAAATGTATGAGAGATATTTCCTCAACTATAATCTCAAAATCAAAGAGTTTAAAGGAAAAGTTTTGCAAGAAGAGAATTTTAGGAATTTATCTCTGGACGAACAGAAGAAAATATTTGTCGCTATGCTTGATAACAATCAAATGTATGTGAACAAAACTGAAATGGCAGATAAGAAATTTGGTATAAATGAGAAAGATCAAAATTTAACAAATCAATTTTATAATAGTTAGAAATAATTATGGCAGATATATTTAGTGAAGAATTATACAAAAAAATTAATATACAAAAAGAGGCTTTAAAAAACTTTAGCCCTGAAATATTTGAAATTCCAAAATATATTACAGATAACTTAAAGCATTCGTTGTTTGATTGGCAGAAAGAAGCATTAGAGAACTTTTTATTTTATCAAAACCCTAAATCTAATCTTAAAAAAAATCCTACTCACTTGATGTTTAACATGGCAACAGGAACGGGAAAAACACTTCTTATGGCAAGTACTATTTTGTATTACTATAAACAAGGATACAGACATTTTCTTTTCTTTGTAAATCAAAACAACATTGTAGATAAAACAGAAAATAATTTTATAGACAACACACATACAAAATACCTTTTCAAAGAAAAAATCGTGATAGATGATAAAACCGTCAATATCAAAAAAGTGGATAATTTTTCAGATAATCCTCAAGGTATAGAAATCAAATTTACTTCTATTCAAAAACTTTATAATGATATTCACTTACAAAGAGAAAATCAGACGACTTTAGATGATCTACATAGCAAAAATATTGTTATGCTTGCCGATGAAGCTCATCATCTTAATACAGATACAAAATCAAAAAATGGAAACCAACTAGAGTTTTTTCCAAAAGAAATTACCAGCAAAACAGGAGCTGAAGAGATAGAAAGAAAAGGTTGGGAACATACTGTTATAGAGCTTATTTTGAATAAAAATGGGAAGAAAGAAGACAATAAAAATGTGCTTTTAGAATTTACCGCTACTATACCTGCAACAGAAAGTATTGCTAGAAAATATGAAGACAAAATCATTTATAAATTTGGACTCAAAGAGTTTTTACAAGCAGGATATACTAAGGAAATCAATCTTATTTCTTCTACACTTAACAAAAAAGAAAGAGTATTGCAAGCACTTTTATTTCAATGGTACAGACACAAAATTGCACTAAAATATAATATTCCAAACTTTAAACCTGTAATTCTTTTTAGAAGTAAAACTATTGATGAATCAAAAGCAGATTATGAAGAATTTTTGAATTGGATA